>NZ_JAIESM010000029.1 GCF_019746015.1 Sphingomonas sp. | reverse complement strand
GATCAATCCCCCAGCTGGGCGAGCACGGTATAGGCCATCACCGCGGTGGCGACGGCGGCGTTCAGGCTGTCGGCCTTGCCGCGCATGGGGATTTTGACTCGCAGGTCGCACTGGGCGGCATAGTCGGCGGGCATGCCTTGCGCTTCGTTGCCGGTCAGCAGGAAGCACGGCGCCTGATAGCGCGCGGCGCGATAGTCAGTCGGCGTGTCGAGGCTGAGGCCGACCAGCTGCCCCGGCCCGGCGCGCAGCCAGCCGAGGAAATCGGCCCAGTCGGCCTGCACCACCGGCACCGTGAACAGCGCGCCCATGCTGGCGCGCACCGCCTCCACCGAAAACGGATCGACACAGTCGCCTATCAGAATCAGGCCGCCCGCGCCCACCGCATCGCCGGTGCGCAGGATGGTGCCCAGATTGCCGGGGTCGCGCAGCCGCTCCGCGACCAGCCAGATCGGCGCGGCGGCGCGGTTCAGGCTCGCCAGCGGGCGGGCAAATTCGGCGAACACGCCGACCACGGCCTGCGGATTATCCTTGCCCGACAGCTTGCTCAAAATGTCGGGAATCGTCTCGATCGCTTCGCCGCCAGCCTGCTCCACCTCGGCGATCAGTGTCCGCACCAGCGGGTGCGCCGCACTGTCGCGCGCGAAGAACAGATAGTGCGGCAGGCGCCCGGCCTCGCGCGCCTCGGTCAGGATGCGCAGCCCCTCGGCCAGGAACAGGCCTTCGGCGCGGCGGTGGCGCTTCTCGCGCAGCTGGCGCACGCGTTTGATCAGCGGGTTGGAATAGGCGGTTATCTCGCGGGGCATCTCAAGCTCGCCTTCCCGCGTTATTCCTCGTCAAACTTGGCCTCAACGAGCGCGGCGAGCTGTGCGACCGCGTCGGCGGCGCCGTCGCCGTCGGCGCGGATGGTGATGCTGTCGCCCATCGCCGCGCCCAGCATCATCAGCCCCATGATCGAACGGCCGGTCACGCTGTGCCCGTCCTTTTCCACCACCACTTCGCAGGGCAGGGTGGCGGCCAGCGTCACGAATTTGGCACTGGCGCGCGCGTGCAGGCCACGGCGATTGGTGATGGCAACCGTGCGCGCCGTTTCGCTCACGCCGCCGCTGCGCCCAGTTCTTCGGAGGCGACACGGATATATTTGCGGCCCGCGTCGCGCGCGGCGGCCACGGCGTCGACCACTTTCATCGCCTTGCGCGCGCTTTCCAGGCGGATGAGCATCGGCAGGTTGATGCCGGCAATCACTTCGACCCGGCCCGGCTCCATCAGCGAGATGGCAAGGTTGGACGGGGTGCCGCCGAACAGATCGGTCAGCACGATCACGCCCTGTCCCGCATCGACGTCGGCAATCGCGGTGGCGATGTCGCCCCGGCGCGTTTCCATCTCGTCGGGCGCGATCGAGATCGCCGCGACTCGCTCCTGCTTGCCGACGACATGTTCCATCGCCGTCACGAATTCATGGGCGAGCCGACCATGGGTCACCAATACCAGCCCAATCATTTGACTTTGTTCACTCTTTTCATCACTCATCCAGCGTCGGCCGGGCGGCGGCGGGTGCTGGGGCTACCCTCCAGCTGGTCCTGCGGCGCCGCGCCGAGATCGCGATGCGCGACCGTGGGCGAAAAACCGTTCGCGCGCAACAGGGCGGCGACGCGTTCGGCGACATGCACCGAGCGATGCCGCCCGCCGGTGCAGCCGAACGCGATCGTCACATAGCTTTTCCCCTCCGCCCGATAGCGCGGCAGCAGGGTGAGCAGCAGCGTGTCGATCGCTGCCATCGCATCGGCATAGGCAGTGTCGGCCGCGACATAGGCGCCAACGTCCGCGTCCAGCCCGGTGCGCGGGCGCAGCTTCTCGTCCCAGTGCGGGTTGCGCAGAAAGCGCATGTCGAGCACCAGATCGGCATCGCGCGGAATGCCGCGGGCAAAGCCGAACGACATCACGCTGAGGGTGAGGGGGCTATGCCCCTCGCGGCTGAAGGTCGAGCGGATCTGCGCGGCCAGTTCGTTGGCAGACAGGTTCGAGGTGTCGATCAGCCGGTTCGCCCAGCTGCGCACCGGGGCGAGCAGGGTCCGCTCGCGCAAAATGCCGTCGGCCGCCGGCCGGTCGAGCGCCAGCGGGTGGCGCCGCCGCGTTTCCGAATAGCGCCGCTCCAGCTCGGTGTTCGAGCAATCGAGGAACAGCGTGCCGATATTGTGCCCGTCATCCTCGCGCAGGCGGCCGATCCGCTGGACGAGGCGGGCGGGATCGAAATCGCGCGTCTGCGCGCCGATGCCGATGGCGAGCGGCCGGTCTGCATCTTCGTGCCGGCCATCGCCCGCCGGGGCGAGCAGCCGGTCGATCAGCCGCACCGGAAAATTGTCCAGCACTTCCCAGCCCAGGTCTTCCAGCGTGTTGAGCACGGTCGATTTGCCCGCGCCCGACATGCCGGTGACAAGCAGCACGTCCTTGCTCATGCCATGCCCTTCAGCCGCAGCGCATGCTCCACCTTGATCGGCGCGGAGGGCCAGTCGCCCTCCACCGCGTAGATCGGCACGTCGATGCCGGCCACCCGGCGATGGGGGGTGAGCGGCGGCGGCATCCGTTCGACATCGTCGGTCAGCTCAACCAGCAGCGCGACCGGCACCGCGTCGACATGCGCCATGTCGACAATGCCGAGCCCCCGGATTTCCATGCGGCCGGCAATCGTCGCCGGCGGGCTGGCCAGCAACCGGGCGCCTGCGCGCACCAGCAGTGTATAGTCGTCGCTCACCAGCTGCGCCCCGCGATCGATCAGCCGCAGCGCCAGGTCAGACTTGCCGGCGCCCGAACGGCCCATGATCAGCACTGCCCGCCCGCCAATGGCGACGCTGGTTGCGTGCAGCGTTTCGGAGGAAACCGCAGTCATCAACCCTCCATCGCGCCGCCCTCGCGATTACGCCGCCAGTGGTAGCGTAACGACGAACCGCGCCCCCGATATGCGATCATCGCGCGATTCGACAGTGATGGTGCCTTGATGCCCGTCCACGATCGCGCGCGCAATGGCCAGGCCCAGCCCCGAATGCTGGCCAAACGCCTCTCCCTCTGGGCGAATCGACTGGAAACGACGGAAAATTTTCTCGCGCGCTTCCTCGGGCACGCCAGGGCCTTCGTCATCCACCGTAATCAGCGCGTCCGGCCCGGTATCGCCCAGCGTCAGGCGCACCGTGCCGCCATCGGGGGAAAAGGAAATGGCGTTGTCGATCAGGTTTTCGAACACCCGTTCCAGCCGGATCGCCTCGCCCATCACCACCAGCGCGCCGTCGCGTGCCACCTCGAACTGGATGGCGACGCCGCGCTCGATGCCGCGCGCCGCGCGCTGGGCGATCAGCGCCTCGATCATCGCGGCCACGTCCACCGGCTCGAACTTGGCGCGGCTCAGCTGCGCGTCGAGGCGCGAGGCTTCGGAAATGTCGGTGATCAGCCGGTCGAGCCGGCGGATATCGTCGCGGATGATCTCCATCAGCCGGCCGCGCAGATCGGGGTCCTGCACCCGGTCCAGCCCTTCCGCTGCCGACCGCAGCGAGGCGAGCGGGTTCTTCATCTCGTGCGTCACATCGGCGGCAAAGGCCTCGGTAGCGTCGATCCGTGCGCGCAGGGCCTGGCTCATGTCCGACAGCGCGCGCGCCAGGCTGCCAATCTCGTCGCGGCGTTCGGGCAGGCGCGGCACCACCACTTCGCGCGCGCGGCCCAGCCGCACCCGCACCGCCGCGCGCGCGAGCCGCCTGAGCGGGCCGACAATGGTGCGCGCCAGAAACAGCGAGAGATAGATCGACACCAGGGTCGTCACCAGCAGCACGATCGACAGGCGGAACCGCTCCAGCCGCACCGTCTCGGTAATGTCGCGCGCGTTGACCGCCGTCATCACCGCCATGCCGCCGGCCAGCGGTGCGGCGGCGGTGATGATGGGCGTCCGGTCGGGCGCGCGCCATACCCGCGCCGATGCGACACCGCGCTCCAGCGCCTCGGCCACGTCCGGCGGGGCGATGCCGCGTGGTGGCTCGGCATAGAGCGGGGCGGCGGCGGCGCGCACCACCGCGTCGATCAGCGTGTCCAGCCAGCGGCCGATGGTCTGGCCCCAGCGTTCGCGCGCCGGATCGTCCAGCGTGAAATTGTCCAGCCCCATCGCGCTGGTGTCGGCAATTTCGCTGCCCCCTTCGAACAGGCGGATGCGGTTGCCCGTCTCGCGCGCCAGCGTCAGCATCAGCGATGCCCGCTCCCCGGCCGGCACGGCGGCCAGCGCGGCGGCGGCCAGCCGTGCCTCGCGCACTGCCTGCACGGTGCGGCTGTCGACGATGCGGCTGCGATAGCTGTCCAGATAGAAGAAGCCGCCCGCCAGCATCGCGAGCGCGAAGATGTTGACGGCGAGAATACGCCGGGTGAGCGTGACCCGGCCGGACCAGTTCAGCCCGGGCTCGCGCTCGCTATTCCTCCGAGAAGCGATAGCCCGCGCCATATAATGTCTCTATCGCATCGAATTCGGGGTCGACCTGGCGGAATTTGCGCCGCACGCGCTTGATGTGGCTGTCGATGGTGCGATCATCGACATAGATGTCGTCCTGATAGGCGGCATCCATCAGCTGGTTGCGGTTCTTCACGATGCCCGGCCGCTGGGCGAGCGTTTCCAGAATCAGGAATTCGGTGACGGTCAGCGTCACTGGCTGGCCGCCCCAGGTCACCTTGTGCCGGGCCGGGTCCATTGCCAGACGGCCGCGCACGATCTTGTCGGGCGCCGCCGGCTGGGCGTCGTCGGCGGTGCTGGGCTGGGTCAGTTCGGTGCGGCGCAAAATGGCCCGGATGCGCGCGATCAGCAGCCGCTGCGAAAACGGCTTGGCGATATAGTCGTCGGCGCCCATCGCCAGCCCCAGCGCCTCGTCCAGCTCGTCATCCTTGCTGGTCAGGAAGATCACCGGCAGCAGCGATTTTTCGCGCAGGCGGCGCAGCAGCTCCAGCCCGTCCATGCGCGGCATCTTGATGTCGAAAATGGCCAGGTCGGGCGGATTGTCGACCAGCGCCTTCAGCGCGCTTTCGCCATCGGAATAGACGCGCGTCAGAAACCCTTCGGCCTGAAGCGCGATCGACACCGAGGTCAGGATGTTGCGGTCGTCATCGACCAGGGCGATCGTCGCCGTCATCTCGGGCACGTCCTTGGCAGGCAAAAGTACAACCTGTCCACGACTAGGGCAAAGTTGGCCGCCGCTCAACGCCCGCGCCATTTGACCCCGGCGGCGCCGGGCGATATGCGCCGAGTCGACATACGTATGCATCGCGCGCGACGCGGTGCTATGCTGTGGGGCTATGGTTTTAGGAGAGTGGCGGTGAGCGAGCGTACCCCGATCAAGGGTCTGGAAGCACAGGGCATCGAGACCCGGGCAGCGATCCACTGGAATCTGGGCACCGCGCCGCTGGTGGAGCAGGCGCTGCGCCGGGGCGAGGGGCGCCTGTCCAAGGATGGCGCGCTGGTGGTGGAAACCGGCCGCCACACCGGCCGCTCCGCCAATGACAAGTTCATCGTGCGCGACGCGCAGACCGACCAGACGATCTGGTGGGGAAAATCCAACAAGGCGATGACGCCGGAGCATTTCGCCGCGCTGAAGGCGGACTTCATGGCCGCTGTGGGTGTAAACGAGACGCTCTACGTACAGGATCTGTACGGCGGCTCGCAGCCCGAACACCGCGTGCGGGTGCGGGTGATCAACCAGCTCGCCTGGCACAATCTGTTCATCCGCACCCTGCTGGTGCGGCCGCAGGAAGCGGAACTGGCCGGGTTTGAGCCTGACTTCACGATCATCGACCTGCCCGATTTCCGCGCCGACCCGGCCCGCCATGGCTGCCGCAGCGAAACGGTGATCGCGGTCAACTTCACCGACCGGCTGATCCTGATCGGCGGCACCAAATATGCCGGCGAGATGAAGAAGTCGGTGTTCGGCCTGCTCAACTATCTGCTGCCGACCAAGGGCATCATGCCGATGCACTGCTCGGCCAATATCGGGCCGGAAGGGGACACCGCCGTGTTCTTCGGCCTGTCGGGCACCGGCAAGACGACGCTCAGCGCCGATGCCAGCCGCACCCTGATCGGTGACGACGAGCATGGCTGGTCGGACACTGCCGTCTTCAATTTCGAGGGCGGCTGCTATGCCAAGATGATCCGCCTGTCGGCCGAGGCCGAGCCCGAAATCTATGCCACCACCAAGCGGTTCGGCACGGTGCTTGAAAATGTGGTGATGGACGAGGCGACCCGCACGCTCGACCTGGACGACAACAGCCTGGCCGAGAATACCCGCGGCGCCTATCCGATCGACTTCATCCCCAATGCCTCGGCCGAGAATATGGGGCCGGTGCCGCGCAACGTGGTGATGCTGACGGCGGATGCGTTCGGCGTGCTGCCGCCGATCGCCAAGCTGACGCCGGATCAGGCGATGTATCACTTCCTGTCGGGCTACACCGCCAAGGTCGCCGGCACCGAAATCGGCGTGACCGAGCCCGAGGCGACCTTCTCCACCTGCTTCGGCGCGCCGTTCATGCCGCGCCATCCCAGCGTCTATGGCAATCTGCTGAAGGAGCGGATCGCCAAGGGCGGGGTCGATTGCTGGCTGGTCAACACCGGCTGGACCGGCGGCAAATATGGCACCGGCCACCGCATGCCGATCAAGGCGACCCGCGCGCTGCTGAACGCCGCGCTCGACGGCAGCCTGAACGATGTCGAGTTCCGCACCGACCCCAATTTCGGGTTCAAGGTGCCGGTGGCGGTGCCGGGCGTCGATGCCGCGATCCTCGACCCGCGCGAGACCTGGGCCGATAAGGACGCGTATGACGCGATGGCGGCCAAGCTCGTCGACCTGTTCAACGAGAATTTCGCCCAGTTCGCCGACCATGTCGACGAAAGCGTCCGCCAATCGGCGCCGGGGGTAAGCCAACCCGCCTGACGCGGCCCGGTCAGTTCTTTCCGGGCCTTCCTTTCCCAGGATGCCCGGAAAACAACTGCCATGACCCACACACCCCGCCTGTTCACTGCCGATGCCGAGATCGTGCGCATCGGCACCGGCCTGCTCGACCACAGCCTGCCGCGCGCCGACTGGACGCACGAGGCGCATCTGGCTGCCTGCCACTATCTGCTGAGCGAGCGGCCCGACATCGATGTCGATGCGCGGATCCGCGCGATCATCAGCAGCTATAACGTCGCGGTCGGCGGGGTGAATGACGACCGGGGCGGCTATCACGACACGATCACCCGGGTGTATGTGCATGGCGTGCGGCTGCACCTGCGCCAGCGGCCGGCGGGGCTGGCCGACTCGGTCAACGCGCTGCTGCTGTCGCCGATCGGCAGCCGGGGCTGGCCGCTGAAATTTTACAGCGCTGACAGGCTTTTCTCGGTCGCTGCGCGCCATGAATTCGTAAGCCCCGACCTCGCGCCGCTGCCAGCGCTGTGATAGGGTTGCGCAGCAATCATGCGGGAGATGAGGCGATGGGTATGCTGGATGGTCTGTTGTCGCAGCTGGGCGGCAACATCGATATCGCGGGTCTTGCCGGCAAGGTCGGGCTGACGCCTGAACAGACCGAGCAGGCCATGGCCGCGCTGGGCCAGGCCCATGCCGAACCCGGTGACACGGTGGAGGCCGCCGCCGCCAATACCGGCCTGCCGACCGACGCGCTGCAGCAGCTGATCGGCCATATCGGTGGCGAGGGCGCGCTCGGTCAGCTGTCCGGCCTGCTCGGCGGTGCCTCGGCAGGGGCCGGCGGCATTCTGGGGCAGGTCGGCGGCATGCTCGACAAGGATGGCGACGGCAATCCGCTCAACGATCTGGCCGGGCTGGCCGGCGGGCTGTTCGGCAAGAAGTAAGCGGCGCGCGCGCCCGGACGTTTTGCGCCGGGCGCGCCGCCTTGCCGTTCAGTGCGTCAGTGCCGCCGGCACGGCGCCGCGATTGCCGGCAAGCTGTTCCATCACCTGCTTGTGCAGCCAGATGTTCATGGCGGCGCTGCCGTCGCGCTCGCCAGGATAGCCAAGCTCCTCGGCCAGCTCTTTGCGGTTAGCCAGCGTCGGGTCCAGCCCGACCAGTTTCATCAGATCGACAATCGAGTCGCGCCAGTTGAGCGCCTCACCATGTTCTGCGGCCATGGCGGCAAGCAGCGTTTCGATCTCTGCCGGGGTCATCGGTGCGGCGGCGGGCGGGGCTGCCGGGGCGATGGCAGCAGGTGTCGCGGGGGCGACAGCGGCAGGGGCCACCGCAGCCGGGGCGGGCGCCGCCTGCGCCTTCTTTCCCCAGATCGCGTCCTTGATCATGCCGAAGATGCTCATATCGGTTCTCCCATCGGGCGCACGCTGCGCCGCAAGACAGGGTAACGCACCAACATGACAATCGGGCGCGCCCCCTAGCGTCCTGGGGCGCGCTTGGTTACATGGGCCGCCACGATTCACCCTTCACCCAGGATCTGGCAGCCCATGGACATCCGCCTCGGCCTTACTTTCGACGACGTCCTGCTGACGCCGGCCGAGTCCGACATCGTGCCATCCATGGCCGATCCGCGCACCCGGCTGTCGCGCGAGATTACGCTCAACATCCCGTTCCTCTCCGCCGCAATGGACACGGTGACCGAGGCCGACATGGCGATCGTGATGGCGCAGATGGGCGGCATCGGCGTGCTGCACCGCAATCTGTCGATCGAGGAACAGGTCGCGGCCGTCCGCCAGGTGAAGCGCTTTGAAAGCGGCATGGTGGTGAACCCCATCACCATCCGCCCCGGTGCCACGCTGGCCGAGGCGCAGGAGCTGATGGCGCGCCACCGCATCAGCGGCATTCCGGTGACGGAGGAGAATGGCCGGCTGGTCGGCATTCTCACCAACCGCGACGTGCGCTTTGCCGAAAATCCGCGCCAGCCGGTGGCCGAGCTGATGACGCGCGACAATCTGGCCACCGTCCGCCCCGGCGTCAGCCAGGAGGAGGCGCGCCGGCTGCTCCACGCGCGGCGCATCGAAAAGCTGCTGGTGGTGGACGATGCCTATCGCTGCATCGGGCTGATCACCGTGAAGGACATCGAAAAGGCGGTCACCTATCCGGCGGCGACCAAGGATGGCGCCGGGCGGCTGCGCGTGGCGGCGGCCTCCACCGTTGGCGAGGCGGGCTTTGCGCGCAGCGACGCGCTGGTCGCGGCCGAGGTCGACCTGGTGGTGATCGACACCGCGCACGGCCATAATCGCGACGTGGCGCGCGCGGTGGAGCGGGTGAAGGCGCTGTCGAACGCGGTGCAGGTGGTCGCCGGCAATGTCGCCACGGCCGAGGCGACACGCGCGCTGATCGATGCAGGCGCAGACGCGGTGAAGGTGGGCATCGGCCCGGGCTCGATCTGCACCACCCGCGTGGTGGCGGGCGTGGGCGTGCCGCAGCTGACCGCGATCATGGACTGTGCCGCCGAAGCCGCCCGTTCGGGCATTCCGGTGATTGCCGATGGCGGCATCCGTACCTCCGGCGACGTGGCCAAGGCACTGGCGGCCGGCGCGTCGAGCGTGATGATCGGCTCGCTGCTGGCCGGGACCGAGGAAGCGCCGGGCGAAACCTTCCTCTATCAGGGTCGCGCCTACAAATCCTATCGCGGCATGGGCTCGGTGGGGGCGATGGCCAAGGGTTCGGCCGACCGTTATTTCCAGCAGGACATCAAGGACCAGCTGAAGCTGGTGCCGGAGGGGATTGAGGGGCAGGTGCCGTTCAAGGGGCCGGCCAAGGACGTGATCCACCAGCTGGCCGGCGGCGTGCGCGCGGCGATGGGCTATACCGGCGCGCGCACGATCGAGGAGCTTCAGCAGCGCGCCCGCTTCGTGCGGATTACCAATGCCGGGCTGAAGGAAAGCCACGTCCACGACGTGACGATCACGCGTGAGGCCCCCAATTACCCGACGCGCTGAACCGGGCGCGGGGCCACAGCGATGACGCCGGCGGCCCGCGCGGAGGCGGCAATCGAGCTGCTCGATGCGATCATCGATGCCGCGCGCGGGGGCGGGGCGGCGGCCGATACGCTGATCGCGCGCTATTTCGCGACGCGGCGCTATGCCGGATCGAAGGACCGGCGGGCCGTGCGCGAGCTGGTCTATGCCGCCATCCGCCGCGCGGGCGAGGTGCCGGCGTCGGGGCGCGCCGCGCTGCTCGGCCTGGTGGCGGACGATCCGGCGCTCGGCGCGCTGTTTGACGGATCGCCGCACGGGCCGGCGCCCATCGTCGCTGGCGAGCCGGTGGCAGCGGCGGGTGTCGCGCCGGCCTGGCTGGTGGAGGCGCTCGCCGCATCGGGGCTGGCGGGGGATGAGCTGGCGGCGCTCACCGGCCGCGCGCCGCTTGATCTGCGCCTCAACCCGGTGCGCAGTTCGCTGGCGGACGTGATGGCGGCGGTGCCGGGCGCCGCGCCGATTGCAGGGCTGCCCGACGCACTGCGCATTGCCGAAGGGGCAATGCTGGAACAGCACCCGCTGCATCTGTCGGGCGGGTTCGAGGTGCAGGACGCCGGCAGCCAGGCGGTTGCGCTGGCGGCAGGGCCGGTTGCCGGCCGCGCGGTGATCGATCTGTGCGCCGGGGCAGGCGGCAAGACGCTGGCGCTGGCAGCGGCGGGCGCGGCGCCGCTCATCGCCTGCGATGTCGACCGGGCCCGGCTGTCGCGGCTTGGCCCGCGTGCCGAGCGGGCCGGCGCCACGGTGGAAACGCGGCTGATGAACCCGGGGCAGGAGACGGTGGCGCTCGCCGATTGGCGGGGGCGCGCGGACGTGGTGCTGATCGATGCGCCCTGTTCGGGCACCGGCACCTGGCGGCGCAACCCCGAAAGCCGCTGGCGCCTGACCCCGGCGCGGCTCGACCGGCTGGCGGCCACGCAGGCGCATCTGCTGGCGGTCGCGCAGCCGCTGGTGCGGCCGGGCGGCGCGCTGGTCTATATCACCTGTTCGCTGCTGGACCGCGAAGGGGCGGATCAGGTGGCAGCGTTCCTCGCCGCCCATCCGGGCTGGGTGGCGGAGCCGCCGGCGCTGCCCGTTGGCCGTGCGCATGGCGCCGGCTGGCGACTGACCCCGGCGCGGGACTCGACGGACGGCTTTTTTGTCGCGAGACTGCGCGCGCCATGCTAGCCAACCCACTTTCGGTTCTGGAGACCATCATGCGGTATTCGTCGCTCGCCGCTGCCGGCGCGCTTGCTCTGCTCACTGTGTCGACCGCGCTGCATGGCCAGCGGCCCGACGATCAGATCGACCCGCGCTCGATGGCGCTGGTGGCGGAGGGGCAGGCGGCGCGCGCCGCCGGCAATCTGCAGGCGGCGACCGACACGCTGGAAACCGCGCTCGCGGTCGATCCGCGCAACCGCGCCGCGCTCAACCAGTTGGCCGGCATTGCCATGGCGCAGGGGCTGCCGGGCAAGGCGATCCGCTTCTATCGCGAGGCGTTGACACTCGATCCGGGCGATCTTGCCGCGCTTCAGGGGCAGGGCGAGGCGTTTGTCGCGCGCGGCGCGATCGACCGGGCGCGCGACAATCTGGCCAAGATCAAGAAGCGCTGCCCGTCCGCCTGCCCGCAAGGGGTGGCGCTGGCCGCCGCAATCGCGCGCGGCGCCGCCACCGCGCCGGTCGTCGCACAGGCCGGCAAGCCGCCCTCGCGCCAGTAACCGGGGTCTCAGTCCAGCGCGCGGGCCAGCGCCACGAACTGGTCGACGCTGATCGTCTCCGCCCGCGCGGTCGCATCGATGCCGAGCCCGGCCAGCGCGTCGAGCGCGCCGGGTACCGATTTCAAGCTCTGGCGCAGCATCTTGCGCCGCTGGCCGAAGGCGGCCGCCGTCAGCTTTTCCAGCGTCGCCAGCCGCACGCCATCGGGTGCCGCGCGCGGGCGAAGATGCACCACCGCCGACATCACCTTGGGCGGCGGGGTGAAGGCGGAGCGGTGGACCGGCATCGCCAGCTTCACCTCGGCCCGCCACTGGGCGAGCACGGCCAGCCGGCCATAATGATCGCTGCCCACCGGCGCCACGATCCGTTCGGCAACCTCGCGCTGGAACATCAAAGTCAGTGATTGCCACCAGGGCAGCCACGGCGCCGACAGCCAGCCGACCAGCAGTGCGGTGCCGACATTATAGGGCAGGTTGCTGACGATGTGCGGCTGGCCGGTGAACAGGGCGGCTGCATCGATTTCGGTCGCATCGCCCTCGATCACGCGCAACCGGCCCGGAAACGCCTCCCCCAGTTCGGCCAGCGCCGGCAGGCAGCGCCGGTCGCGCTCGATCGCGGTCACCTGCGCTCCCGCCAGCAGCAGCGCGCGGGTCAGCCCGCCGGGGCCGGGGCCAACCTCCAGCACTTCTGCGCCGTCGATCGCCTCGGGAATGGCGGCAATGCGCGCCAGCAGCTGGCCGTCGAACAGGAAATTCTGGCCCAGCGCCTTGCTCGCCACCAGG
>NZ_JAIESM010000084.1 GCF_019746015.1 Sphingomonas sp. | reverse complement strand
GCCAACAACAAGACCTATGACGGCAACCGCACTGGCTCTGGTAACGTGACGCTGAACGGCGTGGTGGCGGGCGATGATGTCGGCACGGCGGGCACCACCTTCACCTTTGCCGACAAGAACGCCGGCAATGGCAAGACGGTGACGATCGCCGGTACCACGCTGACAGGCGCTGATGCGGGCAACTATACGCTTACCGTGCCGGGGACCGCACTCGCCGACATTCTGCGTGCGGCTTTGACGGCGAACGTGGCAGTCAACGCCAAGACCTATGACGGCGATCGCACGGGCACTGGCACAGTGACGCTGAACGGCGTGATCGCGGGCGACACGGTCGGCACCACCGGTACGACCTTCACCTTCGCCGACAAGAATGCCGGCACCGGCAAGACGGTGACGATTGCGGGCACGACGCTAACCGGCGCCGATGCGGGCAACTATGCGCTGACCGTGCCGGCAACCGCGCTCGGCGATATCCTCCGTGCAGCGCTCACGGCCAATGTGCGGGTGAACGCGAAGACCTATGACGGGAACCGCACCGGATCGGGCAGTGTGACGCTGAACGGCGTCGTGACGGGCGACACGGTCGGGACCAGCGGCACGACCTTCACCTTTGCCGACAAGAATGCGGGCACCGGCAAGACCGTCACCATCGCCGGCACGACACTGACCGGCGCCGATGCGGGCAACTATACGCTAACCGTGCCTGCAACCGCGCTGGGTGACATTCTGCGTGCGGTCCTAACCGCCAGTGTACGGGTCGATACCAAAATCTATGATGGCACGCGGACCGGCACCGGCATCGTGACGCTGAATGGTGTTGTGGCGGGCGATACGGTTGGCGCCACCGGCACCACCTTCACCTTTGCCGACAAGAATGCTGGCACAGGCAAGACGGTGACGATTGCCGGGACCAACCTAACCGGGGCGGATGCTCGCAACTATACGCTGACTGTGCCGGCAACCGCGCTGGGGGACATTTTGCGCGCGGCGCTCACGGCCAATGTGCGGGTGAATGCGAAGACTTATGACGGCAATCGCACGGGCACTGGCACCGTGACGCTGAACGGCGTGATCGCGGGCGACACGGTCGGCACTACCGGTACGACCTTCACCTTCGCCGACAAGAATGCCGGGACCGGCAAGACGGTTACCATCGCAGGCACGACACTGACCGGCGCCGATGCGGGCAACTATACGTTGACCGTGCCGGCGACGGCGCTCGGCGATATCCTCCGTGCGGTGCTGACCGCCAATGTGACCGTCAACGCCAAGACCTATGACGGCAATCGCACCGGCTCCGGCACGGTCACGCTGAACGGCGTGGTCGCAGGCGATACGGTCGGCACCAGCGGCACAAGCTTCACCTTTGCCAGCGCCAATGCGGGCACGGGGATCAACGTTGCGGTAGCCGGCACCACGCTGACCGGGGCGGATGCGGGCAATTACGTCCTGACCGCGCCGACCGTGGCGACCGGGACGATCCTGCGCCGGGCGCTGACGGTGACCGCCGACGATCTCAGCAAGCCGCAGGGCACGGTCGATCCGGTGCTGACCTTCCGCCTGACCAACGGCATGCTGGTTGCTGGCGACAGCCTGACCGGCGCGCTGACGCGGGCAGCGGGCGAACTGCCGGGGATTTACGGCATTACCATTGGCACGCTGGCGGCGAGCCCGAATTACACGCTTACCTTCGTGCCGGGCAGCTTCACCATCAACCGGGTGGGCGACACGCCGCAGCAGCAGGTGCAGGTGCTGCAGGGGATCACGCCGCCGAATGGCATCACGGTGCCGTCGCTTGAGATCGTGCAGCCGGTGGTCCTGCCATCGCTTGGTCTGTGCGCCGGCCAGTCGAGCTGCTCGGCACCGGGACGGTAAGCAGGCGCGCGCGGCTCACGCCGGCAGGGTGCTGAGCCGCGCCAGATCCTCGGGCGTGTCGATATCGACAAGCGTATCGGCAGGCGCCGGCACGCGGATACCGCCGCGGATCAGCGCGCGGCCGCCTTCGTCGCCCTTCACCCCCATCAGATCGGCAAAGCGCCCGGCGGCGAACAGCGCGGGCGGGCTGGTGCGGTCGCCATCGGCGGAGGCGACGACATCATCGGCGGTTCGCGCGGCCTGGAGCAGCCGGCTGACATGGCCGGCGGAAATACGCGGCATGTCGGCCAGCACGATCAGCGCAGCGGCGGCCCCTGCCTCGCGCGCGGCGGCGGCGCCCAGCCGTACCGAGGCCGACAGTCCGTCCTCCGGCGCGGGGTTCAGGATCGGGCGATAACCCCAGGCAGCAAAGTCGATCGCGGTGCCGGAGACCACCGCCACCCGGCCGAGAAACGCGATCGGCGCGAGCGCATCGACGGCGTGGCGGGCGAGCGGCTTGCCCGCCAGCATGGCGGCGAGCTTGTCGGCATCGCCAAAGCGGGTCGAGCGGCCCGCCGCCAGCAGCACCAGCAGGGTGCGGCTAGCCGCGACCATGAAAGGCCTGCACCATCGCCGCCGCGATCGACAGCGCGATTTCGGCGGGGCCGACCGCGCCGATATCGAGACCGACCGGCGCGTCGATCCGGGCAATCGCCGCGTCGTCCAGGCCGGCCGCCTGCAGCCGCTCGACCCGTGCGGCATGGCTGCGGCGCGAGCCGAGCGCACCGACATAGCCGGCGCCGGAGGAAAGCGCGGCGATCAGCGCCGGATCGTCGATCTTGATGTCATGGCTCAGGGTGACGACCGCGCTGGCCGGGTCGGGGCGCAGCGCCGTGATGGCGTCATCGGGCCAGCGATCATCGAGCGCGACGCCGGGAAAACGTTCCTCGGTCAGGAACCGGGCGCGCGGATCGATCACCGTCACCGCGATCCCCAGTTCGCGGGCGAGGCCGGCCAGCGCCTGGGCGATCTGCACCGCGCCGACGATGATCAGCCGGCGGGGTGGGGGGTAATGGTTGACGAAGGCGCCATCCATCACGCCGGGGGTGGTGCGGTAACTAGACAGTTCCGTGGATACTGAAAAAACCGTGCCTTGCTGTCTCGCTTCCTCGATTAAGTCAAATATCTCAAATGGATAGCCTGAATCGGCGACCGGCTGCACCAGCACCTCTATCTCGCCGCCACAGGGCAGGCCCACTTCCCAGGCTGCGGCATCGGCCACGCCATAGCGCTTCAATTGCGCCGGTTCGCCGGCAATAACGGCCGCAGCGGTGGCCAGAATGTCGCTTTCGACGCAACCGCCGGAGACCGATCCTTCGAACCGGCCGTCCTCATGCACCAGCATATGGCTGCCGCGCGGGCGAGGGGCCGAGCCCCAGGTGGACACCACCGTGGCGAGCGCCAGCCGGGCGCCCTTCCACTGGCGCGCGGCGGCGAGCACGCTGTCATTATCGGCCACCGCGCTACACCGCCGGCAGGTGCGGCAGGATATGGTCGAGCGTCATCGGCCATTCGCGCGCCCGCGCGCCGCACGCATTGTAAACGGCGTTGGTCACCGCCGCGCCGACGCCCGAAATGCCGAGTTCCCCCAGCCCCTTGGCACCCACGGGGCTGGCATGGGGGTCGATCTCCTCGATGAAATAGGCCTCGATCTGCGGCACATCGGCGTTCACCGGGATGTGATATTCGCCAAGGTCGCGGTTGACATAGGCGCCGGTGCGCGGGTCGAGGATGGCGGCTTCGTGGAGGGCATAGCCCAGCCCCCAGATCATGCCGCCAATCGCCTGGCTGCGCGCGGTCTTGGCGTTCAGCACGCGTCCGCAATCGAACACGCCCAGCAGCCGGCGCACGCGCACCTCGCCAGACACCGCATGCACCGCCACTTCGGCGAATTGCGCGCCAAAGGTGCCCTGGCTCCAGCTGCGCGAATTGCTGCCGGGGCGCAGTACGCCCATCGCCTCCACCGGCGCATCGCCGACCAGCTCGCCAATCGGCACGCGGCGGTTACCGGCAATGGCGTGGCCGTCCTTCAGCGTCATTTCGGCCGGCGCCGCGCCCATCCGCCGGGCCAGTTCGGCGACCAGATCCTCGCACGCCAGCATCACCGAAGACGCGCTGGAGGCCGCCCCGAACGACCCGCCCGAGCCGGCACCGGCGGGATCGCGCGAATCGCCCAGCCGCACCCGCACCCGCTCCACCGGCAGGCCCAGCGCCTCCGCCGCCACCTGCGCCAATATGGTATAGGTGCCGGTGCCGATATCGGTCATGTCGGTTTCGATCTCGGCCAGCCCCGCCGGGGTCAGCCGCACCCGCGCCATGCTGTCGGCCAGAAAATTCACCCGCGCCGCCGTTGCCATGCCCATGCCGATCAGCCAGTCGCCCTCGCGCACCGTGCCCGGCGTCGGCACCCGGCGCTCCCAGCCGAAGCGGCGGGCACCCTCGTCATAACAATCGATCAGGCGGCGGGTGGAAAAGGGCTTTCCCGTCATCGGGTCGGTCGCCGGTTCGTTCGCCTTGCGCAGCGCGACCGGGTCCATCCCCAGCCGCTCGGCCAGCTCATCGAGCGCGGTTTCCAGCGCCATCATCCCCACCGCCTCGCCCGGCGCGCGCACCGCGCCGGCGGGCGTCACGTTCAGCTTGGCAATGCGGGTGGTGAAGCGGCGATTGGGCGCGGCATACAGCGACAGCGCCCCCAGCGCGACGGGCTCGAAAAAGCCATAGCCGGTCTTCTGGCTGACCAGACTGTCCTGCGCGAGGGCGGTCAGCACGCCGTCGCGGGTGGCGGCCAGCTGCACCCGCTGGTGCGTGTCCGACCGGCCATAGACGCTGTGGAACAGCTGTTGCCGGGTCAACTGCACCTTCACCGGGCGGCCGACATGCTGTGCCGCAATCGCCGCCAGCACGGTTTCTGCGCCGCCGATCTTCCCGCCAAAGCCGCCGCCAATATAGGGGGAGAGGACATGGATCTTCTCGGCCGGCATCTCCAGCGAGGCGGCAAGCACCGGCACGAAGGCGCGCATGATCTGGATCGCGCCATAAAGCGTCAACTCGTCGCCATGCCAGCTGGCGACGGCGGCGTGCGGCTCCATCGCGGCATGCACCTGATAGGGGGTGGCATAATGCTGGTCGATCGCGACTTCCGCCGCCGCCATCGCCGCATCGACATCGCCCTTGGCCAGATTGGGCAGCATCGCGCCCTCCGGCGGGTCTTGCGCGGTCGCGGCACCGGCGCGCGTGTCATAGCGGCCTTTTACCGGCAGATAGTCCACCCGCACCGCCAGCGCCGCCGCGCGTGCCGCCTCGAAGCTGTCGGCCACCGCCACGCCCAGTATCTGGCCATAGCTTTCCAGCGTGCCGTCGGCGCGCGGCATGCGTGGCTGGCGGATGATGGGGGATTCGCTGGGCAGGCGGGGATCGTCGGTAATGATCGCGATCACGCCGGGCAGCGCGGCCGCTGCGCTCGTGTCAATCGCGCGCACGGTGCCGGCGGCGATGGTGGCGGTGATGGCATAGCCATAGGCCATCTTGCCGTCGGGCTTGTGCTCGGCGGCATAGAGCGCGGCGCCAGTGACCTTGGCGACGCCGTCGATCCGGTCGATGGGCTTGCCGAGCACGCCCTGCACGCCGCGGTCGAGCGCCGACGGCCCGAAATCCTGGTCCATGCGGAAGTCGACCATATCAGCCCTCCGTCAGCTGGGTGAGCGCGGCGATCAGCACGCGGCGCGCCAGCGGCACCTTGAAGTCATTATGGCCCTGCGGCCGCGCGTCCGCCAGCAGCGCGTCGGCGGCGGCGGCAAAGCTTGCCGGGGTGGCGGGCTGGCCGATCAGCGCGGCCTCTACCGCCGGGGATCGCCACGGCACCGGGGCCAGGCCGCCAAAGGCCAGCCGCGCCGCCGTGATCGTGCCGCCTTCCGCTGCCACGACAGCGCCGACCGACACCAGCGCAAAGGCATAGGAGGCACGGTCGCGCACCTTGCGATAAAGCTGGCGCCCCGGCGGCGGCGCGGGCAGCGCGACATGGGTGATCAGCTCGCCCGGCAACAGGCTGTGCTCGTGCTGCGGCGTGTCGCCGGGCAGGCGATAGAGCGCCGCCAGCGGCAGCCGCCGTTCCCCGTCCGGCCCCAGTAGGTGCAGCTCGGCATCGAGCGCCGCCAGCGCCACCGCCATGTCGCTGGGGTGGGTGGCAATGCAGTCGTCACTCGCGCCCAGGATGGCGTGGATGCGGTTGAAACCGCCCTGCGCGTTGCAGCCGGAACCCGGCACGCGCTTGTTGCAGGGGGCAGCGCCATCATAGAAATAATAACAGCGCGTGCGCTGGAGCAGGTTGCCGCCAATGCTCGCCTTGTTGCGCAGCTGCGCCGACGCGCCCGACAGCAGCGCGCGCGCCAGCAGCGGATAATGCGCACGCACCAGCGGGTGGGCGGCCACATCGGCATTGGTCGCGGTCGCGCCGATCACCAGCCCGCCACCCCGCGCCTCGATCCCCGCCAGGTCGAGCCGGCTGATGTCAATGAGCGCCTCGGGCGTTTCGATCTGCAGCTTCATCAGGTCGAGCAGATTGGTGCCGCCGGCAATGAAGCGCGCGCCGGGGGTGAAGGCGGCAACCGCCTCGGCCGGGGTGGCGGGGCGGTGATAGGTGAAGCTCTTCATGCCGCCGGGCCAAGCTGCGCGACCTCGGCAATCGCGTCGACGATGTTGGGATAGGCCGAACAGCGGCACAGATTGCCGCTCATCCGTTCCGAAATCTCCGCTTCGGTCAGCGTCACCGAGTCGAGATTGTCGCTGGCATGGCTCGCCATGCCGGCGGCGACTTCGGCCAGCATGCCGACCGCCGACATGATCTGCCCCGGCGTGCAATAGCCGCACTGGAAACCGTCATGCCTGATGAAGGCGGCCTGCATGGGGTGCAGCCGGTCGCCATCGGCCAGCCCCTCGATGGTGGTGATCTCGTCGTCCTGATGCATCACCGCCAGCGTCAGGCAGGCATTGATGCGCCGGCCGTTCACCAGCACCGTGCACGCGCCGCACTGGCCATGGTCGCAGCCCTTCTTGGTGCCGGTCAGCCCCAGATGATCGCGCAGCACATCGAGCAGCGAGGCGCGAATGTCGGGATCGGCCACATGGGCCTGACCATTTACGATGAATTGCATGGCGTAACCCCCAGGAACATGGCGACACGCGAACGGCGAGGCGCTAGATTTGGGGCCTGGCGATCGAGAGGGCAAGCCGTGCGTTGGATTTTCCTGGGCGGGCTACTGGCGGCGGCGGCCGCGCTGGGGCAGAGCGGGGCGATGAGCCAACCCCCGGCCACCGATCCCCCGGCCCGCGCGCCGATCATCATCGCGCATCGCGGCGCCAGCGGCGAGCGGCCCGAACATACGCTGGCCGCCTATGATCTGGCGATCCGCCAGGGCGCCGACTTCATCGAGCCCGATCTGGTGCTGACCAAGGACGGCGTGTTCGTCGCCCGGCACGAGAATGACATCACCGGCACCACCGACGTTGCCGCCCACCCCGAATTCGCCGCGCGCAAGGTGACGAAGGTGATCGACGGCGAAAGCCATACCGGCTGGTTTACCGAGGATTTCACGCTCGCCGAGCTGAAGACCCTGCGCGCGCGCGAACGGCTGCCCCAGCTGCGCCCCGGCAATGCCGCTTATGACGGCCAGTTCGAGGTGCCCACGCTCGCCGAGATCATCGCGCTCGCCAAGCGCCGCACGGCGGAGACCGGGCGGATCATCGGCATCTATCCCGAAACCAAGCATCCCAGCTATTTCGCCTCGATCGGCCTGCCGATGGAGGAAAAGCTCGCCGCCGAGCTGAAGGCCGCCGGGTGGGACAGCGCGGCCGCGCCCGTGTTCATCCAGTCGTTCGAGGTGAACAACCTCAAAAAGCTGAAAAGCCTGACCGGGGTGCGCCTCATCCAGCTGATGGATGCAAGCGGCGGCCCGGCCGACCAGGCGGTGGCGAGCTATGCGGAGATGGCCACCCCCGCCGGCCTGCGCGCGGTCGCCCGCTATGCCTGGGGCATCGGCCCCAACAAGGCGATGATCTGGCGCGGCACTGGCCCCGTCTCGCCGCTGGTGGCGGAGGCGCACCGCGCCGGGCTCGGCGTCCATCCCTGGACGTTCCGGGCCGAAAACGCCTTCCTCCCCGCGATCTTCCAGCGCGGCCGCGCGCCCGCCGACCGGGGCCGGCTGGCCGAGGAAATCACCGTCTATCTGGATGCGGGCGTCGATGGCTTCTTCACCGATTTTCCCGCGCTGGGCGTCGCCACCCGCAACGCGCGGCGGTAAAGTTACCGATGCGGGACAATCCGCAGCGATTGGTGATCGCGCGCTAACTTGCTATATTGGCGCCATGAACACCGCCACTTATGAAACCCATGTGCTGAGCGCACCGCCCGAGGGCGCCGGCCCCGACTGGCTGATCCCGCAGGGCTGGGAGCAGTATAGCGCCGAGGAACATGGCGTGTGGGACACGCTGTTCGCGCGGCAGGCGGCGCTGCTGCCGGGCCGGGCCTCGCGCGCGTTCCTGCACGGGCTGGACCTGCTCAAGCTGTCCGACGGCGGCATCCCCAATTTCGAGGAGCTTTCGGCGCGGCTGATGCGCCGCACCGGGTGGCAGGTGGTGGCGGTGCCCGGCCTGGTGCCCGATGACGTGTTTTTCGATCACCTCGCCAACCGGCGTTTCGTGGCGGGCAATTTCATCCGCCGCGCCGACCAGCTCGACTATCTGCAGGAGCCGGACGTTTTTCACGACGTGTTCGGCCATGTGCCGCTGCTCGCCGACCCCGTGTTCGCCGATTATCTGGCCGCCTATGGCCGGGGCGGCCAGCGCGCGCTGCAGCTGGGCGGTGCGCGCTATCTGAAGAACCTCGCGCGGCTTTACTGGTACACGGTCGAGTTCGGCCTGGTCGAGGAGGAGGGGGGCTTGCGCATCTATGGCGCGGGCATCGTTTCGTCGAAGGGCGAAAGCATCTTCTCGCTCGACGACCCCAGCCCCAATCGCATCGGCTTCGACCTGAAGCGGGTGATGCGCACCGAATATCGCATCGACGATTATCAGCAGAATTACTTCGTCATCCCCAGCTTCGACGAATTGCTGCGCGTGACGGTGGAAACCGACTTCGCCCCGCTCTACGCCGAAATCGCCAGCGCGGACGATATCCGGATTGCGGAGATCGTCGACGGCGACCGGGTGATTACCCGGGGTACGCAGGATTATGCCAAGAGCAAGGGTGGCGTGGCGGTGCTGGCGTGAGAGTGCACCCCGGCACAATTGATAGCAGCCGCGATTGAGCCCCATTCTCCCCTCCCGCCTGCGGGAGGTGCCGGGGGTGGGCGGCAACCCCGGCTTCAAAGAACAGGCCCAGCCCAAACCCCTCCCGCTTGCGGGAGGGGCTTATGTGTGCGGCTGGCTTTGGACCGCTACCACCGCTCCGCCCCGGCCGGCACGGTCACGCGAAGCTCCCGCACGCGCGCGCGTGCCCGTTTCCTGAGCCGCAGGATCGTCCAGTCGCCCAGCACCAGCCGTTCGGCCACGCGGCAGCCCTGGCGGCGATAGGCGGCGGCGACGGCGTCGGCCTGGCTGGTCAGCAGCCCGGCCAGCACGATCTGCGCGCCCGGCGCCGCGATTGCCGCAAAGCTCGGCGCAAAGTCGATCAGCGGCGCGGCCAGGATGTTGGCGATCACCAGATCATAGGGCGCGCGGGCAAGGACCAGCGCGCTCGCCACGCCATCGGCGACGCCCAGCGCCAGCTCGCCCGCGCGCAGGCCCAGCGGCACTGCGTTGGTGCCGGCATTTTCCGCGCTCATGTCGATGGCGACGGGGTCGATATCGGTCGCGGTCGCCTGTGCGCGCGGCCACAGGTGCATCGCGGCAAAGGCGAGCAGCCCGGTGCCGGTGCCCAGATCGATGAGATTGCGCACCCGGCCGCCGCGCCGGCGGATCGCGTCCAGCATCATCAGGCAGCCGGCGGTGGTTTCGTGGTGGCCGGTGCCGAATGCGCGGCTCGCCTCGATCCGGAAGGCGCGCACGCCCGGCGGCACGGCATTGCCATGCGCGCTGGTGTGGACGAAGAAGCGCCCGGCGCGCACCGGTTCCAGCCCGGCCTGGCTGAGCGTCACCCAGTCGGCATCGGGCAGCTTTTCCGCCCGCGCCTTCACCCCGGCGGCCGACGGCACCAGCGCGCGCACCGCCGCAATCGCAGCGGCGGCCGGCTTGCCCTCGAAATAGGCGTCGAGCCGCCAGTCGAGCGGATCGTCGGGCGTGCCCTCGGTCGCCATCAGCACCGGCGGCGGCTCCAGCCCCGGATCGGCCGCGCCGCTGGTGATCGCTTCGGCCTCTGCCCGGGTGCAGGGCAGGGTGAGTTTCCAGCTGGTCATCCGCCCGTCTCCTTCGCCAGTCGCGCGTTCAGCCCTGCCGCCGCCGCGTTGGCATAGCGGCGGCAGGCGCTAGGCGCGCCCAGCGGCTGCGCGCCGGTCAGCCGCCCGGCAAGATCGCTCGCGTCCGGGTGCGGGGTGAACAGCATGTCGCAGCGAAGCGCCGCCACCCTGGCGATCGTGGCGCGAAAGGTGGCGACGAGCGCGGGATGATCGCTGAAGCGATAGCCATCTGCGGAGACCGCGCTCAGGCTGTCGGCATAGACGATGGTGCGGCAATCCGCCCCGGCGCAGCTGCGCCACGACCAGCTGGTGCTGCCCGGGCTATGGCCGGGCGTCGCATGGGCGGTCAGCACGACGGGGCCGACCCGAAGTACCTCTCCATCGCGGACCAGCCGGTCAACCCTCACCCCGGCGAAGGGCGGCAACAGGCCGGCCTGGGGATCGCCCGCATCGGGTCTGCCGCTTTCCAGCGCGGCCCTGGCCTCGGCCCGCGCGGCGACCCGCGCACCAGTCAGCCGCCGGAGCGTGGCAAGGCCGCCGGCGTGATCGACATGCTCATGGCTGTTCAGGATCAGCCGCACGTCGCGCAGGCGATAGCCCAGGCGTTCGATGTTGCGCGCAATTGCGGGCGCGGCGTTGGCAGTGGCGCCGTCGATCAGCACATGCCCCTTCGGCCCGGTGATCAGCAGCGCGGTGATGCCGCAGCTGCCGACATAGGCAACATTGCCGAACAGCCGCACCGGCGGTGCGGGGTCGCCCCACCCGTCCTTGCCCCTGCACGCGTCGAGCCAGGCCCGCGCCTCGGCAGTGGCAGCCCTGGGGGCCGGTGCCGCGCCGATCAGCAGGAGCGCGGCGCCGATCCGCCAGCTAGCGGACATAGCTGGCGCCGTTCACGTCGAGCACGGCGCCGGTCATCGAGGGCGGCGCCTCCAGCGCGCAGAAGCGGGCCATCACCGCCACTTCGGCCGGGTCTGCCACCTTGCCCAGTGGAATGTCGGCGAGCAGCTTGTTGCCGCCGCGGCTGGCCAGATAATCCTCGGCCATCCCGGTCATGGTGAAGCCGGGGCAGATGGCAAAGGCATAGATGCCGTCGCGCGCATAGCCGCGGGCAATCGTCTTGGTCATCGCCACCATACCGGCTTTGGAGGCGGCATAATGCCAATGGTCGGGCGAATCGCCGCGATAGGCGGCCCGGCTGGCGATGTTGACGATCCGCCCGCCGCGCCCCTGCGCGCGCCAGTGGCGCACCGCGTGGCGGCACAGTTCGGCCGACGCGGTCAGGTTCACGTGCATCGTGCGTGCCCAGCCGGCGGCCCAGTCGGCATCGTCGGCGTCGATCGGATTGGCCTCGAACACGCCGGCATTGTTGATCAGCACGTCGACATCGCCCAGCGCGGCGAGGGCTGCCTGCCAGAGCGCTGCGGGGGCACCGGCCTCGGCGAAATCGGCGGCGATCAGGCCGGGTGCGGCGCGCGTCGCCTGCGCGGCAAGGGCAATGCCCGGCTGGTCCAGCGCGGTGCGGATGGCAGCGCCAATGCCACGGCTGGCGCCGGTCAACAGGATGCGGATCATGCCCGCCGTGCTAGGCGCGTGGCGCCCGGCGCGCAACCGGCGGGTGGGGTGGGTTTGATCAGGCGGTGCCGGCCCGCTCAGTCATCTGGCGGTTCCAGCCCGCTCCCCCACCCGACCACCCATCAGGATACACTCGTGGGTGGTCGGGTGGGGGAGCGGGCCGGTGCCGGTCATGCGCCAATCAGCGCATGACTAAATCAGCTTACGCCGCGACCTTGGAGATGAATTCGTCGGCGCTGGACTTCAGGGTTGCCAGCCGCGTGTCGAACGCGTCGAAGCCGTGGCCGACGCGGTCGATCTGGGTCGCGACATTTTCGGTGTCCTCGCGGATCGCGGTGATCGTCTGCGACATCGAATCGGCGGCCAGCGCGGTCTCGTCGACGCTGGCGGTGATCGCGGTCACGGTCTGCGCCTGGGTTTCCATGGCGGTGCGGATCTTTTCGGCCGATTGCTGCACCTCGGCGACGGTCGCGCGGATCGACGCGTTGGTTTCCACGGTCGAGCG
>NZ_JAIESM010000023.1 GCF_019746015.1 Sphingomonas sp. | reverse complement strand
GTAAATCCCGTCGCGCCGCACATCGATCCAGTCGCCGAGCCTTGCCATCGCCGCTATATGGCCACCATGAAGCGGCCTGCCCAGCGAATTTGCCCCCGGCGCCCACCGGCTGGGGGCCTGCGGCGGTGAACCCGCTCCCACCCCCCATCGCCGCCTGGTTCGCGCGCCAGGGCTGGGCGCCGCATGCGCATCAGCTGGCGATGCTGGCGGCGGCGCAGGCGGGCGAGCATGCGCTGCTGGTTGCGCCGACCGGCGCGGGCAAGACCATGGCGGGCTTCCTGCCGACGCTCGCCCGGCTTTCGCAGAGCGTCTCGCAGACACTCGATACGCTCTATGTCTCGCCACTCAAGGCGCTGGCGGCGGATGTGGAGCGCAACCTGATCGCCCCCATCGCCGCGATGGACCTTCCCATCAGCGTGGAGACGCGCAGCGGCGATACCCCGTCGGACCGGAAGGCGCGCCAGCGCGTGCGGCCGCCCAACATCCTGCTGACCACGCCCGAATCGCTCAGCCTGCTGATCAGCTATGCGGACAGCGCGGCGCTGTTTGCCGGGCTCGACACGATCATCATCGACGAGGTGCACGCCTTTGCCACCGGCAAGCGCGGTGACCTGCTGGCGCTCGCCATGGCGCGGTTGCAGGCGATGGCACCGGGGCTGCGCCGCGTCGCGCTGTCGGCAACGGTGGCGGACCCCGATGCCTATCGCGCCTGGCTCGCGCCCCGGGGCGAGGCGGAGCGGGTGCGGCTGGTGCGCGGCGCGCCGGGGGCGCCGCCGGAACTTGCCATCCTGCTGCCGCAGGGGCGGGTGCCCTGGTCGGGCCATTCGGGCCGCTATGCCGCGCCGCAGGTGCTGGCCGAGATCGCGCGCCACCAGACCACGCTGGTGTTCAGCAACACGCGCGCGCTGGCAGAGCTGATCTTTCAGGATCTGTGGAAGGAAAATTCGGCCGCGCTGCCGATCGGCATCCACCATGGCAGCCTGGCGCTGGAGGCGCGCGTGAAGGTGGAAGGGGCAATGGCCGCCGGCCAGCTGCGCGCGCTGGTGGCCACCTCCAGCCTCGACATGGGCATCGACTGGGGCAATGTCGACTGCGTCATCCAGATGGGCGCGCCCAAGGGGGCGTCGCGGCTGATGCAGCGGATCGGCCGCGCCAATCACCGGCTCGACAGCCCCAGCAAGGCAATGATCGTGCCCGGCAACCGCTTTGAATATCTGGAGGCGCGCGCCGCCATCGACGCGATCGAGGAAGGCGCGCTCGATGCCGATGTCTTCCGCCCCGGCGCGCTCGACGTGCTGGCGCAGCACATCATGGCCTGTGCCTGCGCCGCGCCGGTCGACGAAGCCGCGCTGCTCGCCGAAATCCGCACCGCGCCGCCCTATGCCGCGCTCGATGCGGCGCAGTTCGACGCGGTGCTGCGCTTCGTCGCCGATGGCGGCTATGCGCTCAAAGCCTATGACCGGTTCCGCCGGCTGACGCCCGACGGGGCCGGCCGCTGGCGCCTCACCCATCCGCGCTTTGCCCAGCAGCACCGGCTGAACGCCGGCATCATCGTCGAGGCGGCAATGCTGGGCGTGCGCTTCAGGAACGGCCGCCGGCTGGGGCGGATCGAGGAAAGCTTTGCCGCGACGCTCAGCCCCGGCGACACTTTCTTCTTTTCAGGGCTCAGTCTCGCGGTCGAGCGGATCGACACCGAGGATGTGCTGGTCCGCGCGAGCAGCCGCCCGGCGCGCATCCCCAGCTATGGCGGCGCGCGCATGCCGCTCACCACCCATCTGGCCGATCGGGTGCGCGGCTTCCTGGCCGATCCCGCGCAGTGGGCGCGCTTTCCCGACGATGTGCGCGAGTGGCTGGAAATCCAGGCGCGGCGGTCGCGCCTGCCGCAACCGGGGCAGCTGCTGGTGGAAAGCTTTCCGCACCATGGCCGGCACCATCTGGTCGCCTATTGCTTTGAAGGGTGGAACGCGCACCAGTCGCTCGGCATGCTGGTGACGCGGCGGATGGAAACGTTGGGGCTGAAGCCGATCGGCTTTGTCGCCAATGACTATGCACTGGCCTGTTACGGGCTGGAGCCGGTGACCGACCCGGCGCGGCTGTTCTCGCCCGACATATTGGCCGAGGAATTCACCGAATGGGTGGAGGGGTCATATCTGCTGAAGCGCGCCTTCCGCGAAGTGGCGGTGATCGGCGGGCTGGTCGAGCGGCAACAGCCCGGCAAGCGCAAGACCGGGCGGCAGGTGACCTTTTCGACCGACCTGATCTATGACGTGTTGCGCCGCTATGAGCCCGAACATGTGCTGCTGAAGGCGGCCTGGGCGGACGCGCGCACCAAGCTCACCGATATCGGCCGGCTGGCCGACCTGCTGGACCGCGCGGCGGGCACGATGCTGCACGTCGATCTGCCGCGCGTCTCCCCGCTCGCGGTGCCGGTGCTGGTGATGATCGGCCGCGAAAGCGTGCCGCAGGGCCTGGCCGACGAGGCACTGCTGATCGAGGCGGAAGCCCTGGCGGCGGAGGCGATGCGGCTGGATTGAGGGGCGGTACCAGCCCGCTCCCCCACCCGACCTCCCAACGGCAGTATCTTGTGGGAGGTCGGGTGGCGGAGCGGGCCGGGGCCGCAACCGTTTCAGCTGGAGTTTGTCCTCTTCACCCTGAATCCGTTCGTCCCGAGCGCAGTCGAGGGACGCGGTCGCGAGCGGCGCGCCCAGTCCACGTGTCTCGACTTCGCTCGACACGAACGGTGACTCAATAAATTCGGGACAGAACTTTAGACCGGCCCGTTCCCCAACCCGCCCTTGCCGCCGGGTGCGGGCGGGCGTAGCGTGCGGCGATGCGCTGGTCCGTTGCCCTGCTCGCCGCGATGCTGGCCGCACCTGTTCTGGCGCAGCAGGCCGCGTCGCCGCTTGCCCAGCCCGCGCCCAGCACCCCGCCACCGGTGCCCGCCGCCACCGTGTCCGCCGAGGCCGAGCCGCCGCTGACCGAGGCCGACGTGCTCGCCATCGGCCGCGACCAGCCGGGGCGGATGACGGTGCCGGTCAGCATTGCCGGGCGTGGCCCCTATCCCTTCACCATCGACACAGGTGCGGAGCGCACCGTCGTCTCGCGCGAGCTGGCGCGGCTGCTGGCGCTGCCCCGGGGCCGCGACGTGCGGCTGACCGCGATGACCGGCGCCGCCGTCGTCGGCACGGTGCGCATCCCGACGCTGGCGATGAGCAGCGTGGTCAGCCGGCAGATCGAGGCGCCGGCGCTGAAGGGCGACAATCTGGGCGCGCCCGGGCTGCTGGGCCTTGATTCGCTGCAAGGGCATCAGGTGTCGATCGATTTCGACAAGGGCGAGATGTCGGTCCGGCGGTCGCGGCGGCGGCACCGGGGCGGCGGCGAACCGGTCGAGCCGGGCGAAATCGTCGTCACCGCGCAGAGCCTGCTCGGGCAGCTGATCGTCACCGAAGCCTTTTATCGCGGCCAGCGCATCCGCGTCGTGATCGATACCGGCGCTGCCGTCTCGATGGGCAATCTGGCGCTGCGGGCGCGCGTCATCCGCGCCAAAGAAAAAGTGGTGCCGATCACCATCACCGGCGTGACCGGCGAGACCATGACCGCCGATTATACCCAGATCGGTGCGGTGGTGTTTGGCGGCGTCACCTTCCAGAACCTGCCGGTGGCCTTTGCCGATGCCGCGCCGTTCAAGCGGCTGGGGCTGGACAACAAGCCGGCGCTGCTGCTGGGCATGGACGCGCTGAAGCTGATGCGGCGCGTCGACATCGACTTCGTCAACCGCGAGATCCGCGTCGCGCTGCAGAAGGTGTGAAGGGGAGTTTCTCAGGCGGTGCCGGCCCGCCCCCCCCACAAACCTCACACCGTTACCTGCTCGCCTAGTTCCAGCACCTTGCCCGGGGGAATGCGCAGGAAGTCGGTCGGGTCGCTGGCGTTGCGCTGCAGGAACATGAAGATGCGGTCCTGCCACAGGGGCATGCCTTCCTCCGACGATGCCTTCAGCGTGTTGCGGCCGATGAAATAGCTGGTCCGCATCGGCTCGATCGGCGGCACCGTGGGCCCCAGGCAGCGGGCCAGATCGTGCGGCACGTCGGGGCTTTCCATGAAGCCGTATTTCAGGATGACGCGGGTGAAATTGTCGTCGATCAGCGACACCGTCGCGCGTTCCTCCACCGGCACCACCGGCCGGTCGGCGGTGCGCACCGACACGATCAGGTTGCGCTCGTGCAGCACCTTGTTGTGCTTGAGGTTATGGAGCAGCGCACCGGGCGTGCTGTCGGGGTTGCCGGTCAGGAACACGGCGGTGCCGTCCACCCGCTCCGGCGCGCGCTTGGCGAGTGCGGCGGCCAGATCGGCGAGCGGAATGCTCTGGCGCGCCTCGAAATCGCCGACGATGCGGCGCCCGCGCATCCAGGTGGCGATCAGCAGGCCGATCGCGCCTGCGATCACCAGCGGCACCCAGCCCCCTTCGACCACGCGCAGGATGTTGGCGCCGAAGAACACGCAGTCCAGCGTCAGGAACGGCACGATCAGCGCCAGCGCCGCCGGCCGCCCCCAGTGCCAGTGGTGCCGCACCACGATATAGGCCAGGCACGAGGTGACGACCATCGTGCCGGTCACCGCAATGCCATAGGCCGCTGCCATCGCCGACGACGTCTTGAACTGCAGCACCAGCACGATGATGCCGACCAGCAGCAGCCAGTTGATCGACGGCAGATAGATCTGCCCCAGATGCGCCGCCGATGTCTGGCGGATGCGCAGGCGCGGCAGCAGCCCCAGCTGGATCGCCTGCTGCGTCAGCGAATAGGCGCCGGTGATGACCGCTTGGCTGGCAATCACGGTCGCCAGCATCGCCAGCACGATCATCGGCAGGCGCAGCATTTCGGGCACCATCACGAAGAACCAGTCCATATTGGTCATCGCGGTGCCGCTTTCCTGCGCGCGGCGCAGCGTGGCGAGCGCGAACGCGCCCTGGCCCAGATAGTTGAGCGCGAGCGCCGGAAAGCCGATCAGGAACCAGCCCAGCTGGATGGGGGCGCGGCCGAAATGGCCCATATCGGCGGTCAGCGCCTCTGCCCCCGTCACCGTCAGGAACACCGCGCCCAGCACGAACAGCCCGGTCACGCCATGCTCCACCATGAAGCCGATGCCATAGCCCGGCCACACCACCTTCAGGATCGTGAGATCGTCGAACACATGATAAAGCCCGACCCCGGCCATCGAGGCGAACCACAGGATGCACACCGGGCCGAACAGGCGCGATACGCTGGCGGTGCCGCGCGACTGGATGAGGAACAGCGCGACCAGAATGGCAATGGTCAGCGCCACGATCATGTCCTGCCCGATCGCATTTTCGAAGCCGGGAATGGTCTTCACCCCCTCAACCGCCGAAAGGACCGACAGCGCCGGGGTGATGATCGCGTCGCCATAAAAGAGCGAGGCACCCGCCGCGCCCAGCACCAGCGCCACCGTCGAGCGCCGGCCGATCGCCGCGCCGGTGGATCGCCGCGCAAGCGCCGTCAGCGCCAGCACGCCGCCCTCGCCCTGATTGTCGGCGCGGGTCAGGAACAGCACATATTTGCAGGTGACGACCAGAATCAGCGCCCACAACGCCAGCGACAGCACGCCCAGAATCTCGTCAGGCGTGATGCCGTCCTTCGCGCATTGGGCGAGCGCATCGCGAAACGCATAAAGCGGGCTGGTGCCGATATCGCCGAAGACCACGCCGATCGCGCCGACCATCAGCGGCAGCGTGGCCCAGGACAGGCGGTTGGCGCCATTGGGTGCGGTGCCGGTGCTGGTCACTTCATCATGCCCCACATGCTCGTGCCACGGCCCTGCGCGGCGAAGGGCGCCTGTACGCCGATCCGCGCCCCATGCAACTGATTTTGGCGCAATCGGGGGGCGGCGCGCAACCATGCTTGCCGCCGCGCGCGGGCCACGGCATAGCGGGGGCATGGTTCGCTTTTCGTTCGCCGGACAGGAACTGGCCGCGCTGGCCGAAGGGGCGCTGTGGTGGCCGGCGCGGCGGGCGTTGCTGGTTGCCGATCTGCATTTCGAAAAAGCCAGCTGGTTCGCCGCGCACGGCCAGCTGCTGCCGCCCTATGACAGCGTGGCGACGCTGGCGGCGCTGACCGCGCTTGCCGAACGGCTCGACCCGGCCGAAATCTGGTGCCTGGGCGACAGTTTCCACGATGATGACGGGGTCGGCCGGCTGCCGCCGCCGGCGCGCGCGATGCTGGTGCGGCTCGCCGCGCAGGCTCGCTGGACCTGGATCACCGGCAATCATGACGCCGGCGCGCTGCCGGGGCTGGGCGATGTGCGCGCGGAGGCGCTGGTCGGCGGCATCCTGTTGCGGCACGAGGCCGATCCGGCCGATCCGCGCCCCGAAATCTCCGGCCATTTCCACCCCAAGCTGCGCATCCGTCAGCGCGGGCGCACCGTTGCCCGGCGGTGCATCGTGGCGGGGGCGAGCAAATTGGTGCTGCCGGCGTTCGGCGCGTTCACCGGCGGGCTGGATGCCGCGCACCCGGCCATTCTGAACGCGGTCGGCCCCGGCGCGCAGGCACTGGTCGCGCTGGGGCCACGGCTGCTGCGGTTTCCGCTCGCCGCTTGACGCGCTATTTGGCGATCGCGGCAAAGGCGGCGCGGAACGCCGCGACCTTGGGCTTGTCCCAATGGACGATATAGGGGTGCGCCGGGTTGCGCGCGAAAAAGTCCTGATGATAGCCCTCGGCCGGATAGAAGTTGCCGCTTTCGATCCGGGTGACGATGGGCGCGGCAAAGCTGCGCGCCTTGGCCAGCTGCGCGATATAGGCGGCCGCCACCGCGCGCTGCTGCGCATCGCGGGGGAAGATCGCCGAGCGATAGCTGGGTCCGCTGTCCGGCCCCTGGCGGTTGAGCTGCGTCGGGTCGTGCGCGACCGAGAAGAACACGCGCAGCAAGGTGCCATAGCTGATGACGGCGGGATCATAGACGATCTGCACCGCCTCGGCATGGCGGGTGGTCTCGCTGCTGACCGCTTCGTAATTGGCATCGGCCGCGCTGCCCCCGGCATAGCCCGAGGTGACCGAGCGGACGCCCTTCAGCTGCTCGAACACCGCTTCCATGCCCCAGAAGCAGCCACCGGCGAACACCGCCGTCTGAGTGCCGCCACGGGCCGGCACGTCCCGCGCGGGCGGCGGGATCGGCACGGCTTTTTCCGCTTGTGCGGGCAGGCTGCCGGCAATGCCAAGGCTCAACAGACCGGCGGCCCCGGTCGCAACGAAAAACTTGTTCATCGAAATCCTCATGCGCTTGTCCCGGCGGATACGCCCGCGCGGCGCAGAGGGTTACACTGGCCCGCGCTCAGCGCACCATCGCGATGCGCAGCACATCGTGCGCCACACCGGCGGCGGCCGCCGGCTCCACCAGCACCAGGCCCAGCGTGCCCAGCATGAAACCACCACCCAGTTGCCAGACCAAGGGGGACTTAAGCAGCTTCAACATTCGTCTTTCCCGGTTCTCTGTCACCCGACCTGCCCATCAGCGGCACCGGGCAACAACGTTAACGCGCAGATCGGAACGATCCTTCTTACAAACAAGGCAAAGTTTTTCTTAACCTTGGCTGAAGGCAGCTATGCGAACCGATTCTGTGGTCAATCAACGTCCGAAAGCGCGGTTTGGATGCGTGTGCACGCCTCGCGCAGCAGATTTTCCGAAGTGGCATAGCTGATGCGGAAGGCAGGGGAGAGGCCAAAGGCGCTGCCCGGCACCACCGCCACCCGCGCAACATCAAGCAGATAGGTGGCAATCGCCTGATCGCTGTCGAGCAGCACGCCGCCGGGCGTGCGCTTGCCGATCAGCGCCGAACAGTCCGGATAGACATAGAAGGCGCCGTCGGGGCGCGGGCAGTGGAGGCCGGGCGCCGCATTCAGCATCGCCACCACCAGATCGCGCCGCGCCTGGAACGCGGCGGCGCGCTCCTTCAGAAAGGCCTGGTCGCCGGTCAGCGCGGCAACGGCGGCGGCCTGCGCAATCGAGCAGGGGTTGGAGGTGGACTGCGACTGGAGCTTGCCCATCGCCTTGATCAGCCATTCGGCGCCGCCGGCAAAGCCGATGCGCCACCCGGTCATCGCATAGGCCTTTGAACAGCCATTCACCGTCAGCGTGCGCGGATAGAGGTCCGGCGCGACCTGGGCGATGGTGGCAAAGGCAAAGCCTTCATAGACGATATGCTCATACATATCGTCGGCAAACACCCAGACATGCGGGTGGCGGCGCAGCACCTCGGCCAGCGCCAGCAGCTCGGCAGCGCTATAGGCGGCCCCGGTCGGGTTGGACGGCGAATTGAGGATCAGCCATTTGGTGCGCGGCGTGATGGCCGCCTCCAGCTGTTCGGGCGTCAGCTTATACCCCTGCGCCGCACCCGCGGCGACCACCACCGGCACGCCGCCGGCAAACAGCACGACATCGGGATAGCTCACCCAATAAGGGGCCGGGATGATCACCTCGTCGCCCGCGTCGAGCGTTGCCACCATCGCGTTGAACAGCGTGTGCTTGCCGCCGACATTGGCGGTGACCTGCGCGCTGGTATACTCCAGCCCGTTGTCGCGCTTGAACTTGGCGACGATCGCCGCCTTCAGCGCGGGGGTGCCGTCAACCTCGGTATATTTGGTCTGGCCGGCGCGGATCGCGGCAATCGCCGCTTCTTTCACGAAATCGGGAGTGTCGAAATCGGGCTCGCCCGCGCCCAGGCCGATCACGTCGATGCCGGCGCGGCGCAGCTCGGCCACCCGCGCGGTGAGCGCAAGCGTGGGCGACGGGCTGATCCGGTCGAGCGCGGCAGATGGCGTCATCTCTGTCCCCCCATGGCAGTCGGCCGTGCGCTATCGCCGTCCGCCGCCGAGCGCAACCGCGCCGGCATCAGCCCGCGCAACGCGTTGCCGATCAGGAAATCGCCGGCCAGATCCTCGGGCCTGAGCTCGGCCTCGACCGCACGGCCCTGAGCAATCAGCGTTTCGCGCAGCACCCCGGGCAGGATGGCGCGGGCGAGCGGCGGGGTGAGCAACCTGTCGCCGCGCGGGACGAACAGGCTGGTGAAGCTGCCCTCGGTCAGCATGCCGTCGGCATCGACGAACAGCGTTTCGTCCGCGCCGGGGTCGCGCGCCTCGGCCCAGAAGCGGCGGTCGCTGGTCTTGTGGTGGCGGCGCAGATCGGCGCCCGGCAGGGGATGGGGGCGCAGCGCGACCGCCATCGGCGCCGACGGCGCGGGCGGCGCGGCGCGGGTTTCCACCGCAATCGCGCCGCTGGGTGACAGCAGCAGCCGCACCCGGCTGGCCCGGTCGAGCCGGAAGGTTGCCGCCTGCAGCTCGTTGCGAGCGGCGTGGCGATCAAACGCAAAGCCCAGCGCCCGCGCGCTGGCCTTCATCCGCGCCAGATGCAGTTCAATCAGGGCAATGCCGTGCGCGGGGTCGAACGCCATTGTCTCAATGAGGTCGAAGCGCGGCGGCGCGGGGCGCACGAACGCCGCCTTGGCCAGCGTTTCGTCCCATTCGGCGGGCGCGGTCGAATCGGCGACGATGCCCGAGCCCAGCCCCAGTTCGGCGACCGGCGCGCCGTCCGCCAGCGTCAAGGTGCGGATGGCCACGCTGAACACCGCATCGCCACCGGGGTCGATCCGCCCGATCGCCCCGGTATAGACGCCGCGCGCGCGCCCCTCGATCTGGGCCAGCGCCTCGATCGCGCGGATTTTGGGCGCGCCGGTGATCGAGCCGCAGGGAAACAGCGCCGCCAGCGCATCGGCCCAGTCGAGCCCGGGCCTGATCCGCGCGGTGACGGTGGAAACCATCTGGTGGACGGTGGGATAGCTTTCCACGCTGAACAGCGCCGGCACTGCCACCGAACCCGCCACTGCGATGCGCGCCAGATCGTTGCGCATCAGATCGACGATCATCAGATTTTCCGCGCGCTGCTTGGGATCGGCGGCAAGCGCGCGGGCGGCCTCTGCATCGGCCGCCGGGTCGGCCAGCCGCCGCGCGGTGCCCTTCATCGGCCGGCAGCTGAGCGTGTCACCCGCTAGCGTGAAAAACTCCTCCGGCGACAGCGAGATGATGTGCTGCGCGCCGGTGGCGATGACCGCGCCATAACCCGCGCGCGCCGCCCGCAGCCGGGCATAGAGCGCCAGCGGCGCGCCCGCGACCGGCACATCGGCGAAATAGGTGAGGTTGGCCTGATAAAGGTCGCCCGCGCGAATGAGCGCGATCAGCTGGTCGAGCCGCGCGTCATAGGCGCCGCGCGTGATCTGCGGCTGGGGCATGCCGGCCAGCGCCCCGTCGGCCGGGGGCAGTTCGGCGAGGTCAGGCGTCGAAAACCCCTCGAACAAGCCGAACCACAGGAGCGGCATCGTGCCCGGCGGCGGCGGGGCAAGCGCCGGCTCGAACGCGGCGGCCGCTTCATAGGCCAGAAACCCCGCCGCATACTGCCCGGCGCGCACGCCCGCGCGCACCCGCGCCAGCGCCGGCGCCACGTCGGCCACCTCCCGCGCCTCCACCACCGCGACGGGGTGCTGATACAGCCGGGGCGTGGCGCCGCCGTCGCGCGCATCGTCGAGCAGGACAAAGGGTGGGTGCGGCGCCATCGTTACGGCCCAAATGCACGCCCGCGCCCCCGGCTGGCAAGCCCGGCGCCTGCGACCGCCTTTTGCCGCCTCTTGCTCAGGCCCCGGCGCGGCCCTATCGCCATGGCGATATGACGCCACCGCTCAAGGCCACCATCATCCCGGTCACCCCGTTGCAGCAGAACTGCACGCTGATCTGGTGCACGAAGACAATGCGTGGCGCGTTCGTCGATCCCGGCGGCGACCTGCCCCGGCTGAAGGCGGCGATGGCGAAGGAAGGCGTGACGGTGGAGAAGATCCTCGTCACCCATGGCCATATCGACCATTGCGGCGAGGCGGGCGTGCTGGCGCAGGCGCTGGGCGTGCCGATTGAGGGGCCGCACGAGGCCGACCGCTTCTGGATTGCGCGGCTGGCCGATGATGGCCGCGCCTGGGGGCTGAACGGCGTGCCGTTCGAGCCCGACCGCTGGCTGGATGACGGCGACACGGTGACGCTCGGCGACCTGACGCTCGACGTGCGGCACTGCCCCGGCCACACGCCGGGCCATGTCGTGTTCCACCATGCCCCGTCCGCGCTGGCGCTGGTTGGCGACGTGCTGTTCGAAGGGTCGATCGGCCGCACCGACTTTCCGATGGGCAATCATCAGCAGCTGCTCGAGTCGATCGTGCAAAAGCTGTGGCCGATGGGCGACGAGACGGTGTTCGTCCCCGGCCATGGCCGCCCCAGCCGCTTCGGCATCGAACGGCAGACCAATCCCTTTGTGAGCGACGCGGCGCTGGCGGCGTAGATTCGGGTTCAGCTGTCGCTGAACCGGCGCCGGCCCGCTCCCCCACCCGGCCTCCCACAAGATACTGCCGTTGGGAGGCCGTCGGGGTCCCCACAAAGTAGTACTTTGTGGGGTGCCCCGGGTGAGGGGGCGGGCTGGTACGGTAACCGGCAAAACCAAACCAACCCTATTCCCGCACCAGCCGCGCGATGAAGAAGCCGTCGCAAC
>NZ_JAIESM010000060.1 GCF_019746015.1 Sphingomonas sp. | reverse complement strand
ACCAAGTCGAAGTTCGACAACCTCTATGGCTGCAAGGAATCGCTGGTCGACGCGATCCGTCGCGGCACCGACGTGATGCTCGCCGGCAAGGTGGCGACGGTCGCCGGCTTCGGCGATGTGGGCAAGGGTTCGGCCCAGTCGCTGCGCAACGGCGGCGCGCGCGTGCTGGTGACCGAGATCGACCCGATCTGCGCGCTGCAGGCGGCGATGGAAGGTTTTGAGGTCGTGACGATGGAAGAGGCTGTCCAGCGCTCCGACATCTTCGTGACCGCGACCGGCAACGCCGACGTCATCACCGCCGACCACATGAAGGCGATGAAGAACATGGCGATCGTGTGCAACATCGGCCACTTCGACAGCGAAATCCAGATTTCGGCGCTGTCGAACTACAAGTGGACCGAAGTGAAGCCGCAGGTCGATCTGGTCGAATTCCCCGACGGCAAGCAGATCATCATCCTGTCGAAGGGCCGCCTGGTGAACCTGGGCAATGCGACCGGTCACCCCAGCTTCGTGATGTCGGCCAGCTTCACCAACCAGACGCTGGCGCAGATCGAACTGTACACCAATCCGGAGCAGTACAAGAACGACGTCTATGTGCTGCCCAAGCATCTGGACGAGAAGGTGGCGGCGCTCCACCTGGAAAAGCTGGGCGTGAAGCTGACCCAGCTGTCCAAGAAGCAGGCCGATTATATCGGCGTGCCGGTGGCCGGGCCGTTCAAGCCCGATCATTACCGTTACTAAGCGTTGATCCCCGGCCAGGCGCCGGGGAACAGCCAGACCACGGGCCCTGCGCCGACACCCGGCGTCGGGCCCGTGTTGCATTGCCGCGCCGCCCATCTAGAGTTGCGCGGATGACAAAAGGGGCAGCAGAATCGGCGCGATGATCGTTCTGACCCCCCTTGCCGCCACCATTGTCGGGGCCGTGCTGGCGGTGCTCATCGCGCTGGCGGGCTGGGCGCTGTTCGCGGGGCTGAGCGCCCGGGCGGAGGCGCGCGCGCTCGCCGCCGGGCGGGCGCAGCTCGATGCGCTGCTCGCCGCGTCGCCGGCGCAGGCGATGCTGGTTCACCCCAATGGCCGCGTGGTGATGAGCGAGCAGCTGGGCCGCTGGCTGGGGCTGCCGCGCCCGGCGCAGTTTCTGGGCGAATTGACGCGCGACGGGGCCGGTATCGTGGCGGACGATCTGGCGGCGCTGCACGAGGATATCGCGGCTGCGCACAAGGCCGCGCGGCCCTTTACCCGTCGGCTGAGGGTGACGGGCGCGGCAACCACGCTGGTGGCACGCGGCGAGCGCGGCGGCCGGGCGGTGGAAGGGGCCGTCGTCGTCTGGCTGATCGACGCGAGCGACACCGAAACCACGCTGGCGCGGCTGCAGGCCGAAAGCGCGCAGCTCCACGCCGCGTTCGACGCGCTGACCGGCCTGATCGAAGCAGCACCCATCCCGATGTGGTATCGCGGCGCCGACCTGAAGCTGATGATGGTCAACACTGCTTATGTGCAGGCGGTGGAGGGGCGCGACGCCGATGATGTCGTCGCGCGCGGGCTGGAGCTGATCGAGGGGCTGGGCACCGGTGGCCCGCTCGCCAATGCCGCCGCCGCGCGCGAGCAGCGCCGGCCGGTCACCCAGGCACTCCCCGCCACGATGCGCGGCGCGCGGCGGATGCTGCAGCTGGTCGATGTGCCGCTGCCCAGCGGCGGGGTGGGCGGTTTTGCCGTCGATATCGAGGAACTGGAGCAGGCGCGCGCCGCGCTGAAGCGCTTTGCCGAGGCGCAGCGCGCGATGCTCGACCGGCTGTCCGCCGGTGTCGCCCAGTTCGATGCCGATCGCAGCCTGGCCTTTTGCAACCAGCCCTTCCGCCGGCTGTTCGCGATGAAGCCCGAATGGCTGAGCGACCGGCCCGAGTTCGACCGGGTGCTGGAGCGGATGCGCGAGGCCAAGCGCCTGCCCGAAGTGCGTGACTTCCCCGGCTGGAAGGCGGAGCGGCGCGACTGGTTCATGGCGGCCGAAGCCGCCGAGGAGCAATGGCACCTGCCCGGCGGCACCCATCTGCGCGTGGTGGCGCAGCCGCTGCCCGATGGCGGGCTGCTGCTGATCTTCGAGGATCGCACCGAGCAGGTGCAGCTGGCCAGCGCGCGCGACACGCTGCTGCGCGTGCGCACCGCAACTTTCGACAATCTGTATGAGGCGCTGGGCGTCTTTGCCGCCGATGGCCGGCTGCAGCTGTGGAACAACCGCTTCCGCCAGGCCTGGGGCTTTGAGGAGGAACTGCTCGCCGCGCACCCGCGTGTCGATGCGCTGGCGAAGGCCGCCGAAGCCAAGCTCGCCAAGCCCGGCAAGGCGGTGCTGATCAGCGAAATGGTGCGCTCGGCGACGCTCGACCGGCAACAGCGCGGCGGCGACCTGGCCTTTGCCGATGGCCGCCATTTCGAATTCGCCGCCGTGCCGCTGCCCGACGGCAATGCGCTGTTCACGATGATCGACGTGACCGACAGCCGGAAGATCGAGCATGCGCTGCGCGACCGCAACGAAGCACTGGAGGCCGCAGACCGGGTGAAGACCGCCTTCGTCGCCAATATGAGCTATGAACTGCGCACGCCGCTCACCTCGATCAGCGGCTTCGCGGAGATGCTGAAGGCGGGCTATGGCGGGCCGCTCGACGATGCGGCGACCGGCTATGTCGCGGCGATCCTGGAGTCGGTCGAGCGGCTGTCGGCGCTGGTCGATGATGTGCTCGACCTTACACAGGGCGAGCGCGCGCCGGCGCTGGAGACGGCGGCGGTCGACGTCGCCGCGCTGGCTCGCGATGTCGCCGCGCGGCTGGCGCCCGTGATGGCCGCGCGCAAGCTGGACTTTGTCGTTGATCCCCAGCCTTCGAGTGGCGCGGTGACCGGCGACCCGGCACGGCTGGGCCAGGTGATCGAGAACCTGCTGCGCCATGCGAGCGGCGGCCTGTCTGAAGGCGGGCGGGTGCTGCTCCACTGCGATGGCGATGCGACGCATGCGCGCATCATCGTCTCCGATAATGGGCGGGGGATGACGCCCAAGGCGATTGCCCGGGCGTTTGACCGATTTGCCGAGCCGGGCATCACGCGCAGCGGCGAGCGGGCGCTGGGCCTTGGCCTGCCGCTCGCCAAGCAGTTTGTGGAGGCGCATGGCGGCACCATCGAACTGGTTTCCGAACGCGGGCAGGGCACGCTGATCACCGTCACGCTGCCGCGACGGCGCGCATGATCCGCCTGGACGGGCCCGAAGCGAGCGAGGGTTTCGGCGCGCGGCTGGCCGCGCTGGTGGCGCCGGGCGACGTGATCACGCTTACCGGCCCGCTGGGCGCCGGCAAGACCAGCATCGCGCGCGGGTTGCTGGCGGCGCTGGGCCTGGCCGGCGAGGCACCAAGCCCGAGCTTTGCGATCGTCCAGCCTTACGACCCGCCCGAGGTGTCGCTGCCGGTGCTGCACGTCGATCTCTATCGCATTGAAGACCCGGGCGAGCTGGCCGAACTGGGGCTGGACGAGGCGGAAGGCGAGTCGCTGCTGCTGATCGAATGGCCCGAGCGCGCCGGCGCCGATGCCTGGCCGCATGCGCTGGCGCTGACGCTGTCGGTCGCGGCGGATGGCGCGCGGTGCTTGACAGCGGCGGTGCCGGCGGCATGGGAAGCGCGATGGGCGCTGATCTGACACCCCCGCCGCTCGCGCGGGACTTTCTGGACCAACATGGCTGGGCAGGCGCGCAGATCGTGCCGCTGGCGGGAGATGCGTCGTTCCGCCGCTATTTCCGCGTGGCGGGCGCGGGGCGGCAGGCCATATTGATGGACGCGCCGCCGCCGCACGAGGATCCGCGCCCCTTCATCGCCATCGCCGAGTGGCTGCGCGCGCGCAATTTCGGCGCGCCGGCCATCCTGGCGCAGGCGGCCGATGCCGGGCTGGTGCTGATCGAGGATTTCGGCGACGAGCGGATGCGCGAGGCAATCGATGCGGGCGCGGCGCCGCTGCCGCTCTATCGCACAGCGGTGGATGTGCTGCTCGATCTGCATGGCCATGCGCCCGCGCCGGTGCCCGATTATGACCGGGCCGTGCTCCACCGCGAGGCGGCACTGCTGACCGAATGGTATTGCCCGACACTGGGGATCGCGGCCGATGCGGCGGGCTATGCCGCAGCGTGGGACGCGGTGTTCGATGCCGCGATTGCCCCCCGGCCGGTAACGGTGCTGCGCGATTATCACGCCGAAAACCTGATGCTGCTGCCGGGCGGGCGGCAGGGCCTGCTCGATTTTCAGGACGCGCTGGCCGGGCACCCGGCCTATGACCTTGTCTCGCTGCTGCAGGATGCACGGCGCGATGTCGAACCGGCGATCGAGGCGGCGATGCTGGCGCATTACCGCGCGGCCAGCGGCTCGGGGGATGATTTCGACGCCGCCTATCACATTCTGGGCGCGCAGCGGAACGCGAAGATCGTGGGCATCTTCACCCGGCTGTGGCGGCGCGATGGCAAGCCGCGTTACCCCGGGCTGTGCCCGCGCGTGTGGCGCTATCTGAACCATGATCTGGCGCATCCGGCGCTGGCGCCGGTTCGGGCTTGGTTCGACGCCAACATCCCCATGGCGCTGCGCGGCGACCCGATGCAGCTGGTTCAGGCCGCCGCGCAATGACCGCGAAGACGCTGGCGCTGCGCCCCGATCCCGGCGTGCCGGTGCCGGAGACAGCAATGGTGATGGCGGCGGGGCTCGGCAAGCGCATGCGCCCGCTCACCGCAACGCGGCCCAAGCCGCTGGTCGAGGTGGCGGGGCAGCCGCTGATCGACCATGCGCTCGACCGCTTGCGCGCGGCCGGGGTGAAGCGCGCGGTGGTGAACGTCCATTATCTGGCCGACGCGCTGGAGGCACATGTTCGCCGCCACGCCAATGGCCTCGACATCGTGATATCGGACGAGCGCGCGCAGCTGATGGAGACGGGCGGCGGGCTGGTGCAGGCGCTGCCCCATCTGGGCGACAGGCCGTTCGTCACCGTGAACAGCGACAATCTGTGGATCGACGGGCCGGTCGATTCGATCCGCGCGCTTGCCGCCGCGTGGGACGATGCGCGAATGGATGCGCTGCTGCTGCTGGTGCCGCTCGCCCGGGCGCATTGCCATGGCGGGCAGGGCGATTTCCACCTGAGCCCCGACGGGCGCATCGCCGGCCGCCGCCGGCCGGGCAGGCTCGCTCCGTTCGTGTGGACGGGTGTGCAGATTCTGAGCCCCCGGCTGATCACCGATTGGCCGCAGGGGCCGTTTTCCACCAACCTGTTCTGGGACCGGGCGATTGCCGCCGGCCGCGCCTTTGGCCTGGTGCATGGCGGGCTGTGGTTCGATGTCGGCACGCCGGGCGCGATTGCCCGGACAGAGGCCATTCTGGCGGATGGCTGAGCAGCGCGACCTGGCGCTCTATTCCATTCCGGCGCACCGCGCCTTTGCCGATGCGCTTGCCGCCGGGCTGATCCGCCGCTTTGGCGACGATCCGATGCGGCTGGCGCGCGGGTTGGTGCTGCTGCCCAATCAGCGCGCGGTGCGGGGGCTGAGCGATGCCTTTGTGCGCGCCAGCGGCGGCGCGCTGCTGCTGCCCCGGCTGGTGGCGATTGGCGACGCGGCGCTGGGCGAGGGGCTTGCCGCCGCGCTTGATCCGGCGGATGCCGCCGAGCCGGTGCCGCCCGCCATCGTCCCGCTTGCCCGGCGGATGACGATGGCGCGGCTGGTGGCACAGGCGCGGGCGCGCGCCGGCCAGCCGGTCGATGCGGCAGAGGCGCTGCGGCTGGCGGGCGAACTGTCGCACACGCTCGACCAGCTGCTGGTGGAGGAAGTGCCGCCCGCCCGGCTGCGCGCGCTGGAGATGACCGAGCAGCTTTCCAAGCATTGGGAGCGGGCGCTGGAGCTGTTCAAGGTGGTGCTCGACGATTGGCCGCAGGCACTGCGCGCGCTGGGGCAGATCGATCTGGCCGATCGCCGCAACCGATTGTTGAAGGCGCTGGGCGAGCGGTGGCGTGCGGCGCCGCCCGCCGGTTTCGTCTGCGCGGCCGGCATCAGCAGTGCCGCACCCGCGATTGCCCGGTTGCTGCGCGTCGTCGCCGGGTTGCCGCAGGGGCTGGCGGTGTTCCCCGATCTGGCGATCACCATGGCCGAGGAAGAATGGCAGGCGCTGGGGCCGCTGCCCCCCGATGCGGACGGGCGCCGCCCGCGCCCCATCGAGACGCACCCGCAATTCCAGCTGAAGCTGCTGCTCGAGCGGATGGGGGTGAACCGCGCCGAAGTGACGCCATGGCGCGACGGCGGCGGGCATGACGCGAGCGCCGCGCGGGGCCGGGTGATTGCCGAGGCGCTGGCCCCGGCCGAGTTCACCGCGCGCTGGAGCGAGCTGCCGGCGGCGGCGCGGCGCCTGTCTGGCGTGCGTGCGGCGGTGCTCGCCAATCCCGCCGAGGAGGCGCAGGCGATTGCGCTGGCGCTGCGTGAGGCGCTGGAGACCGAGGGCAAGACCGCCGCGCTGGTAACGCCGGACCGGGGGCTGGCGCGGCGGGTGGCGGCGCTGCTGGCGCGCTGGGGCGTCGACATCGACGATTCGGCCGGGCGGCCGCTGTCGATCCTGCCGCCGGGCACGCTGCTGCTGGCGCTGGCGGAGGCGGCGGCGCAGCGTTTCGCGCCGCTTGCCCTGCTCGCGCTGCTGAAGCACCCGCTGGTGCAGGCGGGGGAGGCGCGGCTGGGCTGGCTGGAGCAGGTGCGCCAGCTCGACCTTGCGCTGCGCGGGCCGCGCCCGGCGCCGGGGCTGGCCGGGATCGGCACGCATCTGGCGGGCGGCGAGGGGCGCGACGTTGCCGTCCGCCGTGCCGCGATCAGGGGGTGGGAGGGGATGCACGCACTGCTCGCCCCCATCGAGGCGGTGGCGGCGGCCGGGGAGCAACCGCTGGCCGGGCTGATCGCGGCGCTGCGCGATGTGGCACAGGCGCTGTGCGGCGATGGCCTGTGGTCTGGCCCCGCCGGGCGCGCGGCGGCCGATCTGCTGGCGGATATCGAGGCACAGGCACCGGCGGGTCCGGCGATGATCGACCCGGCGCTGCTGCCCCAGATATTGCGCCTGTTGCTGGAGGATGTGGCGGTGCGGCCGCCGCAGGGCGGGCATCCCCGGCTGGCCATCTATGGCCTGATCGAGGCGCGGTTGCAGACCGCCGATCTGACCATCTTGGGCGCGCTCAACGAAGGGGTGTGGCCCGCGCCCGCCGCGCCCGACCCGTGGCTCGCGCCGCGCATCCGCGCCGAGCTGGGCCTGCCCGGGGTCGACCGGCGGGTGGGGCAGGTGGCGCATGATCTGGCCAGTGCGCTGGGCGCGCCGGAGGTGCTGCTGACCCGCGCCCGGCGCGATGCGCGGGGGCCGGCGATCGCCTCGCGCTTCTGGTTGCGGCTGGAGGCGCTGACCGGCGGCATCGTTCGCGATGGCCAGCTGGAACATTGGGCGCGCACGCTGGACGTGCCGGACGATTTCGCGCCCGAGCCGTGCCCGGCGCCGGTGCCGCCGGCGGCACTGCGCCCGCGCTGCATCTCGGTGACCGAGGTAGACCGGTTGAAGGCCGATCCTTACGCCTTTTACGCGCGCAAGGTGCTGAAGCTCGCCGTGCTCGACGCGGTCGATGCCGAACCGAGCGCGGCGTGGCGTGGCACGGCGGTGCATGCGGTGCTGGAGGCCTGGGCGAAGGAGGGCGGGCTGGACCCGGCGCGGCTGATCGACCTGGCCCGGGCGATGCTGACCGCACCCGGCACCCACCCGCTGCTGCGCGCTTTGTGGCAGCCGCGGCTGATGGAGGCGATCAACTGGATTGCCGAGGAAACCGTAGAACTCGCCAGCACCGGGCGCCGGATCGTCGCGGCCGAGGTGAGCGGCGCGATCGACCTGCCCGGCGGGGTGCGGCTGACCGGCAAGGCGGACCGGATCGACCGGATGCCCGACGGCCATCTGGCGGTGGTTGATTACAAGACCGGCAAGGCGCCCTCCAATGCCGCGGTCAAACAGGGGTATAACCTGCAACTGGGCCTGCTGGGGCTGATCGTGGAGCGGGGCGGGATGGCCGGATTGGCCGAACTAGACAGTGTCGTGGATACATTTGAATACTGGTCGCTGGCCAAACATGATGGTCGTTTCGGTAAGGTAACAAGTCCGGTCCGCGACGGGCGCGACCCGCTGCCCGCCGATCAGTTCACCCGCATCGCGGCGGACAATCTGCAGGAGGCCATCGCCCGCTGGCTGACCGGGGACGCGCCGTTCACGGCCAAGCTGGTGCCCGAATATGCGCCCTATACCGATTATGATCAGCTGATGCGGCGCGACGAATGGTATGGGCGGGGGCCATGACGCCGGGCCTGCCCCCCCTGAAAGGCGATCAGGCGCCGGCCAGCGCGCCGGCCGCGCATATCTGGCTCGCTGCATCGGCCGGCACCGGCAAGACCCAGGTGCTGGCGGCGCGTGTCTATCGGCTGTTGCTGCGCGGCACCGATCCGGCCGCGATCCTGTGCCTTACCTTTACCAAGGCGGGCGCGGCCGAAATGTCCGGCCGCATCGCGCGCCAGCTCGCCCGATGGGTGCGGATGAGCGACGCCGATCTGAAGAAAGACCTGTTCGCGCTGGGCGAAGACCCCAATGATGCGCGGCTGCGCGCGCGGGCGCGCACCTTGTTTGCGCGGCTGCTGGATGCGCCGGGCGGCGGCATCCGCGTGCAGACCATCCATGGCTTCTGCCAGGGGCTGCTGGCCGGTTTTCCGCTGGAGGCGGGGCTGGTGCCGGGCTTCCGCCCGGTGGAGGGGCGCGAGGAAGCGGTGCTGGCGCGCGAGACGCTGGCCGCGCTGCTGGTGGAGGCAGAGCGCAGCAACCCGGCGCTGATCGACGCGATCGGCGCGCTCAGCCTGCGGCTGGGCGAGGGGGGCGCGGAGGAATTTCTGCACGCCTGCGCCGCCGCGCACGACGCGCTTGCCGCGCTGCCCAGCGGCATCCAGCCCGATCTGCGCCGGGCGTTCGATCTGCCCGCCGGCGATGTGGAGGAGGCAATCATCGCCGATTGCGCCGATGACCGGTTCGACATTGCCGGGCTGAAGCGCATCGCCGCCGCCAATCGCGCCTGGGGCACCAAGACCGGGGTCGAAGCGGCCGACCTGGCCCAGGCCTGGCTGGACGCGCGCCCGGCCGGCCGCGCCGCGATGCTCGATGCGCTGAAGGCCATCGGTTTCAAGAAGGATGACACGCCGCGCAGCTTCAGCGCCAAGGTGATTGCGGCGGAACCGGATTATGCCGAGCTGGCCGTGGCCATCGCCGAGCGTTGCCTGGCGCTCACCGGCCTGCGCGCACGCGCGGCCTATGCCGATCTGCTGGCGCGCGCGCTGAGTGCCGGGCGCGCTTATGCCCATGCCTATGCCACTGCCAAGCGCCAGCGTGGCCTGGTCGATTTCAACGATCTGATCGGCGCGACCGTGCGCCTGCTGCAGACGCCCGGCATGGGCCAATGGGTGCGCTACAAGCTCGATCTGGAAACCCAGCACATCCTGGTGGATGAGGCGCAGGATACCAATCTGGACCAGTGGCGCATCGTGCTGGCGATTGCGGAGGAGTTTTTCGCCGGCGACGGCACCGCCACCGGCCGCACTTTGTTCGTGGTGGGGGACTATAAGCAGGCGATTTTCGGCTTTCAGGGCACCGACCCCAAATTCTTCGCCTGGGCGGAGCGCGAAGTGGGCCGCCGCGCCGCCGCCGGGCATGATCCGGAAACGGGCGAGGGCACGCCGTTCCGGCAGCTGTCGCTCACCACCAGCTTCCGCTCCACCCAGCCGGTGCTCGATTTTGTCGATGCAGCACTTGCCCATCTGCCGGCACCGGGGCTCGGGATCGACGAGGTGCCCGCCCATGCCAGTGCCGGCGGCGGCCCGGGGGCGGTGGAACTGTGGCCGCCGGCCCGGGGCGGCGGGGCCGGTGACGACGAAGAAACCTGGATCGACGACCATATCCGCGCCAATGCCGGGCGGATCGCGCGCACGATCAAGGCGTGGCTCGACCCGGCCAATCCGCTGATGCTCCAGTCCAAGGGGCGGCCGCTGACGCCGGGCGATGTGATGGTGCTGGTCAAGCGCCGGGGCGAACTGGCCGCGCTGATCGTCGCCAAGCTCTATGCGGAGGGTGTGCCGGTGGCCGGGGTGGACCGGTTGCGGCTGAACGCGCCGCTGGCCGTGCAGGATCTGCTCGCGGCGCTGCGCTTCGCGCTTCAGCCGGAGGATGATCTGACGCTGGCGACCCTGCTCGTCTCCCCGCTGATCGGCTGGGGGCAGGACGAACTGCTCGCCGCCGCCGCGCCGCGCGAGACCGGGCTGTGGCGGCATCTGCGTGCAACGCAGCCCGAGGAAAAGCTGGCGCCGCTCTACGATCTGCTCGCCCGCGCCGATTTCTCCACCCCCTATCAGCTGCTGGAGCATCTGCTGTCGGGGCCGCTCGACGGGCGGCGGCGGCTGCTCCGCCGGCTGGGGACCGAGGCACGCGATCCGGTCGACGAACTGCTCGCCGCCGCGCTTGATTTCGAGGCGCTGGCGACGCCCTCGCTCCAGGCCTTTGTCGACTGGTTCGATCGTGGCGAGGTGGAGATCAAGCGCGACGCGGGCGAGGCGGGCGACGCGGTGCGGGTGATGACCGCGCACGGTGCCAAGGGGCTGCAGGCGCCGCTGGTCATATTGGCGGATGCCTGTGTAGACCCCGGCACCAGCCCGCGCACGCTGCTGCATTGGGAACGGGAGGTGGGCGGCGGCCGCATCCCCATTATCCGCCCGAAGAAGGATGAACTGGGCGGCCCGCTTGCCGAACTGGTGGCGGCCCAGCGCGACGCCGATCTGGCCGAGCATTGGCGGCTGTTCTATGTCGCTGCCACCCGCGCCGAGGAACGGCTGGTGATTGCCGGGTCGCTCGGCCCCCGCGCGAAGGAGGGCGCGCCGAAGGACAGCTGGCACGCCGCCGCCGACCGTGCCTTTGCCGCGCTGGGTGTGGTGGGCGAGGGGGAGCGTGTGTTCACCGGGCGAGTGCCGGGCAAGCCGCTGCCCCGGCGCGACGTGGCGCCGGTTGCCGAGCCACTGCCGCCGGTGCCCGGCTGGGCGCGCCGCCCCGCCCCG
>NZ_JAIESM010000014.1 GCF_019746015.1 Sphingomonas sp. | reverse complement strand
GCCGCTATGACAGCTGGGGCTCGGTCGGCGCGATGATTTCGCGCTCGGCCTATGCGCAGCTTAGCTATTCGCCGCTGCTGCTGGCGGGCACGATTGCGGGCCTTGCGCTGATTTATCTTGCGCCGCCCTTGCTCGCGCTGTTTGCCGGGGGCTATGCGCGCTGGCTGGGAATAGGCGCCTGGGGTCTGATGGCAATCGCGTTTCAGCCAATGCTGCATTTCTATCGCCGCTCGCCTTTGTGGAGCGTGGCGCTGCCACTGATCGCCACCTTCTATGCCGGCTGCACGCTTGCCTCGGCCTGGGCGCACTGGCGCGGGCGCGGCGGCATGTGGAAGGGGCGCGCGCAGGCGGCGCTGGGCGCATGACGGCAACCTCCCTTCCCGCATCGGACGCCGCTGCGCTTGCCTCCGGCAAGGGGCATCGGGACGAGAATTTCCCGGTCGCCTCGTTCCTGCTGAAACCCGCGCACCGCCCGCCGGTGATGGCGTTCTACCGCTTTGCCCGCGCAGCAGACGATGTGTCCGACAATGAAGCGGCCAGCGATGCGGACAAGCTGGCGGTGCTGGGCGCGATGCGCGCGAGCCTCAATGGCACCAGCGAGGCCGATCCGGCATCGACCGCGTTGCGCGGTGTGCTGGCGGCGCACGGCCTCACCGCGCAGCACGGCCTTGACCTGCTGACCGCGTTCGAGCGTGACTGCACCCAGCGCCGCTATGCCAGCTGGGACGAGCTGATCGATTATTGCCGTTATTCGGCAATGCCGGTCGGCCGCTTCGTGCTCGACGTGCATGGCGAGGACCGCGCGACCTGGCCCGCCAATGATGCGCTGTGCGCAGCGTTGCAGGTGATCAACCATCTGCAGGACTGCGCGAAGGATTACCGGGCGCTCGACCGGGTCTATCTGCCGCTCGACATGATGGCGGCGGCGGGCGCGTCGGTGGAAGAACTCGCCGCCCCCGCCGCCAGCCCGGCGCTGCGCAGCGTGATCGTGGCGATGGCCAGGCGCACCCAGGCGCTGCTCGCCGAGTCGGCGTGTTTCGCCGCGCAAATCCGCAGCCGGCGGCTGGCGCTGGAAGTGGCAGTGATCCAGCGGCTCGCCGAGAGCCTGACGCGGCGGCTGCTGACCCGCGATCCGCTGAGCGGGCGCGTCCACCACGGCAAGGCCGAAGCCGCGCTGATCGCCGCGCGCGCCGCGCTGGGGCAGTTGCGGCCATGAACCCCAAGACGACCCCGGCCGCGCTGCAGGCGCAGGTCTCCGGCAGCAGCTTCTATGCCGGCATGCGCGTGCTGCCCAAGGCGGAGCGCGAGGCGATGTACGCCGTCTACGCCTTTTGCCGGGCGGTGGACGACATTGCCGATGACCAGCAGGGCGATGCCGAGGGGCGCGCCGCCGAACTGGCGGCATGGCGGCACGACATTGACGCGCTCTATGCCGGCGGGGCGCCCGGGCGCGCCGCGCTGGTGGCGGAAGCCGTGCACGGCTTCGCGCTGAACCGTGCCGATTTCCACGCGGTGATCGACGGCATGGCGATGGACGTGGCCGAGGATATCCGCTGGCCCGATTTCGAAACGCTGGACCTGTATTGCGACCGTGTCGCCTCTGCCGTCGGGCGGCTGTCGGTGAAGATTTTCGGGATGACCGAGGAGGAGGGCATTCCGCTGGCCCATCATCTGGGCCGTGCGCTGCAATTCACCAACATCCTGCGCGACATTGACGAGGATGCCGCGATCGGCCGTGTCTATCTGGCGCGCGAGCATCTGGCGGCGGCCGGCATTCACCCGGCAAGCCCCGCCGATGTCGTTGCCCATCCCGCGCTCGACCGGGTGGCGCGCGAGCTGGCCGCACTCGCGCATGAACATTACCGCGCCGCCGACGCGATTCTGAAGCGGCGCCCCGCCGGCCATCTGATCGCGCCCCGGCTGATGGGGGCGGTCTATGCCAAGATCCTGGCGCGGATGGAGGCGCAGGGCTGGGCGCCGCCGCGCACCCGCACCAAGGTGAACAAGGCCGCGCTGATCTTCACCGTGCTCAGGCTGATGGTCTGGCGTTGAGCGGGCGGGCGATCATTGTCGGGGCGGGGCTGGCCGGGCTGTCGGCCGCCGTCGATCTGGCCGGCGCCGGCTGGTCGGTGACGCTGGCGGACAGTGCACCGCGCGCCGGCGGGCGCTGCCGCAGCTATCACGACAAGCAGCTCGACCTGCTGATCGACAATGGCAATCATTTCGTGTTTTCGGGCAATCAGGCGGTGGGCCGCTTTCTGGCGCGGATCGGCAGCAGCGCCGGGCTGCACGGGCCGGCGCACGCCGATTTCCATTTCCACGATCTGCGCGACGGGCAGCGCTGGACGCTCTCCGTCAACGACAGCCGCCTGCCCTGGTGGGTGATGAGCGGCAAGCGCCGCACGCCCGGCACCCGCATGCGCGACTATCTGGCGCTGGCGTCGCTCGTCACCGCCTCGCGCCAGGCGACGATCGGCGAGGTGGTGCGCGACCGGGGGCCGTTCTGGGAACGGGTGGTCGAGCCGATGATGCTCGCCGTGCTCAACTGCGCGCCCGATGGGGGCTCGGCATGGCTTGCCGGGCGGTTCCTGCTCGAAAGCTTCGCGCGCGGCGGGCGGGCGTGCCGGACGATGGTGGCGCTGCCCACGCTCGACGCGGTGTTCGTCGATCCCGCGCTGCAATATCTTGCCGCGCGCGGCACGACGCCGGGCTTTTCGCGGCGGCTGCGCGCGCTCGCGGTGGACGCGGGGCGCGTGACCGGCCTCGACTTTGGCGACGGGGTGGAGCCGGTGGGCGATGCCGCCGTCATCCTGGCGGTGCCGCCCTGGGTGGCGGCCGATCTGGTGCCGGGGCTGACCACGCCCGACCAGTTCTGCTCGATCCTGAACGCGCATTACGCGATCAGCCCGCCGCCCGGCGCGCCGCCGATCACCGCGCTGCTGGGCGCGGCATCGCAATGGGTGGTGTGCCATGACGACCGCATCTCGATCACCATCAGCGGCGCGGACGATGTGATCGATCAGGACCGGGAGGCACTGGCCCGCCAGCTCTGGGCGGAAATCTGCGCGACGTTGGGGATCAGCGCCAATCTGCCGCGCTGGCAGATCGTGAAGGAAAAGCGCGCGACCTTTGCCTCCACCCCCGCGCAGGAGGCGCGCCGCCCCGCCGCTGCCACCGCCTGGCGCAACCTGTTCCTGGCCGGCGACTGGACACGCACCAACCTGCCCGCCACCATCGAGGGGGCACTCCGTTCGGGCGAAACGGCGGCCCGATTGGCACGGCGCGCCAATCTGGTGTAAGCGCGCTCGCCATGACGACCGAGACGCTTGTTCAGGATATCACGACCCTTGCCGACGCCGCCACCGGCCGCGCCGCCGCCGCGCTTGCCCAGCTGCAGCGCGACGATGGCCACTGGGTGTTCGAGCTGGAGGCGGACTGCACCATTCCGGCCGAATATGTGCTGCTGCGCCATTTCCTGGGCGAACCCGTCGATGCCGAGCTGGAAGCCAAGATCGGCCGCTATCTGCGCCGCATCCAGTCCGCCAAGCATGACGGCTGGGGCCTGTTCCATGCCGGCGCGTTCGATGTGTCGGCCAGCGTGAAGGCCTATTACGCGCTGAAGATGATCGGCGATGATATCGACGCGCCGCACATGGCCCGCGCCCGCGCTGCCATCCACCGCGCAGGCGGTGCGGCCGCCGTGAACGTCTTCACCCGCATTCAGCTGGCGCTGTTCGATGCCGGGCCCTGGTCGGTGGTGCCGACGATGCCGGTCGAGCTCATCCTGCTGCCGCGCTGGTTCCCGGTGCATCTGTCCAAAATGGCCTATTGGGCGCGCACGGTGATCGTGCCGCTGCTGGTGCTGGCGGTGAAGAAGCCAGTCGCGCGCAATCCGCTGGGCATCAAGGTGGATGAGCTCTACACGGCCAGGTCCGCCCCGCTGAAGAGCCAGGCCGCCGGCGCCAAGCGCCACTGGCAGCTGTTCTTCGGCGGGCTCGACCGGGTGCTGAAGGCGGTCGAGCCGCTCTGGCCCAGCGCCACCCGCAACCGCGCGATCCGCACCTGTGTCGATTTCGTCGTCGAGCGGCTGAACGGGGAGGACGGGCTGGGCGCCATCTATCCCGCCATGGCCAACAGCGTGATGATGTTCGACTGCCTGGGCTATGCCGAGGATCATCCGCACCGCGCGATCGCGCGCCAGTCGGTCGAAAAGCTGCTCGTCGTCAAGGAGGACGAGGCCTATTGCCAGCCCTGCGTCTCGCCGGTGTGGGATACCGCGCTCGCCGCGCATGCCTTGCTGGAGGCGGGCGGCGACGCCAATGAAGCGCGCGCGCGGGCCGGGCTGGAATGGCTCAAACCCCTGCAGGTGCTGGACGTGAAGGGCGACTGGGCCGAGGAAAAGCCCGGCGTGCGCCCCGGCGGCTGGGCCTTTCAGTATAACAACGCCCATTATCCCGATCTGGACGATACCGCCGTGGTGGTGATGGCGATGGACCGCGCCAAGGACAAGCTGGCCCCTGCCCCGGCGCTCGCGGGTGCCGGCGGCTATGACATGGCGATCGACCGCGGCACCGAATGGACCGTCGGGCTGCAATCGCGCGATGGCGGCTGGGGCGCGTTCGACGCCGACAACAGCTATCACTATCTCAACAACATCCCCTTTGCCGACCATGGCGCGCTGCTCGACCCGCCGACCAGCGACGTGACCGCGCGCTGCGTGTCGATGCTGGCGCAGCTGGGCGAGCCGCTGGAAAGCCCGCGCATGCAGGCCGCCCTCCAGTTCCTGGCCAAGGAACAGATGGAAGATGGCAGCTGGTTCGGCCGCTGGGGCGTGAACTATATCTACGGCACCTGGTCGGTGCTGTGCGCGCTGAACGCGGCCGGGCTGAAGCCCGATCACCCTTCGGTCGCGCGCGCGGCGGACTGGCTGGCCGGCATCCAGAACCCCGATGGCGGCTGGGGCGAGGATTGCGACAGCTACAAGCTGGATTATGCCGGCTATGAGCCCGCCCCCTCAACCGCGTCGCAGACGGCTTGGGCGCTGCTCGCGCTGATGGCCGCCGGGCGGGTGGAAAGCGACACGGTCGAGCGCGGCGTGCGCTGGCTGGTCGCGCATCAGGATGAAGACGGGCTGTGGGGCCAGGAACATTATACCGGCGGCGGCTTCCCGCGCGTCTTCTACCTGCGCTATCACGGCTATCCCAAATATTTCCCGCTCTGGGCGGTGGCGCGCTATCGCAACCTCAAACGCTCCAACACGCGCGACGTCGCGTTCGGGATGTGAGGGTTTCGCCAAACCCTCCCCGGGCAGGGGAAGGATATCGGTTTCAGCAAGCCAGATCGTCACCCCGGACTTGTTCCGGGGTCCACGGTGCTGCCCGGCACGGCGCGCGCCTTGCTTGCGCCCCCGGTGGATGCCGGAACAAGTCCGGCATGACGGCTGGCACCCTGGGACTGGCGCGTCGTTCGACGACGCAACCGGCACCATGATCCTGGTCGCCTGCGGGCTGCTGCGCGAGGCGAGGCTGCTTGGCGGCGCGGGCATCGTCGCCGTGCCCGGCGGCGGCGATGCGGCGCGGCTGGAGGCGGCGCTGGACGCGGCCGCCGGCGGCGCCCGGCTGATCGTGAGCGCGGGCATTGCCGGCGCGCTCGACCCCGCGCTGAAGGCGGGCGACATCGTGCTGCATGTCGAGCCCCTCCCCTTCAGGGGAGGGGATGGGGGTGGGGCGGCGCCAGCGGGCGCAGCGCCAGTTGCCACGCCCCACCCCTGCCCCTCCCCTGAAGGGGAGGGGTTGAGCCGCGCTCTGGCCGCCGCCCTTCCCGAGGCCCGTCACGGTGCCATCATCGGGCAGGACCGGATCGCCGCAACCGCGGCGGAGAAAGCCGCGCTGTACGCCGCAACCGGCGCGCTTGCAGTGGACATGGAATCGCACATCGCCGCCCGCGTCGCCGCGCGGCACGGCCTGGCGTTCGCGGCGATTCGCGCGATTTCGGACACGGCCGCTCACACGCTGCCGCCGGCCGCGCTGGTCGGCATGAAGCCCGACGGATCGATGGCGCTGGGCCGCGTGCTGGCCAGCCTTGCCCGCCGCCCCGCCCAGCTGCCCGCGCTGATCGCCACGGGCCGCAGTGCAGAGGCGGCGTTCGGCGCGTTAGGCCGCGTTCACCACGCGCTTGTCGGCGTCGGGGTTCGCCTCGCGGATCTTGGCTAGTTCGCGCTCGACATGGCTTGAATAGACGTCCTGCGCCGGGCGCTGGTTCGACAGGTCGATATCGGGCGCCATCGGCCCTTCGGTGCGGATGCCTTCGATCGCCAGCTTGGCCAGCTTCCACGGCTTGCGGATCGAATCCTTCGCCGCCGTCCCTTCGAACCCGCAATGGACCATGCAGTCGGCGCATTTTTCATATTTGCCGACGCCATATTGATCCCAGTCAGTGCCTTCCATCAGCTCGGCGAAGGTCTGCACATAGCCCTCGCCCAGCAGGTAGCAGGGCTTCTGCCAGCCGAACACGGTGCGCAGCGGCATCGACCAGGGCGTGCATTCATAGGTCTGGTTGCCGGCCAGGAAGTCCAGGAACAGCGGCGAGTTGGTGAAGGTCCAGTTCTTGCCGCCATTGCCGCGCTTGAACACCTCGCGGAAGAATTTGCGGGTCTTTTCGCGGTTCAGGAAATGCTCCTGATCGGCGGCGCGCTCATAGGCATAGCCGGGCGAGATGGTGATCTCGACGCCCATTTCCTCCATCGTGTCGAAAAAGGCGGCAAGGCGGGCCGGATCGTGCCCATCGAACACGGTGCAGTTCACCTGCACGCGGAAACCGCGCGCCTTGGCTTCCTTGATGGCGTCAATGCAGATGTCATAGACGCCGTCCTGGCACACCGAATGATCGTGATTGCCCTGATCGCCATCCAGGTGGATCGACCAGGTGAAATAGGTCGACGGCTTGTAATCGTCGATCTTCTTCTTCAGCAGCAGTGCGTTGGTGCACAGGATGACGAACTTCTTCTTGGCGATATAGCCCTGCACGATGCGCGGCATGTCGCGGTGGAGCAGCGGCTCGCCACCGGCGATGGAGACGGCCGGCGCGCCGCATTCGTCGATTGCGTCCATGCACTGGTCATAGCTCAGCCGCTGGTTGAGGATCGCATCGGGATAGTCGATCTTGCCGCAGCCGGCACAGGCGAGATTGCAGCGCAGCAGCGGCTCGAGCATCAGGACGAGCGGATATTTCTTGCCGCTCAGTTCCTTCTTGACGGTGTAGCTGCCGATGCGCGCGATCAGCGAAAGCGGAATGGCCATGAAACAATCTTCCTATGCGGCCGTGGCGCGCGCGGCGGTGCGCATGCCCTGAGCCTGGGTTTTGGCGTGCCTTAACTCGGAAGGCAGGCTGAATTCCACCTTTTCCTCGATCCCGTCGAGTTGCGACACGGTGACGGGGCCAAGCCGGCGCAGCGCGGCGATCACGCTGTCGACCAGTTCGTCGGGGGCGGAGGCGCCGGCGGTGAGTCCCACCGCCTCCACGCCATCGAACCAGGCCGGGTCGATCGCGTCGCCATCGGCGACCAGATAGCTGGGCAGGCCTTCATCGACGCCGATCTCGCGCAGGCGATTCGAGTTGGAGCTGTTTTCCGCGCCGACCACCAGCAGCAGATCGGCCACCCGGCACAGATCGCGCACCGCCGTCTGCCGGTTCTGCGTGGCGTAGCAGATTTCGGTCACGTCCGGCCCGGCCAGATTGGTGAAGCGCGCCTCCAGCGCGGCGATGATGCCGCGCGTGTCGTCCACCGACAGCGTCGTCTGGGTGATATAGGCCAGCGGCGCATCATCGGCCATCGGCAGCGCGGCAACATCGGCCTCCGACGAGACGATATGCACCGGCACGCCGACCTGGCCGACGGTTCCTTCGACCTCGGCATGGCCGGCATGGCCGATCAGGATGATCTGCCGCCCCTGGCTGGCATAGCGCCGGCCCTGGATATGCACCTTGGTGACCAGCGGGCAGGTGGCGTCGAGCACGGGCAGCCCGCGCGCCGCCGCTTCCTGTTCCACCGAGCGCGACACGCCGTGCGCGGAAAAAACGGTGCGCGCGCCATCGGGAATTTCGTCAAGCTCCTCGACGAAAATCGCGCCCTTGCGCTGCAATTTATTCACCACGTGGCGGTTGTGCACGATCTCGTGGCGCACATAGACGGGCGCCCCGTAAAGATCGATCGCGCGCTCAACAATCTCGATCGCGCGCACCACGCCCGCGCAGAAACCGCGCGGCTTTGCCAGAATTACCTGCAAGGATTAGCCCTTTCCGTGACCCCCCTTGAACACTGCCCAATCTCCCTTGCCGAGAAATTGGGCAGCATCGTGACCTCGTTGCGGTCGCGCTGGCGGTTCCCCCTACCCAGGCACTGACCCAATTGTAACGCACCATCATAGTGCAATGCGGCATAATTGGAAGAGGGGCGTCATCAATACGACCGGCGATGCCACCGCCCTGACGGTCAAACACCCGCCGTGCACCGCAAAAAATTTTCGCCATGAATTTGCCCCAGCGGGCGTCGATAGCCATAATTCATGGACGATGCAGCTTGGCTCGCCTAAGCGGCGGATCGCGGAACTGGGAGATATGTCGACGATGCGGTTGTTGTTGCCAGCAGTGATCGGCCTGGCGCTGGCGGCGCCGGCCGCAGCCCAGACGGCAGACCCGGCCCGCGCGCCTGTTCAGGCACTTTCGGACGGATTGATCGGCATCATGAAGGGCGGCGCGAAGCTGGGCTTTGCCGGCCGCGCGCAGCAGATCGGCACGGTGGTCGACCGCAGCTTCGACCTGGCGCTGATGGTGCGGCTGGCGGTCGGCCCGGCCTGGGTGCAGGCATCGCCGGCGGATCGCGCCGCGCTGATGGCGGCATTCCGCCGGCTGACGGTGAGCGAATATGCCAATAATTTCGACAAATGGGCGGGCGAGGCGATTGCCGTCGACGCCAATGTCGAGACGCGCGGCACCGACAAGCTGGTGAAAACGACGCTGACCGCCCCGCGTGAGGCGCCGGTCAGCATTGCCTATCGCCTGCGCCAGAACGGCGCCGAGTGGCGGATCATCGACGTGTTCTTCAAGAACTCGATCAGCCAGCTCGCCACGCGCCGCGCCGATTTCGAGGCGATCGTGCGCAGCGGCGGGGTGCGCGCGCTGGTGGCGCACGTCAACGCGCTTGCCGACAAGGCCGCCCGCTGAGCCCCCGCGCACTCTGGACGGGTGCCGCTAGCGCGCCCACGCTGGCGCTGCTGCTGGTGCCGGGCGCCGCAATGGCGCAGGCCTTGCCGCTGGGTGCCCTGCAGGCTGCGACGCACGGCGTTGAGCAGGCAGCGGAACCGGCGCCGCTTGCCATTCCCCCTGCCGCGCCCCCGCCAGAGGTTGCCGTCACCCGCGCAACCGTGGTGCAGGAGGGCGCCCCATCCGCGACAACCCCCGCCGCGCAGGACGCAACCCCCAACCAGCGCGGCGCCGGGCTGATCAATCCCGCAAGCGGCAAGGGCCACGCCAAGGGCGATCCGCTCGAAAAGTTCAACCGGGCGATGTACAGCCTCAACAATTTCTTCGACCGCATCCTGTTCCGCCCGATGGCGCTGATCTACAAGACGATCTTCCCCAAGCCGGTGCGGGTGGGCATCCGGCATGTGCTCTCCAACCTCGGCGAACCGGTCGTATTCCTCAACGATCTGGCGCAGCTGCGCCCCAAACGGGCGATGCGGACCTTCAGCCGCTTCATCATCAATTCGACCGCCGGTGTCGGCGGCATATTGGATGTGGCAAAGACCGCCGATCTGCCGCACCGCGACAATGGCCTGGGCAATACGCTCGCACGCTACGGCGTGGGTTCGGGGCCCTATATCTTCCTGCCGTTCATCGGCCCCAGCACTTTTCGCGACATCATCAGCGATCAGGTAGACGGTTTGGTGCTGCCGCTGGCGATCGGCCGTCCGTTCAATGAGGTGAAATTCATCATTCCCTCGATCCTGGCACAGGGGTTGGACCAGCGCGTCGAGTTCGAACAGCGGATCAAGATCATCCTGCGTTCCTCGGCGGACCCCTATGCCACGATCCGCTCGCTCTATCTGCAGGAGCGCGCGAGCGAAGTGGCCGATGTGCGCGGGCAAAGTGCCACGCCTGCGCTCGACGATCCGCTGACCGATCCCGAAGCCGGGGCGGCGCCTCCGCCGACTGGCGAGCCGCCCGCCACGCCCCCGCCGGGAACGCCCGCACCCGATGCATCACCACCCGCGCCCAAGCCGCCGGTAATCAACGATACGCCGCCCGAACAGCTGCCCAGCCCGCCCAAGGCGGCCGACGCGGGTTGTGATTTCGCGGGTTAGGGGATGATGGCCCTCCGCTGAGAGGTGGAGGTCGGGAGGTGGGGCGAGAGTAGACCCACTCCCCGCTCAGTCCGTTCGTCCCGAGCGCAGTCGAGGGACGTGAAGACCAGCGCTGCGCCCGGCCCGTGTGTCTCGACTGCGCTCGACACGAACGGGGTTATTTTCGGATCAGGACAAACGCCAAATGCAAGGCAGGGCGCGTCGGCAGAGGCCCCACCCCAACCCCTCCCCTGAAGGGGAGGGGCTTTTCGTTGGCGGTGCCGGCCCGCTCCCC
>NZ_JAIESM010000044.1 GCF_019746015.1 Sphingomonas sp. | reverse complement strand
TGGAACTCGGGCAGCTCGTCAAGGAACAGCACGCCCAGATGCGCGAGGCTGACCTCGCCCGGCTTCACCTTCAGCCCGCCGCCGGTGAGCGCTGCCATCGACGCCGAATGATGCGGGCTGCGGAACGGGCGGGTGCGGGTGAGCCGCCCGTTCTGGAGCGTGCCGGCAACGCTCGCCACCATCGACACTTCCAGCGCCTCGGCCGCATCGAGCGGGGGCAGAATGCCGGGCAGGCACGAAGCGAGCAGCGACTTGCCCGCCCCCGGCGGCCCCACCATCAGCAGGTTATGGCCGCCGGCGGCCGCAATCTCCAGCGCGCGCTTGGCGGTTTCCTGCCCCTTTACCTGCGCCAGATCCGGCCCCTGCCCCGGCGGATCGGCCTCGCCGGGGGCGGGGCTGGCCAGCTGGCCATGGCCCTTCAGATGGTTGATGAGGGTCAGCAGATCGCCCGCCGCCACCACCGCGCCGCCGGCCCAGGCCGCCTCTGCCCCTTGCGCGGCGGGGCAGATCAGCCCGCGCTCCAGCGCCTGCGCATGAAGCGCGGCGAGCAGCACCCCGGGGGACGGGGCAATGCGCGCGTCGAGCCCCAGCTCACCCACCACGACATAATCGCCCAGCGTCTCGGCATCGACCACGCCCATCGCCGCCAGCAGCCCCAGCGCCACTGGCAGATCATAATGCGAGCCTTCCTTGGGCAGGTCGGCGGGGGAAAGATTGACAGTGATCCGCTTGGGCGGCAGCGCCAGGCCAAGCGCGGCAATCGCCGCGCGCACCCGTTCGCGGCTTTCGGCGACCGCCTTGTCCGCCAGGCCCACGATGTTGAACGCGGGCACCCCCGGCGCGAGCTGCACCTGCACCTCTACCCCGCGCGCCTCCAGCCCCAGATACGCCACCGTGGAGACAATCGCGACCATCGCACCCCCGCCCAAGTGGCTTTAGTCATAGCCGTTTTCGCGGCGAGCGGAAGCGCCCGGCTTGCGGTGCCGCGCGCAAGGGGCCACATGGCGCGCGTGCCGATGCCCTCTTCCAATCCCGCCTGGCGGCTGACGCTGCTCGGCACCGGCATCGTGCTGATGGTGGTGTCGCCGGTCGTCGGCATCATTCCCGGCCCCGGCGGCATTCCGGTGTTCGTCGCCGGGCTGGCGCTGACGCTGCGCAATTCGCGGCGGGCCAAGCGCATTTTCGTGCGCGCCAAGCGCCGCTGGCCAAAGCTGGGGCGGATCGCCGATATCGGCCTGCGCCGAAAAGGTCGGTTGCGCAGCCGGCCCGATGCGGGGAAAGCCGATTGACTTTGCCCGCCGCCCGACTTAAGCGCCGCGCTTCGCAGCCGCCGGTTTTTGGCGGCCTTTTGCTGTCGAATCAGGGAATGAGTGATGAAGCGGACCTTTCAGCCGAGCAATCTGGTGCGTGCCCGCCGCCACGGCTTCCGCGCGCGGATGGCAACGGCGGGCGGACGCAACGTCCTGCGCGCCCGTCGCGCCCGCGGCCGCAAGAAGCTGTCGGCCTGACCACGATCACCCGGCGCCGCGATTTCGTGGCGGCGAACGGGGCCAAGCGCGCGCCGATGCCCGGCTTCGTGCTGCTGGCGCGCGACCGGGGCGATGGTGATCCCGCCATGCGCGCGGGCTTTACCGTAACCAAGAAGATCGGCGGCGCGGTGGTGCGCAACCGGCTGAAGCGCCGGCTGCGCGCGCTGGCGCGTGAGGTGCTGCCACAGGCGGGCTTTGCCGGGCACGACCATGTGCTGATCGGCCGGCAGGACGGCGTTACCCGCGATTATGCGCAGCTGCGCGCCGATCTGGTGAAGGCGCTGGGCAAGCTGGCACCGCGATGCTGACCCGGCTGCTGATCCTCATCGTGCGCGGCTGGCAGCTGGGGCCATCGGCCGTGCTGCCGCCCAGCTGCCGCTTCACCCCCAGCTGTTCGGCCTATGCAATCGAGGCACTTCGCCGCTATGGCGCGCTGAAGGGTGGCTGGCTGGCGGCCAGGCGGGTGGCGCGGTGCCACCCCTTTGGCGGCCATGGCCACGATCCCGTGCCCTGACCCATTGCGCGCCGATTCCTAAGGACCCCCACTCGTGAGCCAAGACAACCGCAATCTGGTGATCTTCATGGTGATTGCCGCCGTCATTCTGATCGGCTGGCAATTTGTCGCCGCGCGGTTCCTGCCCCCGCCGCCCAAGCCCGCGCGCACTGCGGCGAGTGCGCCCGCCTCCCCCACGGCCCCCGCCGGCAGCGCGGCGGCCGCGCCCGACACGCGCGCAGCGGTGAAGCCCGCCGCCGCCGTGATTGCGGAGACGCCGCGCATCGCCATCCGCACCCCGGCGCTGTCGGGCTCGATTAACCTGAAGGGCGCGCGGCTCGACGATCTGGTGCTGCTGCGCCACCGCGAAACGGTGAAGCGCCAGTCGCCGCCGGTGCGGCTGCTGTCGCCCTCTGGCGCGCCGAAAAGCTATTTCGCGGCGTTCGGCTGGGCCGGAGACGGCGTGGTCGCCCCCAACAAGGACACGCTGTGGACCGCCGACCGCACCACGCTGACCCCCGATACCCCGGTCACGCTCAGCTGGACCAGCCCGCAGGGGCTGCGCTTCCAGATCCGCTATGCGGTTGATGCCGATTACATGTTCAGCGTGCGCCAGTCGGTGGCCAACCCCACCGCCGCGCCGGTGACGGTGAAGACCTATGGCCTCGTGTCGCGCACCGGCATTCCACACGAGATCGACACCTGGACCAACCATGTCGGCCCGGTCGGCGTGTTCGGCCCCGGCGCCAATTACGACATCACCTTCCAGAATCTGCAGGGCGAGGCGCCCACTTTCTGGGCGCGCATCTGGGGCACCAGCGCCAAGGCGGGCGAGAATTATTTCGACCATAAGGGCGGCTGGCTGGGCTTTGGCGACATTTACTGGCTGGCCGCGCTGGTGCCCGACCAGGGAACGCCGGTGCATGCCGGGTTCAAGGGCGCGGGCGACGTGTTCCAGGCCGATTACACCACCCCCGCCACCGCGATCGCGCCGGGCCGTCAGGCAGTGCGCGACAGCCGCTTCTTCGCCGGCGCCAAGGAAGTCGCGGTGATCGACGGCTATCAGGACAAGGGGCAGATCGAGAATTTCGACAAGGCGATCGACTGGGGCTGGTTCCGCATCATCGAAAAGCCGCTCTTCTATTATCTGTCGCTGCTGTCGAAGCTCATCGGCAATTTCGGGCTGGCGATCATCGCGCTCACCATCACCGTGCGCGGCTTCCTGTTCCCCATCGCACAGCGCCAGTTCGCCTCGATGGCGAAAATGAAGGCGGTGCAGCCCAAGATGAAGGCGATCCAGGAGCGTTACGCCGACGACAAGCCGCGCCAGCAGCAGGAAATCATGGCGCTGTACAAGGCCGAAGGGGTGAACCCGCTGGCCGGCTGCCTGCCGGTGCTGCTGCAGATCCCGATCATGTATGCGCTCTACAAGGTGCTGATCCTGACCATCGAAATGCGCCACCAGCCGTTCATGCTGTGGATCACCGACCTGTCGGCGCCCGATCCGCTGACCCCGATCAACCTGTTCGGCCTGCTGCCCTTCACCCCGCCGGCGGTGATCGCCATCGGCATCATCCCCATCCTGCTCGGCATCTCGATGTATTTCCAATTCAAGCTCAACCCGGCGCCGATGGACGAGGCGCAAAAGCAGGTCTTTGCCATCATGCCGTGGATGCTGATGTTCGTGATGGCGCCGTTCGCGGTTGGCCTGCAGCTTTACTGGATCACGTCGAACGTGCTCACCATCCTCCAGCAGCGGCTGCTCTATGCCCGCCATCCGGAGATGCTGGCGCCCGTCAAATGAGCGAGGAGGACGACGCGGTCGAGGCGGCCCGCAAGATTTTCGCCGGCCCCATCAGCTTTCTGAAATCGGCGCCGGGGCTGGCCTTTCTGCCCGATCCGGTGGCGCCGGAGATTGCCTTTGCCGGCCGCTCCAACGTGGGCAAATCGTCGCTGCTCAACGCGCTGACCGGGCGCAATGCGCTTGCCCGCACGTCGAACACGCCGGGCCGCACGCAGGAGCTGAACTTCTTTGATGTCGGCGCCGGCGCCCCGCCCCGGCTGCGGCTGGTCGACATGCCGGGCTATGGCTTTGCCAAGGCACCGCCGGCGATGGTGAAGAAATGGCGCTTTCTGGTGAATGACTATCTGCGCGGGCGGCAGGTGCTGAAGCGGGCGCTGGTGCTGATCGACGCGCGCCACGGCATCAAGCCGGTCGACACCGACATGCTCGACATGCTCGACAAGGCCGCCGTCAGCTATCACCTGGTGCTGACCAAGGCCGACAAGATCAAGCCGACCGATCTTGCCACCGTGACCGAGGCAGTCGCGGCCGAGGCGCGCAAACGCCCCGCCGCGCACCCGCACATCATGGCCACCTCCAGCGAGACGGGGCTGGGCATTGCCGAGCTGCGCGCGGCGGTGATCGCGGCGGTCAGCTGACCCCTTTACGCCGCGCTGCAAAAGCAGGTGGACCGGCGGCGAGTGTCAGCCTATCTTGACGTCCATGAAGATCATCATCGGCAACCGGGCCTATTCTTCATGGTCGTTGCGCGGCTGGCTGGCGGCGAAGCTGTCCGGCCTGCCGTTCGATGAAGTCGTCGTGCCGCTGTTCGATGCCGATTGGGACCGCCGCCGGACGGAGCCTGATCTCGCCGCGTCGAACGGCATGGTGCCCATTTTGTGGGATGGCGACATTCCGGTCTGGGGCAGCCTGGCGATTATCGATTATCTGGCCGACCGCACCGGCCAGGCGCGGTTCTGGCCCGCCGAACCGGCAGCGCGCGCGCTTGCCCGGTCGATGGCGGGCGAGATGCATTCGGGCTTCCTGCCGCTGCGCCGCGCCTGCCCCATGCACCTGCGCCGCACCTATCCCAAGCGCGACCCCTCGCCCGATGTGCGCGCCGATGTTGATCGGATCGTCGAGCTCTGGGCGGAGGCGCGGCGGCGCTTTGGCGGGGGCGGGCCGTTTCTGTTCGGCGCGTTCGGCGCCGCCGACATCATGTATGCCCCCGTCTGCACGCGGATCGTGACGCACCAGCTGGCCGTGCCCGAATTCGCGCATGACTATGTCGACGCGATCTATGCCCATCCCTGGATGGCGGAGTGGATCGCCGCCGCCGCCGAGGAACCCTGGGTGATCGACCGCTACGAGCCGAGCGAGGCCTAAGCGTCTGATCCGAAACGCCGTTTCGGATAGTCCGGCGCCAGCCCGCTCCCCCGCCCGGCCACCCATTCAGGTTACTCTCGTGGGTGGCCGGGCGGGGGAGCGGGCTGGTGCCGCCTCGAAATTCGCTCTTTCGCGAATTTCGAATCAAAGTCTAAGCCTCACGCAATCCGATCGGTGGGATAGGGCGTGCCGTCCTTATGGGTATAGGCGTCGGCGGTGAACAGCATGTCGATGTCCGAATAGCCGCCACCGGCCGCGCGGTCGCCAGCGCTCACCACCACAAAGGCGCAGTCGGCCGCGCTGCGGTTGATCAGATGATGGCCATTGCCCGCCCCCATCGCAAAGCTGGCAATGTCGCCGGCGCGGAGCAGTGTTTCGCCGCCATCTTCCACCAGCACCGCCTCGCCCGCGATCATCACCAGCAATTCATCCTCGCCATTGTGCCAGTGGCGCTGGGAGGACCAGGCGCCAGGCTTCAGCACGACATGGCTTGCGCCGAATGCAGTGAGCCCGCCGGCGGGCGCGAGGCGGCGCCACCAGCGCCCGGCCACCGCCGCATCGAATGGCGGCGGATAGCCGGTGGCATTGCTCTGGGGGATTGATGCGAGGTCGAGCTTGGGCAAGGACTGTCTCCCGATGACCGCCACCACTTTGCCCGATCCGCTCGCGCTCACCAAGGCGCTGATTGACTGCAACAGCATCACGCCCGCGCGCGGCGCCGTGTTCGACGTGCTGGAGGCAGCCCTCACCCCGCTCGGCTTCGCGGTCGAGCGCTTCGTGGCCGGGGAAGCGCCCGACGGGCCGGTTGAAAACCTGCTGGCGGTGCGCGGCAGCGGCGGGCGCCACTTTGCCTTTGCCGGGCATCTGGACGTGGTGCCGCCGGGCGCCGGCTGGGCGAGCGATCCCTTCCAGGCCGAGCTGCGCGGCGAGCTGCTCCACGGGCGGGGTGCGGTGGACATGAAGGGCGCGATTGCCGCCTTCGTCGCGGCCGCCGCGCGCGTGCCGGCCGGGGCGGGCACAGTGAGCCTGATCATCACCGGCGACGAGGAAGGCCCGGCGGTGTTCGGCACCCGCGCACTGATCGAGCGGATGGCCGCGCGGGGGCTGAAGCCCGATCTGTGCCTGGTGGGGGAGCCGACCTCGGTCAACCGGCTGGGCGACATGATCAAGATCGGCCGGCGCGGATCGGTGAACATCTGGATCGAGGTGCCCGGCAAGCAGGGCCATGTCGCCTATCCCCACCTGGCCGACAATCCGGTGCCGCGGCTGGTGCGCGCGCTGGCCGCGATCGACGCGATCACGCTGGACGAAGGCACTGACTGGTTCCAGCCCTCCAACATCGAGATCACCGATCTGGAGGTGGGCAATCCGGTGACCAACGTCATTCCGGCGGCGGCGCGGGCGCGGCTGTCGATCCGCTTCAATGCGCTGCACCGGGGTGAGGCGCTTGCCCGCCGGATCGCCGAGATCGTGGCGGAACATGCGCCCGGTGCCGTGGTGACGCCGCGCATTTCGGGTGAGGCCTTTTTCACCCCGCCCGGCGATTTTTCCACGCTCGTCGCCGGCGCGATTGCCGCGCACACCGGCCTGTCGCCCGAATTGTCGACCAGCGGCGGCACCTCCGACGCGCGCTTCCTGTCGGCGCTGTGCCCGGTCGTCGAGTTCGGGCTGGTCAACGCCACGATGCACAAGCTGGACGAGGCGGTGGCGATTGCCGACCTCTACGCGCTGGCCGATATCTACACCGACATCGCAAAGGCTGCGCTCAACGGCTGATACCACCCCTCCCCTTCAGGGGAGGGGCCGGGGGTGGGGCCTATCCAACGGGCGTGGCGCTGGACGGGACGCCCCACCCCAAACCCCTCCCCTGAAGGGGAGGGGCTTAAGCGCCTACCCCGCCGCCGCGCGCACGGGCGTTTGCGCCCATTGCATCAGCGCGGCCTCGGCCATCGGCTGGGCAATGGCATAGCCCTGGATCACGTCGCAGCCGATGACGCGCAGCACCTCTGCCTGTGCCTCGGTCTCCACGCCTTCGGCGACCGCCTCGCAGTCCAGCCCGTGGATCAGGCCGATCACCGCCTGCACGATGGTGCGCGCCTGCGCCTTGGTGGCGATATGCTCGACCAGGCTGCGGTCTATCTTCACCCGGTCGACCGGCAGGTCGCGCAGGCGGGCCAGGTTGGAATAGCCGGTGCCGAAATCGTCGATCGCGATCGTCGCACCATCGGCGCGCAGCGCGGCAATGGCGTTCAGCGTCTCCTCGCCGCAATGCATCGCCATCGTCTCGGTGATTTCCAGTTCAAGCAGCCGTGCCGGCGCACCGGCCGCACGCAGCGCCTCGCGCAGGCGGCGGAAGAAACCGGCATGGTCAATCTGGCGCGGGCTGACATTGATCGCCAGCCGGTGGGTGTGGCCGGCCGCGTGCCAGCGGCTGATGGTGCCGGCGACGGTGTCGATCACCCAGTCCCCGATTTCCACGATCATGCCGGTTTCCTCGGCCCGCTTGATGAAGCTGCCGGGCAGTTTCAGGCCAAAACGCGGATGCGCCCAGCGCAGCAGCGCCTCTGCCACCACCATCCGGCCATCGGTGCTGCTGATCTGGGGCTGGAACACCAGCGCGAACTGGTCGCGCTCGATCGCCTCGCGCAGGTCGTTTTCCAGCTGGGCGCGGTCGGCCAGTTCGGCGGCCAGCGCCTCGGTGAAATATTCCACGCGCCCGCGCCCGCGCTCCTTGGCGTGATACATGGCGGCATCGGCCGCGCGCATCAGGTCGGTCAGCGAGGTGCCATGGTCGGGCCGCAGCGCAATGCCGATCGAGGCGCCGATTTCCACTTCATTGCCGTTCAGGTCGAAGGGTTCGCTGAGCGCATAGAGCACGCCGCGCCCGATCCGCCCGGCCAGTTCCGGCACCAGCACATCAGGAAAGAAGATCGTGAATTCGTCGCCCGCCAGCCGCCCGATCAGCGGCGCGGCCAGTGCATTATCGGTGCATAGCCGTTCGCTGACCGCACGAAGACGATTGGCGACCATGCCCAGCAGCATGTCGCCCATTGCGTGCCCCATGGTGTCGTTCACGATCTTGAAGCGATCCAGATCGATGAACAGCAGCGCGGCATGCTGACCCGGCGGCAGGCCGGAGAGCATCCGCTCGCAACTCCGGCGGAAATGGGTACGGTTGGGCAACCCGGTCACGCTGTCGAACAGCGCGAGGCGGTGGACGCTTTCCAGATTGGCGCCGATCTGGGCGAACAGCCGCTCCATCGCGCTGCCAAGCTGGGGAATATGCTGGCCGATTTCGGGTGGCGTCGGGCCTTCCAGATCGCCTTCGGATGCCGATTTGATGCGGTCGACGGCAGCATCGATGGCGGCGGCAACGGTCGACAGCTGGCGCTGCGCCGATGCCCAGCACAGGGTCGCGCAGATGATCGCCGGGATCAGCGCATTGCTCAGGCCCATCCAGCTCAGGCTGCCGTCATAGGTCGCCGCGAGCGCGAGCACGAAGGCAACCATGCCCGCCAGCAAAGCGAACATGATGGCGCGGCTCTTGAGCGACGCGGCGTGCATCGGTTACGCGAACCCTTGGCGTGCGCCCGACCTAAGTGTCGGGACGCGATGCAAAACATTCGCAGCTAAAGGTTAATTAATTGGGCGATCTGGGACGGCGCAGCACAAGATAAAGCGCCCCGGCACCACCATGGCGCGGGTGCGCCGGGCGGATGGCGGCGATCTGTCCGGCATGGCGCGAGGCGGCCAGCCAGTCGGCGATGCTCGCGCGGATGCGCCCGCGCGCGTGCGGCCGCTCGCTGTCGGCGCGCGGCGGCCGGCCGGTAATCACCAGCAGCAGCCGGTCACCGCGCCGGATCGCCCGCTCCAGCGTCAGGTCGAGCAGATGGTGCGCGCTGTCCAGGCTGTGGCCGTGCAGGTCGATGCTGGCATCGGGCGCGACGATCCCCTTGGCCAGCCGCCGGTCCCACCCGCCGTCGAGCGTGACGCCGGGCGCACGCGGCGGGGCGGGGCGCGGGCGCGGCGGATCGAGCGGGTGTAGCTTGGGCTGCTTCGGCGCGGGTGCCGGGGGCAGCGGGGGCGCATCGTCGGTCAGCGGTGCCGCCGGGGCGAGCGGGGTGACGGTTGCCGCCACCCGCCGCCACAGCGCGCGTTCCTCAGCGCTGAGTCGCCGGCCCGCCATTGCCCGCGTTCAGCCGCGCGACCGTCCCCTGCGGCAGCAGCAGAAAGGCGCCGCCGCGCGCGCTCATGCCGCCGGCGATGGTGCGGGCTTCGTCGCCCGCGCCCCAATAGGTGTCGAACCGGTTGGCCCCTTTGATCGCGCCGCCCGTGTCCTGCGCGATCCAGATACCGCTCGCCTCGGCCCGGTCGAGCGACAGGAAGACGGGCGCACCCAGCGGCACGAAGCGCGGGTCGGCCGCCGCGCTGACGCCGCCCGTCACCGCATAGCCCAGCGCGCCCTGCGGCGGGCCGGCCGATTCGCGGAAGAAGACATAGCTCTTGTTCTCGCGCATCACCTGCACGCCCTGTTCGGGGTTGGCGCGCAGCCATGCCATGATTCCCTGCATCGAGGCCTGGCCGGGCGCCAGCAGCCCCCGGTCGCGCAGCAGCGCGCCGATGCCGGTGTAATCGCGGCCATTCTGGCTGTCATAGTTCAGCCGCAGGATGCCGCCCTCGGCCAGCCGCAACCGGCCCGACCCCTGAATCTGGAGGAAGAACAGCTCCACCGGGTCCGCCGCCCAGGCGATGATCGGCGCGCGTTCGGCGAGCGCGCCCTGATCGATCGCCGCACGGTCGAAATAAGGCACGAAATTCTGCCCGTCGATGCGGCCCCGGATGCGCTTGCCCTTCAGCGCATCGGAAAACAGCCCTAGATCAGCCTCGATCAGATCAGCGGGGCGGCCGTAAATCGGCACTTCATAGCCCGGCCGGCGGGTGCGCGACCCGCGAATTTCGGGCTCATAATAGCCGGTCGCATAGGCGCGGCCATCGCCCACCTGCACCGCTTCGAACCAGCGGGTGAAGAAGCCCTTGGCATCGCCGCCGGCGCTGGCGGCGGCCGCGCAGGCGCCCTGCCAGTCGGCCGGGCGGGTAAGCCCGGACGGGTCGGCGCGGCGGGTGAGCGCGGGGCAGGAGGTGCGAAACGCCGCCAGCGCCTGCGCCGCCTGGCGGTCATCGATGGGCAGCGTCGCAACCGGCGGCCCGGCGACAATGCCGGCCAGCACGGCGCTCGCAATGCCAGCGCCGGGTGCGGGGGCCGTGGTGGGCACCGGCGCCACCGTGCGCGCCGGCGGCCGGG
>NZ_JAIESM010000089.1 GCF_019746015.1 Sphingomonas sp. | reverse complement strand
GCAACGGCCAGCGCGCCCGCAAGGACAGCGTGCTGACGCCGGCGTCGAAGCTGCGCGTCCGCGTGCTCGATGTGCTGCAGCGCGAAGGCTATATCCGTGGTTATGCCGAGGAGGCCGCCGGCCCCGCCAAGGCAATCCGGATCGAGCTGAAATACTTCGAAGGCCAGCCCGCGATCAAGCATGTCGCGCGCGTGTCGAAGCCTGGTCGCCGCGTTTATTCGGGCGCACAGGAACTGCCGCGCGTGATGAACGGGCTGGGCATCACCATCGTCTCGACGCCCAAGGGCGTGCTCTCGGACACCGAGGCGCGCGCTGAGAATGTCGGCGGCGAAGTGCTGGCGGAGGTGTTCTGATGAGCCGCATTGGCAAGAAGGCCGTGGCGATTCCGGCTGGCGTTACCGCCACCATCGCCGACGGTATCATCTCGGTGAAAGGCCCCAAGGGGACGCTGTCGATGCCGACGGTGAACGAGATCGTCTACGCGCTTGAAGATGGCGCAATCACGGTGAAGCCGGCCAACGACGGCAAGCGCGCCCGTGCCTTTTGGGGCATGCAGCGCACGATGGTCGCCAACCTGATGACCGGGGTGACCACGGGCTTTTCGAAGGTGCTGGAAATCACCGGCGTCGGTTATCGCGCGGCGGCCCAGGGCCGCACGCTGAACCTGCAGCTGGGCTATAGCCACCACGTCAACTATGCGATCCCCGAAGGCGTCGAAATCAAGACGCCCGACCAGACCACGGTCGAGATTTCGGGCATCGACAAGCAGAAGGTTGGCCAGGTGGCAGCGGAAATCCGCCGTTGGCGCAAGCCCGAGCCGTACAAGGGCAAGGGCATCAAGTACCGCGGCGAGTTCATCTTCCGCAAGGAAGGGAAGAAGAAGTGATGTCGACCAAGGGAATGTCGCTTTTCGAAAAGCGCCGCCGCCGCAACCGCACTGCGCTTCGCGCGCGTGGGTCGGGCCGTCCCCGTTTGTCCGTGCACCGTTCGGGCAAGCATATCTATGCGCAGGTGATCGACGACGCCGAAGGCCGCACGATCGCTTCCGCCTCCACGCTGGAGCAGGCCCTGCGCGGCACCAGCGGCGCGAACATTGCGGCGGCTTCGGAAGTCGGCAAGCGCGTGGCGGAAAAGGCCAAGGAAGCGGGTGTCACCAAGGTCGTGTTCGACCGTGGCGGCTTCCTGTTCCACGGCCGCGTGAAGGCGCTGGCGCAAGCCGCGCGCGAAGCTGGACTGGAGTTTTAAGCAATGGCCGATGAACTGCTGAACGCAGGCGCCGAAGGCGCAACCGAGGGCCGCGAAGGCGGGCGTGGCCGCGGCCGTGGCCGTGGCGGCGAGCGCGGTGACGGTCGCGGGCGTGGCGCGCGTGATGGCCGTGGCCGTCGCGACGAACGTCGTGAGGAAACCGGCGAAGAGCTGATCGAAAAGCTCGTCCACATCAACCGCGTGTCGAAGACGGTGAAGGGCGGCAAGCGCTTCGGCTTTGCAGCCCTCGTCGTGGTCGGCGACGGCAAGGGTCGCGCAGGCTTCGGCCATGGCAAGGCCCGCGAAGTGCCCGAGGCGATTGCCAAGGCGACGGCGGCTGCCAAGAAGGCGATGGTCCGCGTGCCGCTGAAGGAAGGCCGCACGCTGCACCATGATGGCAACGGCCATTTCGGTGCGGGTCGCGTCACGCTGCGGTCGGCGCCGCAGGGCACCGGCATCATCGCCGGCGGCCCGATGCGCGCGGTGTTCGAATCGCTGGGCGTGGCCGATGTGGTGACCAAGTCGGTCGGCACCTCCAACCCCTATAACATGATCCGCGCGACCTTCGAGGCGCTGGGCACCCAGACCTCGCCCAAGGCAGTGGCGCAGCGGCGTGGCAAGAAGATTGCCGACCTGCTGGGTCGCGGCGGCGCCGACAAGGCAGCGGCCGAGGCCGACGCTGCGGCGATTGTGGAGTAAGCAGCATGGCGACGATCAAGATCAAGCAGACCGGATCGCCGATCCGCCGGACCAAGGACCAGCGCGCGACGCTGATCGGCCTGGGCCTGAACAAGATGCACCGCGTGAGCGAGCTTGAGGATACCCCCGAAGTGCGGGGCATGATCCGCAAGGTTGCCCATATGGTGCAGGTGGAAGGCTAAACGCCTTTCCCACAGCGCGACAAAAGCGAAAGCGAGTGCAAAGACATGAAACTGAACGAACTGCGTGACAATGACGGCGCCCGCAAGGGGCGCATGCGTGTCGGCCGGGGCATCGGCTCGGGCAAGGGCAAGACCGCTGGCCGGGGCCAGAAGGGCCAGAAGAGCCGCGAAGGCGTCTCGATCAAGGGCTTTGAAGGCGGCCAGATGCCGCTGCACATGCGCCTGCCCAAGCGCGGCTTCAACAACATCTTCGCCAAGGATTATGCCGAGGTGAATCTGGGCGCGATCCAGAAGGCGGTCGAGGCGGGCAAGATTGCCGCCGGCGCCACGCTGGACCATGCCGCGCTGCAGGCCGCCGGCCTTGCCCGTGGTGGCAAGGATGGTGTGCGCCTGCTCGCCAAGGGCGCGTTCAGCACCAAGCTGAGCTTCACCGTTGCCGGCGCGTCGAAGGGCGCGATCGAGGCGGTCGAGAAGCTGGGCGGCACCGTTGAGGTGATCCATGTCGTGCCGCGCGCCGAGAAGGCCGCAGCCAAGAAGAACAGCGTGCGCGACGCCAAGCGGGCCAAGCAGGCCTGAACCGGAACGGCGGGGGAAACCCCGCCGTTTGTCGTTTCGGCGCCCGTCGATCGACAAGCGGATTAGACAAGCGCGCACGCCGCCCTATATCAGCGGCGTCGGGCCGTTACGCGGCCATAGTATCAGGACGAGTGTGAATGGCATCCGCAGCCGAGCAAATGGCAAACAGCATCAGCCTGGCAAAGTTCGCCCAGGCAACCGATCTGCGCAAGCGCCTTTGGTTTACGATCGGGGCGCTGATCGTCTTTCGCTTCATCAGCTATGTACCGCTGCCCGGGATCGACCCGGTCGGCCTTGCGGCACTGGCGGAGCGCACCTCGGGCGGCGTGCTCGACCTGTTCAACAATTTCTCCGGCGGGGCGTTGAAGCGCGCGAGCCTCATCACGCTCGGCATCATGCCCTATATCACCGCGTCGATCGTGGTGCAGCTGTCGACCTCGCTCAGCCCCACGCTCAACGCGATCAAGAAAGAGGGTGAAAGCGGGCGCAAGCGGCTGAACCAATATACCCGCTATGGCACGGTCGCGCTCACCCTGTTGCAGGGCTGGTTCGTCGCGGTCAGCCTGGAAGCAGGCGGCGCCGTGGTGGAGCCCGGCCTCATGTTCCGCATCACCGCGGTGATCTCGCTGCTGGGCGGCACGATGTTCCTGATGTGGCTGGGGGAGCAGATCACCAGCCGCGGCATCGGCAATGGCGTTTCGCTCATCATCATGTCGGGCATTGTCGCCAACCTGCCGACCACACTTTACAACCTGTTCCAACAGGGCCGCACCGGCGAAATGGACGGGTTCAAGCTGACCGGCATCATCGTGGCGGTCGTCATCCTGGTGCTGTTCATCTGCTTCATGGAGCGCGCCCAGCGCCGCATCCTGATCCAGTATCCCAAGCGCCAGACGCGCACCGGCATGCAGGCCGATCGCAGCCATTTGCCGCTGAAGCTCAACACGGCGGGCGTCATTCCGCCGATCTTCGCCTCGTCGCTGCTGCTGCTGCCGCTCACCGTGACGCAATTTGCCGGCAACCTCGCCAAGGGCAATAACTGGTGGTCGGACGCGATAATCACCGTCAACCAGTATCTGCAGCATGGCTCGCTCGTGTACATGCTGCTCTATGGTGCGGGCATCGTCTTCTTTTCGTTCTTCTACACCGCCGTGGTGTTCAATCCTGAAGAGACGGCCGACAATCTGAAGCGCCATGGCGGGTTCATTCCGGGCATCCGCCCGGGCAAGAACACCGAAATCTATTTCGACTATGTGCTCACCCGCATCACCGTGATCGGCGCGGCCTATCTGGCCGTCATCTGCCTGGTGCCGGAATATCTGGTGTCGGCGCTGTCGATCCCCTTCTATCTGGGCGGGACCAGCCTGTTGATCGTGGTCAACGTCACCATGGATACGGTCACCCAGATCCAAAGCCACTTGCTTGCGCATCAATATGGCGATTTGATCAAGAAAGCGAAGCTGAAGGGCGGCCGACTGCGCTAACGCAGCGGCAGGGATGAGAGGATGGGGGCGTTGAACATCATCTTGCTTGGGCCGCCGGGGGCGGGCAAGGGCACCCAGGCCGGGCGGCTGCAGGCCGATCGCGGCATGGTGCAGCTGTCCACGGGCGACATGCTGCGTGCAGCGGTCAAAGCCGGGACCGCGATTGGGCTGAAGGCCAAGGCCGTGATGGAGGCGGGCGAGCTGGTGTCTGACGACATCGTCTCCGGCATCATCGGTGAGCGGCTGGACGAGGCCGACACGCAAGGCGGCGTGATCTTCGACGGCTATCCCCGCACCGCCGCACAGGCTCATTCGCTGGACGAACTGCTGGGCGCGCGCGGGCGGCGGCTCGATCATGTCATCGAATTGGACGTGGACGAGGAGGCGCTGGTCAAGCGCATCACCGGCCGTTTTGCCTGTGCCAAGTGCGGCACCAACTATCACGACAGCTTCAATCGGCCTCGCGTCGATGGGGTGTGCGATGTCTGCGGGTCGACCGACTTCAAGCGCCGTGCCGACGACAATGAGGAAACGGTGCGCACCCGCCTGGCCGAATATCGCGCCAAGACCGCGCCGATCCTGCCCATTTATGAAGCGCGCGGGCTGGTCCGCCGGGTGGACGGCATGGCCGATATCGATCACGTAACGCGCGAGATCGAGGCGATCCTGGATACAGCGAACTGAGCGACCCGCCGGGGCCCGGCACGCTTGCCGGTGTGGCCGCAGCGGCGCTAAAAGCAGGCGAGGGGAGGGCCTTCGCATGCGCCTTGCACTGTTCGCCATCGCCGCCCTGGCCTGTTCGACGCCGGCATCGGCAGACGTCGTGCAGGCAACGCCGGCCGGGTTCGAAATCAGCCAGACGATAACGATCGACGCCGCGCCCGACGCAGTTTGGGACGTGCTGCGCAGCCCCCAGAAATGGTGGGACAAGGAGCACACCTATTCGGGCGACAGCGCCAATCTCTACCTTGATGCACAGGCAACCGGCTGTTTCTGCGAGAAGCTGCCGGGCAAGGGCAGCGTCGAGCATGGGCATGTCGTCTATGTCGAACCCGGGCGGGCGCTGCGCCTGCACGCCGCGCTGGGGCCGCTGCAGGCCGAAGGCGTAACGGGTGCCTTGACGCTGACTTTGCAGCGGCAGGGCGAGCAGGCGACCGTGGTCAAGCTCAGCTATGTGGTTGGCGGCTTTGTGCGCGGCGGCGCAGAAGCGATGGCAACGAAGGTGGACGCGGTGCTGGCGGTGCAGCTTGCCCATCTGAAGGCAGCGGCGGAAGCGCCAGCGCCTTAGGCGTGCTCTTAAATGTGGTTGAAGCGGCGCCAGCCCGCTCCCCCACCCGGCCACCCAACGGCAGTATCTTGTGGGTGGCCGGGTGGGGGAGCGGGCCGGTGCCGTCACCGTTCCAGCCAAGCTGAAACCAATTCTACGCGTGCTCCATCTGCCGGCGCTCGCTGCTCACGGGCTTGGGCAAGGCATAGAGCCGAAGGAAATAAATGATGAACCCCATGCCGATGACCGTCGGCAGCGCCCAGATCCACGGGTTGAAGGCGTGGGCGGGGAACATGCGGATGAGGCCCACGGATAGAAACGCGGTATAGGCGGCGATCCCCGTCGCGCACATCGCCTTCAGATGTTCCAGGATATAGGCGCCGCGCGGCACCTCGCCGCGATAGATGTACCACAAATAGGTGAGCGTGGTGCCGAACCCGATCACCGATACCACCACCATCAGCGGCTGGGCGAGCGTGATGCCCTGCACCAGGCAGGTGGCGCCCAGCCCGAGGACCAGAAACTGGAGCGCCACCATCGGCCAGCGCCGGTTGGCGCGGTGGTCGCGCTTGTTGATGATCATCTGGCGGCCATAATAGGTCATGTTGATCACCAGCACGCCCAGATAGAGCATCATCCAGCCCAGCAGGCCGCGATAGAGCGCCGCATCGGTCAGCCCCTCATGCATGGCGAGCGGCCAGCGCAGCGACAGCGTGCCCATGCCGAGCGCCATCGCCGCGGCCCAGTAAATCGCCGCAGTGAACAGCTTTCCCCAATAGCGGTGGCCATCGCCGCCCTTGCGCGTGAACAGCGCGGCCCAGACGCTGATCAGCGCAACCGTGCCGGCCGCAACATGAACCGACAGGAACAGCATGAACAGCCAGGGCATCGCGCGTCCCTCCCTTGCGGAAGCCGTGGCCATAATGTGCCCGCCGGCGGTGCTGTGCAAGCGGCAAGGCGCTGCGATCGCCGCTTGACAGCCATCGACTCGGGGTCTATCCGGCCCGTCTTCCAACGACGACCGAGGACGGCGGCGCGCCACAGCGCCCGCCGCCCGCGCGCGTTTAGGAAAACAACGCGATGAGATGGGACGGGTGCAGCCATGCCCCGGCCTGTGGAGCAGGAGATTACGCTACATGGCACGTATTGCGGGCGTCAACATCCCGACCAACAAGCGCGTGGTGATCGCGCTGACCTATATCCACGGCATCGGCCCGTTCAAGGCCAAGCAGATCACGGAAAAGCTGGGCATTACGCCGGAGCGCCGCGTGCAGGACCTGTCCGACCAGGAAGTGCTGCAGATCCGCGAGACCATCGACGCCGATCACACCGTGGAGGGCGATCTGCGCCGCGAGACTGCGGTGAACATCAAGCGGCTGATGGACCTGGCCTGCTATCGCGGCCTGCGCCATCGCAAGGGCCTGCCGGTTCGTGGCCAGCGCACGCACACCAATGCGCGCACCCGCAAGGGCAAGGCCAAGCCGATCGCCGGCAAGAAGAAGTAAGCCCAACAGGCTCAGCAAGGTCAGGAAACCGATATGGCACGCGAACCGCAGCGCATTCGTCGGCGCGAACGCAAGAACATCACGTCGGGCGTCGCGCATGTGAACGCCAGCTTCAACAACACCATGATCACGATCACCGATGCCCAGGGCAACGCGATTTCGTGGTCGTCCGCCGGGATGATGGGCTTCAAGGGTAGCCGCAAGTCGACGCCCTATGCCGCCCAGGTGGCCGCCGAAGATGCCGGCCGCAAGGCGGCCGAGCATGGCGTGCGCACGCTGGAAGTGGAAGTGAAGGGTCCGGGCTCGGGCCGCGAGTCGGCGCTGCGCGCGCTGCAGGCGGTGGGCTTCCAGATCACGTCGATCCGCGACGTTACCTCGATCCCGCACAATGGCGTGCGTCCGTCGAAGCGTCGCCGCGTCTGATTTTTGCGGCGCTGGCGCGTCGGCTTCATCGCCCGCCGTCGCCCGCCCGACACCCTGCGGGGCTCCGCCCAGCCCTGCGCATCATTAGGGGAAGCCCGTGTCCGTCAATGCAAAGAACTGGCAGGAACTGAAGAAGCCCAACGCGCTTGAGCGCAAGCCCAGCGGGGACGGCAAGCGCAAGGGGACCTTCGTCGCCGAGCCGCTGGAGCGCGGCTTCGGCCTGACGCTTGGCAACGCGCTGCGCCGTGTGCTGCTGTCGTCGCTGCAGGGTGCGGCCGTTACCTCGATCAAGATCGAGAATGTGCTGCACGAATTCTCCTCGCTTGCCGGTGTGCGCGAGGACGTGACCGACATCGTTCTGAACGTGAAGCAGATCGCCCTGAAGATGCAGGGCGAAGGGCCGAAGCGGCTGCAGCTGTCGGCCACCGGTCCGGCCGAAGTCAAGGCGGGTGACATTGCCGTGTCGGGCGATATCGAGGTGATGAACCCCGATCTCGTCATCTGCCACCTGGACGATGGCGCGACGCTGAACATGGAACTGACCGCCGATATCGGCAAGGGCTATGTCCCGGCGACGGCCAACCGCCCCGCCGATGCGCCGATCGGCCTGATCCCGGTCGATGCGCTCTATTCGCCCGTCCGCCAGGTGAGCTACAAGGTCGAGAACACCCGCGTCGGGCAGGAGCTTGACTATGACAAGCTCACGCTGACGATCGAGACCGACGGCACGGTGACGCCTGATGACGCGGTGGCCTATGCCGGCCGCATCCTGCAGGACCAGCTGGCGCTGTTCGTGCACTTCGACGATTCGGTGGTGGCGCGCAGCGTGCCGACGGGCGTCGCGGCGCCGGCGGCGGGTGCTGAAGCCGCGGGCGACACGCAGCAGATCAACCGCTATCTGCTGAAGAAGGTCGACGAGCTGGAACTGTCGGTGCGTTCGGCCAACTGCCTGAAGAACGACAACATCATCTATATCGGCGATCTGGTGCAGAAGACCGAGGCAGAGATGCTGCGCACCCCCAATTTCGGGCGCAAGTCGCTCAACGAGATCAAGGAAGTGCTGTCCAGCATGGGCCTGCGTCTCGGCATGGAAATCCCCGGCTGGCCGCCTGAGAATATCGAGGAAATGGCCAAGAAGCTGGAACAGGAGATCATGGGCTGATCGGGTTCGGGTGGCGCGGCATGGCCGTGCTGCCCGCCCATCGGCAAATGACAGGGTAAGGGTGGCCCCTGCAAAGCGCCACCTGGTCCGGGGTTCCGTAAGACGGCCCCTGAACGAACGGAGACTGAAAAATGCGTCATCGCGTCGGCGGCCGCAAGCTTGGCCGTACTTCCGCCCACCGCGCGGCCCTGTTCCGCAACATGGCGGCTGCGCTCATCAAGCATGAGCAGATCGAAACCACGCTGCCCAAGGCGAAGGAACTTCGCCCCTATGTCGAAAAGCTGGTGACGCTCGCCAAGCGTGGCGGCCTGTCCAACCGTCGTCTGGCGCATGCCCGCCTGCTCGACGACGCGCAGCTGACCAAGCTGTTCGACGTTCTGGCCGCGCGCTATGCGGACCGCAATGGCGGCTATACCCGCATCATCAAGGCCGGCCCGCGCGCGTCGGATGCCGCGCCGATGGCATTCATCGAGTTCGTCGATCGTGACGAGGCGGCCAAGGGCCAGGACTCCGGCCCGGTCCTGAGTGACGACGACGCGTTCGACGAAGCCGCCTGAACCGACGCGCGGCTGCGCAACGAATTGGCACTTCACAAAGGAGTCGCGGCTGATAGGGTCGCGGCTCCTTTGCCATTTGGGGGTTCGTGAATGCGCCTGTTGCCGCTGATGCTGTTCCTGCCCGCCGCCGCAATCGCCGCCACGCCGGAGACGCTTGTGAAATATCCCGAGACCCGCCGTGTCGATGTCGTCGAGGAGCAGTTCGGGGTAAAGGTGGCCGACCCCTATCGCTGGCTGGAAAATGATGTGCGTAACGACCCGGAGGTGCGCGCCTGGGTCACCGCTGAAAATCAGGTGACGGGCGCCTATCTCGCCACGTTGCCCGGCCGGGACACGTTCCGGCTGCGGCTGAAGACGTTGTTCAATTATGAGCGGTTCGGCGTGCCGGTGCAGGCGGGCGGCCGCTATTTCTACACGCGTAATTCGGGTTTGCAGAACCAGTCGGGGCTGTATGCGCGCGATAGCCTGAACGGGCCGCAGCGCGTGCTGATCGACCCCAATAGCTGGGCAAAGGACGGCGCGACTGCGCTGGCCGAATGGCGCCCCTCGCACGATGGGACCAAGCTGCTCTACGGCATTCAGGATGGCGGCAGCGACTGGCGCACGGTGAAGGTGCTGGACGTTGCGACCGGCAAGGATACCGGGGACGAAATCCACTGGGTGAAGAACCAGCTGGGCACCTGGGCAAAGGATGGCTCGGGCTTCTTCTACTCGCGCTTTCCCGAACCGCCGGCGGACAAGCTCTACCAGGCGGTGAACGAGAACCAGACCATCTATTTCCACCGGCTGGGCACGCCGCAGAGCGAGGACCGGTTGGTCTATGCAACGCCCGACAAGCCGCGCCGTGGCCATTCGACGCAGGTAACCGATGACGGCCGCTGGCTGGTAATCACCACGACCGAGGGCACTGACCGCCGATTTGAAATTACCGTGGTCGACCTCAGCCAGCCGGGAGCCAAACCGCGCACGCTCATCAAGGGGCTGGATTACGAATGGGCGTTTGCCGGCAATGTCGGCACCAGATTCTTCTTCAAGACCAATAACGGCGCACCCCGTCTGAGGCTGGTAACGCTCGATCTTGCCGAAGCCGCACCCGCGATCCGTGAACTGGTGCCGGAGGACAAGGCGACGCTGGAGACCGCCAATATTGTCGGCGGCATCATCATCGCCGAATATCTGGTCGATGTGAAAAGCGAAGTGCGGCGCTATGCGCTCGACGGCAAGCT
>NZ_JAIESM010000061.1 GCF_019746015.1 Sphingomonas sp. | reverse complement strand
TAACGATGCGGCAGGGCCGCCATCACGCGCCCGATATCGAGCGCGTGGGGGGTTCCGTCCGTCACCGCGAGGCCGGCTGCTTCGTGGTCGGCTGCGCGGGCGGCGTGGTGCCGGCGGGCTGCTGCTGTTGCTGCGGCGGGGTGATCGACACGGTGGTGAGCGCCGCGTTCAGCTGCTGCATGGCCGACGGCGTAATGTCATAGGCCGCGTCGAACGCGAGGATCGAGCCCCGCGCGACGACCGTGTTGGCCTTGCGGTCCTTGCGGATCTGCTCGGCGATGGGCAGCAGCTTGTCGAGAATCTGCAGCTGCACATATTGGCCCAACTGCTGCACCTCGCGCTGCAGCTCTTCCGCCTGCGCCTGGGCTTCCTGCAGCCGCTGGCGCGCGTCGGTCAGCGCCTTTTCGGTCGCCGGCGGCAGCGGGGTGTTGGGCTTGGCCACCGCCTTCGCCGCCGTCACCTGGTCGTTCCAGCCCTTGACGGCGGTATCCAGGTTGGTCTGCGCGGCGCGGATGCGGGCGCCGTACTTGGCTTCAAGCTGCTGGTTGCCGCTCTTGGCAGCGGTGCTGTCGCGATAAATCTGCTCGACGTCGACGATCAGCGTCTGCGCCTGCGCGGCGGTCGCAAATGCGGTGCTGCCCACCAGCGCCAGCGAAAGAGCAGTGGCCTTCAGAAAGTTAGTCATCAGAATTGAGTCCCTACGTTAAAAGTGATGAGCTTGGGGTCATCGCCGAAGCGCGAAATCAGCGCATAGGCAACGTCGATGCGCAGCGGCCCGAACGGCGAATTCCAGTTGGCGCCGACGCCGACGGTAACGCGCGGCAGCGGCGTATCGCCCGCAAAGCGTTCCAGGAACGGCCCGACCGGCGTGGTCGATGCCAGATTCTGCGACGTGCCGGTGCACGTGCCACCCGCCGTGTCCGAAAAGCCGATCGGGCAGGTGGTGAGCGCACCGGCATTCGCCGAACCCGCCGGCACCACAAACAGCGGCAACCGCGTTGTCTGGTCGAGATCGGGGCGTTGCAGCGGCAGCACGGTCACCCGCCCGGTCACCGGATCGGTAACCGTCGGGAAGACGGCGGTTGGCAGGGGCCGTGTGATGCCGAACAGCGCACCGAAATCGACATAGATTGACGGGCGGATACCCAGCTCGCGCACGCCAGAGCCGAGCGGCACCTGCAGCTCGAGGCGCCCATGGTAATAGGTGCGGCCGCCCAACGCGTCGTCCCGAATCTGGCGGCGGTCCTCGATCGGATTGCCGTTCAGGTCGAACTGCAGGCGCTGCACGCGCGGGCCAACGCCGCGGATCTGGAAACCACGGAAGAACGGCTCGCCCAGATAGAAGCGGTCGTTGATCTGGATGGGGTCGATGCCCGGTCCGCGTTCACCCTGCAGCGGAATGATATGCCCGCCTTCGATGAAGAAGGAGAGGATGAAGTTGCTGCCCAGATTCTTGAATTCGATGAAGTTGAACTGCGTCTTCAAGTAACGCACGTCGCCGCCCAGCCCGGCAATGTCCTGATTGATCGTCAACCGGCGGCCGGCCGTGGGGAAAAGGCCGCTGTTCAGGCTGTTATACGACAGGGTGTAGCCGAATGCCGAGGTGAAGCGCCGGCCCAGCTGCTCGCACAGGAACCGGCCGGCGATCAGCGGATCGCAATTGCCGTTAACGTCAAGGAACTCGCGGCCCAGCGTCAATTCGTCATACTGCAGCAGATAGCGCGCGGTGAACGACCAATATTCGGTCAGCGGCACGCCGGCGCGAATGCTGAACCCGGTCGACGTCTGCAGGAAGTTGGTGCGACGCGCCGCGTCCGTGAAGTTGAAGTTACGGAAATCACGGCGGAAAATGTCAAAGCCCAGCGCGATATTGCGGTCGAACAGATAGGGCTCGGTAAAGCCCAGTTCGAGCGCGCGCGAGAATTGCGAGAAGCTGGCATTGGCGCGCAGTTCCTGCCCCTTGCCGCGGAAATTGCGCTGACGGACTGCTGCCTGGAGCACGAAGCGTTCAAGGCTCGAAAAACCCACCGACAGGTTGAGCTCGCCGGTGGAGCGCTCCTCGACATTGGCCTCCAGCACGATGCGGTCGGGCGCGCTGCCGGGCTTTTCCTGGATTTCGAACTTGTCCTGGAAGAAGCCGAGCGAGTTGATGCGGTCCTGCGAGCGCTTGACCAGGAAACGGTTGAACGCATCCCCTTCCGTCAGGCGGATTTCGCGGCGGATCACCTTGTCCTGCGTCAGCGTGTTGCCGTTGATGTCGACGCGTTCGACATAGGTGCGCTGCGCCTGGGCAATGTGGAAATTGATCGACATGGTGAGATCGTCCGGATCACGGACAAACTCAGGGTTCACATCGGCAAAGGCATAGCCATAAAGGCCGGCGGTATTGTTGAGCGATTCAACCGTATCCTCAACCTTCTTCGCGTTGTACCAGTCCCCCTGGCGCACCGCGAGGCCCTTTACCAGCTTCTTGCCGTCGAAATCGCGGATGTCACTATCAACGGTGACTTCGCCAAACTTGTAGCGTTTCCCCTCTTCAACCACATAAGTGATGATGAAGTCACGCTTGTCGGGCGTCAGTTCGGCAACCGCCGAGGTCACCTTGAAGTCGGCATAACCCTGCGTCAGATAGAATTGGCGCAGCTTCTGCTGGTCATAGGCCAGACGGTCCTGATCATAGCTGGTATTGGAGCTGAGGATCGAGGTGAGCCGTGCCTGCTTGGTGGCCATCTGCGCGCGCAGCTTGGCATCATTGAACACGTTGTTGCCAATGATGTTGATCTGCTGAACCTTGGACTTCGGCCCCTCGTTCACTTCGAAAATGATGTCGACGCGGTTCTGGTCCAGCGACACCATCTTCGGGCTGACCGAGGCAGCGAAGCGGCCCTGCCGCCGGTAAAGCTCGATCAGGCGCTGCACGTCCTGCCGCACCGCCGCGCGCGTGAAGATCTGGCGCGGCTTGAGCTTGATTTCCTTGTCGATCTTGTCCTGCTTCAGCCGCTTGTTGCCCTCAAACAGCACGCGGTTGATGATCGGGTTTTCGCGGATGCGCACCACCACATCGCCGGTCACCGCGCCGTCGATGGTCACATCGGCAAAAAGCTCGCTGGCGAGCAGGTCCTTGATCGCCTGGTCCAGCGTCTCGTCGTTGAACGACTGGCCCACGCGCAGCTTGGTATAGGAGAGCACCGTCTCCGGCTCGATGCGCTGGGAGCCCTCGACCCGCAGCGACCGGATGACCTTGACAGCGGGTTGAGAATCCCCAATCTTGGCTGGCGTCGCCACTGGGACCGGTGGCGGTGGCGTTGATGGTTGAACTTGCGCGGCGGCCGCCATCGGCACGCCCGACAATATCGTGCCGGCCAGCAACAGGCCGGTCACGCGCGAGCCGAAGGCAGAGAAATCGCTAACCGTCACCATGTCACCCCAACAGACTTCCCTCACCCCGGCAAATCAACGCATGCTTTGAGCGCGTCCCTGCCCCAACCAGCCTAGCCGATCAACCCGGCCAATTTGCTCCACAGGCCAAAAGCGCCCAGATCGTTGATCGTCACCATCAGCATCAGCGCCAGAACGGCCGCCAAACCACCCCGGAACGCCCATTCCATCACCTGCGGATCGACCGGGCGCCGCCGCACCGCCTCAATGGCATAGAAGAGCAGGTGCCCGCCATCCAGAACCGGCACCGGCAGCAGATTGATGACGCCAAGGTTGATCGACACCAAAGCGACGAAAAACACGAAATGCGGCAGGCCCAGCGTGAACTGCTCGCCCGATACCTTGGCAATCTGCAGCGGGCCGCCCAGTTCCTTCACCGATCGCTCGCCCAGAATGATCTGGCCGATCACGTCGCGCATCATCGTCAGGATCTGACCCATCTTGGCGATGGCGACGCCGGGCGCTTCCCAGGGCGCGACCGGCACATAGCGGATCGCCGCCGCGTCCGCCGCGATGCCCAGCCGGCCCATCCGCGCGATGTTGCCGAACCGGTCCTTCTGCTCATGCGTGCCGATGGTGATCATCGCGGTGCGCGCCGTGCCCTGATGCACATAATCGACCTGAACGCGCGCGCCGGGGCGCAGATGAACGAACTGGATCATGTCATCGAAACTTGCGACCGGCCGCCCGCCCAGCGCGGTGATCCGGTCACCTGGAGAAAGGCCCGCCAGCGCGGCCGCGCTCCCCTGCTCCACCGCGCCCACGGTTGCCGGAATCTCCGCGCGCCCCACCGCCAGCGCGAAGCCGGCCAAGATGATCAGCGCGATAATGAAATTGGCGACCGGCCCGGCGGCCACAATAATCGACTTTTGCCACAAAGGCTTGGCCGGGAAAGTTCGCGCGCGTTCTTCGGGTGGCAGGTTCAGCCAGTCGGGGTCGGTGCGGCTCGATGCATCCATGTCGCCGGCAAAGCGCACATAACCGCCGATCGGCACCGCGCACAATTTCCACCTGGTGCCGCGCCGGTCGGTGAAGCCGGCGATTTCCTGGCCGAAGCCGACGGCGAATTCCTCCGCCTTCACGCCGAACCAGCGCCCGGCGAGATAATGCCCCAGCTCGTGCAGGAAAATCAGCGGCCCGATCGCCAGCACAAAGGCCAGGATGGTCAGCAACAGGCCCGGCGAGTGATTCAAGCGACGCAATCCTTCACACGCTCTGCCGCCAATCGCCGCGCCTCGGCGTCGATCGCCAGCACCGCGTCCAGCGTTTCCGGCGACGCCGGATCGTAGCGCTCCAGCGTATCCCCAACGATTGCGGCAATTTCAAGAAAGCCGACACGCTCCTCAAGGAACGCGGCAACCGCGATTTCGTTCGCCGCGTTCAGGATAGTGGGCCGCGCGCCGCCCGATTTGAGACAGTCGCGCGCCAGTTTCAGGCACGGGAAGCGCGCATAATCGGGCGCGTCGAAATCGAGCCGGCCAACCGCAGCCAGGTCGAGCCGGGGGCCGGGCGTCGTCATCCGGTCGGGCCAAGCGAGCGTATAGGCAATCGGCGTGCGCATATCGGGCGTGCCAAGCTGCGCGAGCACCGAGCCGTCGATATATTCGACCATCGAATGGACCACCGACTGGCGGTGGACGACCACATCGAGCTGGTCGGCGGTGATCGGGAACAGGTGGAAGGCCTCGATCAGTTCCAGCCCCTTGTTCATCAGCGTGGCCGAATCGACGCTGATCTTCGCCCCCATCGACCAGTTGGGGTGCGCCACTGCCTGTGCCGGCGTGATCGACGCCATTGCCTCCGCCGGCGTGTCGCGGAACGGGCCACCGCTCGCGGTCAGGATAACGCGCGCAACGCGGCCCGGATTGGCGTGATCGAAGCATTGATAGACGGCATTATGCTCTGAATCGACCGGCAGGAGCGTCGCGCCGTGGCGGGCGACGGCGGCCGTCATCACGTCGCCGGCGGAAACCAGCGATTCCTTGTTGGCCAGCGCCACGGTCTTGCCCTGCTCCACCGCCGCGATCGAGGGCTTCAGGCCGGCACAGCCGACAATCGCCGCCATCGTCCAGTCGGCGCCCATCCGTGCCGCCTCGCACACCGCGTCTGCCCCGGCGGCGGTCGCAATGCCGGTGCCGGCCAGCCGATCCTTAAGCGCATCATAGCAGCGCTCGTCCGCCACCACGGCCAGGCGGGCATTGGTGCGGATGGCAGCAGCCGCCAGCTTTTCGACATCGCCATTGGCGGTAAGGGCAATGACCTGAAACGCTTCCGGCGCGCGCTCGACCAGGTCGAGAGTCGAGGTGCCGATCGACCCCGTTGCGCCCAAAATCGTCACCGTCTTCATCAAAACAATCCCCTGATCTGCGGCAGCATTACCAGCATTGCCGCCACCGGCGCCACCGGCACCAGCCCGTCCAGCCGGTCTAGCAAGCCCCCATGGCCGGGCAAGAGCGTGCCGCTATCCTTCACGCCCGCTTGCCGTTTCAGCCAGCTTTCGAACAAATCGCCGCCTTCCGCCAGAATGGCGAGCGCGGGGCTCGCCAGCGTCAGCCGCCATGGCAGCCCGGCATAGATGTGGAGCGCGGCGCCAAAGGCACTGGCCAGCGCAATCCCGCCCAGCGCGCCCGCCCAGGTCTTGTTGGGGCTGATCGCCGGCGCGAGCCGCGCCCCGCCGATCCAGCGGCCGGCGAAATAGGCGCCAATGTCGCACAGCCACACCAGCCCCAGCGTCCAGAACGCATATTCCAGCCCGCGCGGCTGATCGCGGATCAGCAGCAGCGCCAGCACCGGCAGGCCGGCATAGACGATGCCACCCGCCAGAAATGCCTGACGGGTGACGGCGCCGACAAACATCGCCGCGCCACCGATCAGCCCCAGCGCCAGGAAATAGGGCGAATGCGCCACCGGCGGCACGATTGCGAACGGCGACAGGATGGCCAGCGGCACCAGCAGCGCGAGCAGCATCAGCCGCCGCGTGTTGGCGCCGGCACCCGCGAGCATCGCCCATTCGCGCAGCACCCCCAGCGACAGCGCCGCGCAGAGCAGCCAGAACAGCACCCCGCCCAGCTTCAGCGCCACCAGCGCCACCCCGGCGAGCATTGCCCCCACGACGAACCGGGTGAGCAGTTCCTGGCGACGCGCGGCCCCGCTCACAGCCCGCCAAAGCGCCGTTGCCGCCGGCCGAACTGGGCAATCGCCTGGCGCAGCGCTGCTTCGTCGAAATCCGGCCATAGCGTGTCGACGAACAGCAGCTCGGCATAGGCCGCCTGCCACAGCAGGAAGTTGGACAGCCGGCACTCGCCAGACGTGCGGATGAGCAGGTCAAGCGGCGGCAGATCGCGGGTTTCAAGCTCCGCCTCGATCGCCTCGGCGGTGATGTCTGCCGGCGCCAGCATGCCATCCGCCGCGCGCTCGGCCAGCCGCCGGGCGGCTTCGGTCAGTTCGGCATGCGCGCCATAATTGAGCGCAATCACCAGGATCGGCCCGCTATTGGCGGCGGTGCGGGCAAGCGCCCCTTCCACCAGCGAGACGATGTCGGGGCCGAAGCGGTGATAATCGCCGATCACCTTCAGCCGCACATTTTCGCGCACCATTTCATCCAGATCGGCGCGGATGAAATGCTTGAGCAGCCCCATCAGGTCGCCCACTTCCTCTGCGGGCCGGCGCCAGTTTTCGGAGGAAAAGGCATAGAGCGTCAGCGCCTCTATGCCCATCGCGCGCGCAGCGCGGGTGATGCGGCGCACCGCCTCCACCCCTGCCTTGTGCCCGGCGAGCCGGGGCAGGAAGCGCGCCTTTGCCCAGCGGCCATTGCCATCCATGATGATGGCCACATGGCGCGGCACTGCATCCGTGCCGCCGCCCGTCGCCGCCACGCGGGGCGCCTGGGCCGGCACCGCCGTCACTTACCCAGGATTTCCTTTTCCTTGGCCGCGGTGGCCGCATCGATATCGGCAATCGCGCTGTCGGTCAGCTTCTGCACCTCGGTCTCGTGGCGCTTGCGCTCGTCTTCGGAGAGCAGGTTCTTCTTCTCGTCGGCTTTCAGGCTTTCCATGCCGTCGCGGCGCACGTTGCGCACGGCGACGCGCGCCTTCTCGGCATATTGCCCGGCCAGCTTGGCCAGTTCCTTGCGCCGTTCCTCGGTCAGGTCGGGGATCGGGATGCGCAGCGTCTGCCCGTCGACAATGGGGTTGAGGCCAAGGCCCGCCGAGCGGATTGCCTTGTCGACCGAGCCGACATTGGACTTGTCCCACACCTGCACCGAGATGAGGCGCGGCTCGGGCGTGGAGACAGTGGCGACCTGGTTCACCGGCATTTGGCTGCCATAAACCTCCACCGTTACCGGATCGAGCAGGGTGATGCTCGCACGGCCGGTGCGCAGGCCGCTCAGATCGCCCTTCAGCGCGTCGACCGCGCCATGCATGCGGCGCTCGATATCGGCCTTGTCATAAGCGGCCATCGTCAATTCTCCGTCAGGGTGTGGACGATCGTTGCGGTCCCCTCACCGCGCATCACGCGGGCCATATTGCCCTCGTCGCGGATGTTGAAGACAACGATCGGAATATTGTTTTCGCGGCACAGCGCAACGGCGGCGGCGTCCATGACCTTCAGATTGTCGGCCAGCACCTGGTCGAACCCCAGCGATTCATAACGGGTGGCACCCGCCACCTTCTTGGGGTCGGCGGTATAGACACCGTCGACGCTGGTGCCCTTGAACAGCGCGTCGCAGTTCATTTCCGCCGCGCGCAGCGCAGCCGCCGTGTCGGTGGTGAAGAACGGGTTGCCGGTGCCGGCGGCGAAGATCACGATCCGCCCCTTTTCCATGTGCCGGATGGCGCGGCGGCGGATATAGGGCTCGCACACGCTGGCCATCGGGATCGCCGACTGAACGCGGGTTTCAACGCCCATCTTCTCCAGCGCATTCTGCACGGCAATCGCGTTCATCACGGTTGCCAGCATGCCCATATAATCGGCGCTGGTGCGGTCAAAGCCCTTGGCGGCACCCGCCAGGCCCCGGAAGATGTTGCCGCCGCCGACCACAACGCACAGCTCGTGCCCGGCCTGTTTCGCGGCGGCGATTTCGCCGGCCACGCGGTCCACGGTTCCCGGGTCAATGCCGAACTGCTGCTGCCCCATCAGGACTTCGCCCGAAAGCTTGAGCAGAATGCGCTTGAAATGGGGAATGGTCATCGCGGTCCAGCACGGCAAAGGGGGCGGCAAGTGGGCCGGACCTTAGGCGCGCCGCCCGCCCTTGCCAAGGGGATGGCAAGGCGGTTTCGCCGCACGACAAATGGCAGGCCGGGAACGCCCGATCCGGCGCGACACATCGCGCGCGGGCACAAAAAAACCGGGCCACCCGGTGGGGCGGCCCGGCTGTGTCGATCGATCAGGCCGTGGGCTGCGGCACGCCCGAGGCGGCGGCGACTTCGGCCGCGAAATCGCTCGCTTCCTTCTCGATGCCCTCGCCCAGCTGGAAACGCACATAGTCGGTCAGCTGGATGTCGGCGCCGGCAGCCTTCGCCGCCTGGGCCACGAAATCGGCGATCTTGGTCTTGCCGTCCATCACCAGCAGCTGGCTGAGCAGCGCATTTTCCTTGCGATACTTGGCAATCGCACCCTCCACCATCTTGGCGATGATGTCGGCGGGCTTGCCGCTTTCAGACGCCTTTTCGGTGGCAATCGCGCGCTCGCGCTCGATCACGTCGGCGTCCAGCTCCTCTTCGCGCAGCGCGAGCGGGAAGGCAGCGGCCACGTGCATGGCGATCTGCTTGCCCAGCGGCTCCAGCACATCGGCGCCGGCGGTGCTTTCCAGCGCGACCAGCACGCCGATCTTGCCCAGGCCCGGGGCGGCGGCATTGTGAACATAGGGCACAACCGCGCCCGCGCTCACTTCCAGCCGGCGCGCACGGCGCAGATTCTGGTTCTCGCCAATGGTGGCGATGTTGTTGGTCAGCTGCTCCTCAACCGACTTGCCCGACGCCATGGTGGCGGCCTTGATCACCGCCATGTCGTCGCCCTCGGCCAGCACGATGCCGGTCGCTTCGCGGACGAACGCCTGGAACTGGTCGTTCTTCGCCACGAAGTCGGTTTCCGAATTCACTTCGATCGCGGCGCCGCGCGTGCCGGCAACGGCAATGCCGACCAGCCCTTCGGCCGCCGTGCGGCTGGACTTCTTGGCCGCCGCCGCCAGCCCCTTGGTGCGCAGCCAGTCCATCGCGGCGTCCATCTCGCCGCCGGTTTCGGCCAGCGCCTTTTTGCAGTCCATCATGCCTGCGCCGCTCTTTTCGCGCAGTTCCTTCACCAGTGCGGCAGTGACTTCGGCCATGGTCATTTTCCTCAGGCTTTGTCCGGCGGGCGGGCGCCACACCCATTGGCGCGCCCGGCCCGGAGCGGATAGCGCGGCGACTAGGCCGCGCAGGTTACAGTTCCGCGACGCGGCGCCGTTCAGGCGTTGGCGTCGTTGGCGGTTTCCTCGTGGATTTCGGTCGCCTCGGGAGCGATTTCCAGCGCCTCTTCGGCGAGCGGTTCGTCCAGCGCGCCGATGTCACCGCCAAAGCGGGCCTGCGCTTCCTGGCCACCGCGCGTGGCGGCAATGGCGATTGCTTCGCAGTAGAGACGGATCGCGCGGCTCGCATCGTCGTTCGCCGGCACCGGGAAGGCGATGCCATCGGGCGAGACGTTCGAATCGAGGATCGCGACCACCGGAATGCCCAGCGTATTGGCTTCCTTGATCGCCAGCTCTTCCTTGTTCGCGTCGATCACGAACATCACGTCGG
>NZ_JAIESM010000086.1 GCF_019746015.1 Sphingomonas sp. | reverse complement strand
GTTTATCGGTTGGTCATTAGGTCTTGCATCATCTGTCATATCGGCCGATAGCGTTGTCATCCATCGCCTGGCGATGAACAGTAGAGTTGAAAGGGGCGTCCCGTGGACCATGTATCTGAAATGCAGGAAACGCTGATCACGTTGACGGCGGACATCGTCGCTGCGCATGTCAGCAACAACAGTGTTGCCGTGTCGGACCTGCCGACGCTGATCGCCAATGTGCACAATGCGCTGAAAGGGCTGGATGGCCCGGTTGTCGAGCCCGAGGTCAAGCAGGAGCCGGCCGTGTCGATCCGCGCGTCGATCAAGCCCGACTACATTGTCTGCCTTGAGGACGGCAAGAAGCTGAAGATGCTGAAGCGCCACCTGATGACGCATTACAAGATGACGCCGGAACAGTATCGCGCCAAGTGGAACCTGCCGGCCGACTATCCGATGGTCGCCCCCAACTATGCCGAGCAGCGCCGCAGCCTCGCCAAGCAGATCGGCCTGGGCACGAAGCGCCGCAAGACGCGCTGAACCTGACGCAGCTGACCCAAGTGCCCTGCGCGAAAGCCGCGCGGGGCACTTTTCGTATGTGCGCCCCTCGGCTACACGCGGTGCAACGGGGTTAGGAGTCGGCCGGTGCCGCGCAAGATCGATCTGGAAGCACTTTGCAATCAAAAGGGGTTGCGCATCACCGAGCAGCGCCGCGTGATCGCACGCGTGCTGTCCGACGCGGACGACCATCCCGATGTCGAAAAAGTGTATGAGCGCGCCTCCGCCATCGACCCGGGCATTTCGATCGCCACCGTCTATCGCACCGTCCGCCTGTTCGAGGAGGCCGGCATCCTCGACCGGCACGATTTCGGCGACGGCCGCGCCCGCTATGAACCCGCGCCAGAGGCACACCACGACCACCTGATCGACGTGGAGACCGGCCGGGTGATCGAATTCGTCGACCCAGAACTTGAGCAGCTGCAAAAGCAGATCGCCGAGCGGCTGGGTTTCCGCCTGGTTGACCACCGGATGGAGCTGTACGGGGTCGCGCTTGACCGCAAGTCCTGACGGGGCAGCGCCGCCCACCCCGCGCGATCTGGCCGCCGCCGGCCAGCGCCCGCCGGTCAGCCTGATCGGCTGGGTGCGGCTGTGGAGCCGGGTTGCGCTGCTGGCACTGGCACTGGCACTGGTGTTGCCGTTCCACCTGCTGTGGCGGGTGACCGGCCAGCCCTCGCCTTTTCCGCGCCTGTTTCTGGGCATGGCCAGCCGCCTGTGCGGCGCGCGGGTCAGCCGATCGGGCACGCCGCTGAAGCGCGACGTGTTCTACATCGCCAACCATGTCAGCTGGATCGACATCCTGGCGATTGCGGGCACCAGCGGCACGGCCTTCGTCGCCAAGGCCGAGATCAACGACGCGCCCGTCGTCGGCTGGCTGGCGCGGCAGAACCGCACTGTGTTCGTCGCGCGCGAGGACCGGCTGGGGGTGGCAGACCAGATCAACCGGCTGCGCGATGCGTTGGCCGAGAACTGGTCGGTCACGGTGTTCCCGGAAGGGACAACGACCGACGGCTATTCACTGCTGCCGTTCAAGACGCCGATGCTGAAAGTGCTGGAGCCACCGCCGCCGGGCGTGATGGTGCAACCGGTGCTGCTCTGGTACGGGCGCGAGGCGCGCGAGATCAGCTGGATCGGCGCCGAGGGCGGGCAGGACAATGCCGTGCGCCTGCTTTCGCGCGCCGGCACCTTTCCGGTGCTGGTCGAATTTCTGGAGCCGTTCCACCCGCGCGACTTCCCCGGGCGCAAGGCAATCGCTGCCGAAAGCCGCCGGCGCATCGAGGAAGCACTGGCGCGCCATCTGGGCAGCTGGCCGCGCAGCTTCATCGGGCACGACGCCATGGCAAATGGCGCGCCCGTGCCCGAGTGGCCGGCAGGAATGTGACCACAGCGCTTACCCGGCGCGGCATCATCGCCGCAGCATCCACCGCACCGCTCGGCCGCGTGCTGGCCGCGCAGCCGGGTGATGATCGCCCCGCCCCAGCCGACCGGCGCTTCACCAGCCCGGCGGTAGAGGCCGAGCGCAGCGCCATCGCCGCACGCATCGCCAACCCCAAGATCCGGCGGTTGTGGAACAACTGCTTTCCCAACACGCTCGATACCACGGTCGCGCTCGGCGGCAGCGACCAGGTGCCTGATACGGTCGTCATCACCGGCGACATTCCGTGCCTGTGGCTGCGCGACAGTGCGTGCCAGGTGCGGCCCTATCTTCACCTCGCCGCGCGCGATGCAGCGCTGACCCGGCTGTTCCGGGGCCTGATCGGCCGCCATGCCCGCTCGATCCTGATCGACCCCTATGCCAATGCCTTCATGGCGGACCCGTCAGCCCCGACCAGCCTGGACTGGGCACGCGCCGACGTGACCGAGATGAAGCCGGGCGTTGCGGAGCGCAAATGGGAGGTTGATTCGCTGCTCCACCCGATGCGGCTTGCGCATGATTACTGGCGCGCCACTGGCGATGCGGCGCCGTTCAACACCGAATGGCGCGCGGCGATGGCGCTCGCGGTGGAGACACTGGTCGCGCAGCAGCGCCTGACGGGTGCCGGCCCCTATCGCTTTCAGCGCCGCGCACTGTCGGCGATCGATACACTGGCCGGCGACGGCTATGGCGCGCCATCGCGCAAGGTTGGGCTGATCCATAGCATGTTCCGACCATCGGACGATGCATGCGTGCTGCCGTTCCTGATCCCCAGCAACATCTTTGCGGTGCGCGCGCTCAGCGACCTGGCGACGCTGGCCGAGCTGGCTGCTGGCGACACCGCACTTGCTGCCGCCGCGCGGCAGCTGGCGGGGCAGCTGCGCACGGCCCTTGCCGCCCACGGCACGATGCGGCTGGCGGACGATGCAATTGTCTATGCCTATGAAGTCGATGGCTTCGGCAATGCGCTGTTCATGGACGATGCCAACATCCCCAGCCTGTCGAGCCTTGCCTATCTGGGGGCCTGTTCGCGTAACGACCCGCTGTTCCGCAGGACGGCCGCACGCGCCTGGAGCCGCGCCAACCCCTATTTCTACAGCGGGCGCGCAGGCGCCGGGATTGGCGGCCCGCATGTCGGCGCGGGCCAGATCTGGCCGATGTCGCTGATGGTGCGCGCCCTGTCGACCGACGATCCGGCGACCGTGGCGTTGTGCCTGAAAACGCTTGCCGCGACCGATGCCGGCACCGGCTTCATGCACGAAGCGTTTGATGAGGACGATCCCGCCCGCTTCACCCGCCCGTGGTTCGCCTGGGCGAACAGCCTGTTTGCGGAAATGATTCTGCAATTGCTGGGTCGCCACCGGTTTTAGGGCGTGATCGCCCCAAGCTACCCCCTCCCGCGAACGGGAGGGGGCTCGTCCAGATCGGTTTTCGGTGATCGCGCGGCCGATTTGTGCACGGTTCAGGCGTCGGCAAGTGCCGGCTCAAACGCAGTTGCGATGCCGGCTGCCTTCCAGGTGTCGAGGTCGGCGAGCCGCGCGACAAGGGTCTGCTCCCACATGCCGAATGCGTCTGCACCCATCATCAGCCGCATCGGCGCCGATGCCGCCTCGGTCACGGCAATCATCAGCTGCGCGGCCTTTGCCGGGTCGCCCGGCTGCGCGCCGGCGCTACCATAGAGGTAATCCTCCACCGGTGCGATCACGCCGCGATAAGCAGCGATCGGGTGCGCCGGGCGCATGTTGACGTCACCGGCAAATTCGGTGCGGAAGGCGCCAGGCTCGACCAGAGTCACCCGGATGCCCAGCGGCGCCACCTCGTCGCGCAGCGCCTCGCTCCAGGCCTCCAGTGCGAATTTCGCCGCGCAATAGGCGCCGAAGCCGCCCATCGAGACCAGCCCGCCGACACTGGTGAGATTGAGGATGTGGCCAGACCGTTGCGCGCGCATCGCCGGCAACACCGCGCGTGTGAGCTCGGCGGCGGCGAAGAAATTCAGCTCCAATTGGTCGCGCAGCTGATCAGCAGCGAATTCCTCGACCGCGCCCAGCGAACCACGCCCGGCGATATTGGCAAGCACGTCGATACGGCCGAATTTTTCCAGTGCTTCAGCCACTGCCCGGTTGCGCGCGGCGGCATCCGTCACGTCAATCGCGATCGGCAGTGCGCGATCGCCGTGAGGCATTGCCAGCGCCGCCAGCCGGTCCGCGCGGCGGCCGACCAGCACCGCACGCGCACCGCGCGCCAGCACTTCTTCCGCGAGCGCCAGGCCGAAACCGGACGTGGCGCCCGTGATGAACCAGATCTTGTCGTCGTGAACCATTTCGCATCTCCATGGCTTGCGGTTGATGCGATCGGTATTGCGCCTGGCACAAAATCAAACAATCCGGCTGGAATTACATAGACTGTTTGATATGATTCAGTAATGGATCGCGCGCTGCTTCCCCATCTGCCAAGCGTCCTCGCGGTCGCACGCAACCGCAGCTTTGCAAGGGCAGCCGCCGAACTGGGCATCGGCACCTCCGCCGTCAGCCACGCGATCCGCACCGCCGAGCAGCGGCTGGGCGCCCCGCTGTTCCGCCGCACCACGCGCAGCGTTACGCTGACCGAAGCGGGCGAGGCGTTCGTCGCGGTCGCGCAGCATGCCTTTGACCAGATCGGCGCGGCTGCCGATCGGCTGCAAACCGATCAGCGCGATCTGACCGGTGTGCTCCGCGTCAATGCGCCACGCGTTGCCTTTTTCATGGGATTGACGCCGATCCTGGCCGAAATGGCGCGCCGTCACCCGCGGCTGACGGTGGAAGTTGTAGGCGAGGATGCGCTGGTCGATGTCGTCGCCGAACGGTTCGACGCCGGAATCCGGCTGGGCGAGATGATCGCCCACGACATGGTCGCGGTGCGGATGACGCCGCCCTTTCGCGCGACGATGGTTGCGGCGCCCGCCTATCTTGCCCGGCAAGGTACACCCACCATGCTGGACGATCTGGCCGGGCATAACTGCATCGGTTTCCGGTTGCTCGCCTCGGGCGCGGTCTATGACTGGGAGCTGCTTGACGGCGAACGAGACGTGGTGGTGCCAGTGAATGGCACCGTGCGTGTGTCCGACCCCAGCTATGCGCGCGATCTGGCGCTGGCCGGCATCGGCATCGCCTATGTATTCGAACCGCTGGTCGCAGCGGATCTGGCCGCGGGGCAGCTGGTCGAAGTGATGCCGGCGGCTGCGATCGAGGAGCCGGGGCTGTTCCTCTATTACCCCCGCCGCGCCACCGATGACCGCAAGCTACGCGCCTTTGTCGAGGTGATGCGCGATCAGTTGCGCCGGACAGGCTGAGCGCCCCATTCCCCTTGGCGCCCAACCCGCCTATAGCGCGGGCGATGAACGCGCCTCCCAAGACTTTCCACGTCAAGAGCTTCGGCTGCCAGATGAACGTGTATGACGGCGACCGGATGGCAGAGCTGATGGCCGAACAGGGCCTGACCGCCGCCGACGACCCGTACGCCGCCGATCTGGTGATTCTGAACACCTGCCACATCCGCGAAAAGGCGACCGAGAAGGTCTATTCGGACATTGGCCGACTGCGAAAACATGGCCAGAACCCGATGATCGCGGTCGCCGGCTGCGTAGCCCAGGCAGAGGGCGAGGAAATCATCGCCCGTGCCAAAGTGGACGTGGTGGTGGGACCGCAGGCCTATCATAACCTGCCCGCCCTCGTCGCGCGCGCGGCCAAGGGCCAGGCCGCGCTCGACACCGACATGCCGGCCGAGAGCAAGTTCGCCGCCCTGCCCCGCCGCCGCCGGGTGCCGCCGTCCGCCTTTCTGACGGTGCAGGAAGGGTGCGACAAATTCTGCACCTATTGCGTGGTGCCCTATACGCGCGGCGCCGAAGTCAGCCGGCCGTTCGCCGCCATCGTCGATGAGGCCAAGGCGCTGGTCGATGCGGGCGCGCGCGAGATCACGCTGCTGGGGCAGAATGTGAATGCGTGGGACGATGACGGGCGCGGCCTGCACGACCTGATCGCCGCGCTCGACCGGATCGAGGGGCTGGCGCGCATCCGCTATACCACCAGCCACCCCAACGACATGGCCGACGGGCTGATCGCGGCGCACCGCGACATCGAAAAGCTGATGCCGTTCCTGCACCTGCCCGTGCAATCGGGCAGCGACCGGGTGCTGAAGGCGATGAACCGCAGCCATAGCGCGGGCGGTTATCTGCGGCTGCTGGACCGGGTGCGCGCGGCGCGGCCCGACATTGCGCTGTCGGGCGATTTCATCGTCGGCTTTCCCGGCGAGAGCGAGGCCGAGTTCGCCGAGACCTTGGCGCTGGTTGATGCGGTTGGCTATGCGCAGGCGTTCAGCTTCAAATATTCGCCCCGCCCCGGCACCCCGGCCGCGACCATGGCCGAGCAGATCGCGCCAGAGGTGATGGATGAGCGGCTGCAACGGCTTCAGGCCGCGCTCAACCGCGATCAGGCGGCGTTCAACGCGGCAAGCGTGGGTAAGACGTGCGACGTGCTGATCGAGCGCGACGGCAAGCTGCCGGGCCAGCGGCTCGGCAAATCGCCCTGGCTGCAATCGGTGATTGTGGCGGGCGACCATGCGATGGGCGCGATGGTGCCGGTGCAGATCACCGCCGCCGGCCCCAATTCGCTGACCGGCGCCGCGCGCGAAACCCAGCCCGCCTAACCCAGGAAGCCGACGTTCCAGCTCGACGGGTTGTAATTGCCGATATTGGGCAGCACGGTGGACATGTTGCCGCCGCTCACCCCGAACCAGCTGGCAAGGGTCGATGCATATTGGTCAACCGAAATGCCGGGCAGCAGGCGCCCCTGCCCCACGTCATCGGGCGTATTGTTGCCGATGGCGGGCGGCGTGCCATAGAATTGCTGGCCGCGCACCGCGCCGCCGACCACGAAATGCATCGAGCCCCAGCCATGGTCGGAGCCGTCATCGTTCGAGGCAAGCGTGCGGCCAAAGTCCGACGCGGTGAACGCCGTCACCCGGTCGGCAATGCCCATCTGCACCGTCGTGTCATAGAAAGCGCGCATCGCATTGGCGACGTTGGTCAACAGGCCCGGCTGCTGCGCCAGCAGATTGTCGTGCAGGTCGAAGCCGCCGATCGAGACGAGGAAGATCTGGCGCCGCGCGCCCAGTTCCTGGCTGACCGAGATCATCCGCGCAACCATGCGCATCTGGTCGGACAGGTTGCCCGCCTGGAACAGCGGAAAGTTGGCGGCGGGCGAGGTGGCAAGCGCTGAATTCACCTGGGCAAAGGTGTCGATCGCGCGGCGGCTGATGGTGGCATGTTCGGCGATGAAGTTGCTGGTGCCCGTCCCCTGCATCAGCTGGCGCAGCGTGCTGGCCGCCGTGGTCGAGCCGAACACAGTGGTCGCGTTGTTCAGGAGCGAGACCGGCCCGGTGGTGCCGACCGAGTACTGGATCGCCTGACGCCCGGTCAGGAACACCGCATTGCCGGTGGCGTTGATGCAGGTCAGCGTGGCGGTGCCATTGCCCGACTGCAACAGGTCGCCGATCCGCCCGCCCCAGCCCGAGGTTGCCCCTTCGGGATTGGAGGCCTGCCAGTAGCTTTGCTGGTCGTTATGGCTGAACAGCTTGGGCGGCAGGCGCACGCTGTTGGCGGTATATTGCGCCTTGGTCGTCGGCTGCACCAGCGTGCCGACGTTCAGCACCACTGCCATCCGCCCCGCATTCCACACCGGCATTAGTGGCGCGAGCGTGGGCGCCAGCGCATATTGCCGGCCGCCGGGCAGCGCGGTGATCGGGTTGAGGATGGTCGCCGCCAGATCCGCACGCGGAATGGCGAGGTTAGACCGGGCCGCCTGATATTGATTATAGCTCGCCTGATCATAGGGGGTGAGCGTGTTGGCGTAATCATTGCCGCCATACATGAACACGCACACCAGCGCGCGATAATCGGTGGAGACGGCCGCCGCTGCCTCGCCAATCGCGGCAAGGCTGGTCATGAAGGGGGCGGCCGAGCCGGCAATGCCAAGCGCGGCGCTGCGCTTCAGAAAGGCGCGGCGGGATTGATCGGTATTGATGTTCATCGCGGCCCCCGTTTCAGCGCTGCGTGATATATTCGGGCGACGCCATCGTCAGCAGGATGGCGGTATAGACCCGGTTGAGCGCGGCATTGGTCGCGGTGGTCGCGATGCTGTCCACCGCCGCGCGGATCGCCCCCACGGTCGCCGCGCTCAGCTGATTGGCGGCAAGCAACAGGTTGACCCGGTCGACCAGCGCCGTGCTGTCGGTCGCCAGTGCCACCACCTCGGCATAATCGGCGCGCACGTCATTGCCGATGCCGTTCTGGATCGCGGCCTGCATGTAATTGACATAGGCGATCACCGACAGCTCATTGGTGATCTGGAACTCGGGCGCGACCAGGTTGTTCGCCGAAAAGCTGGTATTGGGTGGCGAATAGCCGGGCCGGAAGAAGTTGAACACCGACGGGCTGCGCCCCATCGACTGGGCCAGGCGCGTATTGGCGCTGCTGGTATCGCCAATCGGCCAGAGGCCCCCCGCCGACGTGGCACGAAAAGCGCGCGCCCAGTTGGTCAACCGGATCACCGGCTCGCGCAATTTGCCGAAGGTTGGCTGGGTGAGCGTCGCGTCGCCCCGCGCCTCGGTATCGAGCAGGATGGCGCGCACCACCGCGCGCAGGTCGCCGCGCGTGCCCGATCCATTGTCGGCAAACACCTGCGACACGCGCTGGATATAGGCGGGCGAGGGATTGGAGGTGACCAGCCGCTGGATCAGCTGGCGCGAAATGAACGGCGGCACATTGGGGTGGGCGAAGATCGCATCGAGCGCGATGCGCACCGCCGTTGCCCCGTCCGACCCCGCTGGCACCGTCGCACCCAGGAAGCTCGACGTGCCCGTCTCGCGGTTGGCGTTGTTGAAGACGAGCGGCCGCCGCAACCGGTCCGGCGTCGAATTGTCCGTGCCATCGAGCGCGAAGCCGGTGAACACGCGGGCCAGTTGGGAGACATCGGTCTGGCTATAAGTATCAACCGGCTGCCCGCCGGACAGGACGAGCGAACCATCCATGTTGAGCCGGTTGAGACCGATGGTGAACAGCTGCATCAGCTCGCGGGCATAATTCTCATCAGGCACCGATCCCGTGGTGGGGTTGGCGCGGCGGTTGTTGAGATAGGTGAGATAGCTCGCCATCGGCGCGCTGAACGTGATGCGCTCCATCAGCGTGCGGAAATTGCCGAACGCATTGTCGAGCAGGATGTCGAGCCAGACCGCACCGGCAAATTGCCGCCAGCTGAGGTTAAGGCCATCGACCCCGATCACCATGATTTCCGACAGCGCCATGCCGACACGCTGGCGCAGCTGGCCGGGCTCGCTGATCATCTGCCGCCAGACGCTGTTGTCAAAACCCTGGCTGTTATTCTGGAAGGTGGTGGCGGTGTAGTTGTTGGCGACCAGCCAGTCCCAATGTGCTGTGCGCGGCAGTGCGATCTGGTCGTCGATCCATGTGCTGAACCCTCTCGACTGAACGGCGTCGATGTCGGCACCGGTGGCACCGAAGCTTGCCTGCTGCAGAAAGCGGCTGGCCTGCGCCGCGCTGATCGTGGGCGGCGGCGGAGGCGCTGGTGTCGGAGCAGGCGTCGGCGTTGGCGCAACGGCCACTGCGCCGCCACCACCGCCGCCGCTGCACGCGGCGAGCGCCCCGGCCGCCGCCACCGGCAGCACCGATACACCGCGCGGCAGCACGGGCGCCGCATCCGCTTTGGGCAGCACGTCGGCTTCCGCCGGCGCCATCAGTTCAGCGTCATGGTCACGCACATTGTCGCTCATGCAGTTCCCCCTGCATCACGTTCATCCCGGCACAGCGATAGTGCTATGTGGCGGACGTAAACGCAACAACAGCAGGCTAGGTAAAAGCCGCAATCACCCTGCGATGAACAGCCCGATCCACAGGGTACGCGGCACGCCGAGAT
>NZ_JAIESM010000027.1 GCF_019746015.1 Sphingomonas sp. | reverse complement strand
CGGAGGCGCTGAGCTATCGGCGACGCCCTCCAACGAGTTGAATCGGTCGAGATGACGGACATCAACAGGACCATTCGCGCATTCCTGCTGGCGCCACTGCCGCTATTCCTGTTGGCCGGCTTTCTTGCCTTGCGGCCGTCTTTCGGTGCCAACAACATTGTTGTTGGGCTGACCACCGCTTTGGCTGGCAGCTACGGGCTGATGGCGCTGGTAGGTCTTCCTGCTCACTTCCTGCTCCGAAGGATGGGCATGACCGGCATCGCGACGTACCAGTTCGTCGCGGTGTTCTTGGTATGGGCGGTTCTACTGGCGAGCGTGTTGCTCGAACCTGAGCCAGCGCCGCCCGACGTTACTGACAACGGCCCATTTGCCGGCATCTCTTCGCTGGAGCTGATATTCAGCGCCTATGGACTTGCCTTCGCAGTGGCGAGCGGCGCCATTGCGGCGGTAACGGCCGGGTTGTTCTGGATGCTTGCGGTTGGACCCCGAAGATCGACTGATCAGGGAAACTGAAGCCGGCTGGTGGCCTGCATGTGGCGGAGGCGCTGAGCTATCGCCGCCAGCCGCCGCGCGCCTGAAACAATGCGCGGCTAATTCTCGACCAGAAGGCGCGCGTCGGGCGTTGCCGAAGCGGCGCGTGCCCCCCATCTTGGCGGGGTGGCGGCGCATCCGATCGCCCGGTGCGCGCTTTCGGCGCAATCGATAACAGTGACAGGATTTTTGCGCGGGACTTTCCGGGGCCAAGCGGCGATGAGGCAGCCACCCGAAAACGTCAGCCAGTGATCCCAGATGGAGGAGAGACAATGAACGTCGAAGCCAAATGCCCGATGGGCAGCCGCGTCAGCCGCACCGCGATGGTGTGGGGCATGACCAACCAGCTTTGGTGGCCCGAACAGCTCGACCTTCGCATCCTGAGCCAGCATTCCGAGCGCGTCGACCCGATGGGCGAGGCGTTCGACTATGCCGCCGAGTTCAAAGCGCTCGATCTGGCGGCGGTGAAGGCCGACATTTTCGCGCTGATGACCGACTCGCAGGATTGGTGGCCCGCCGATTATGGCCATTACGGCCCGCTGTTCATCCGCATGGCGTGGCACTCGGCCGGCACCTATCGCATCAGCGACGGGCGCGGCGGCGCGGGTTCGGGCACGCAGCGTTTCGCCCCGCTCAACAGCTGGCCGGATAACGGCAATCTCGACAAGGCCCGCCTGCTGCTGTGGCCGGTGAAGGAAAAATATGGCCGCGCGCTCAGCTGGGGCGATCTGATGATCCTGGCCGGCAATTGCGCGCTCGAATCGATGGGCTTCAAGACCGCCGGCTTCGGCGGCGGCCGCGTCGACGTGTGGGAGCCGGAAGACGACATCAACTGGGGCCCGGAAAATGAATGGCTGGGCGACCAGCGCTACAGCGGCGACCGCGATCTGGCCGATCCGCTGGGCGCGGTGCAGATGGGGCTGATCTACGTCAACCCGCAGGGGCCGAACGGCAACCCCGACCCGGTCGCCTCCGGCCGCGACATCCGCGAAACCTTCGCGCGCATGGCGATGAACGATTATGAGACCGTGGCGCTGGTCGCCGGCGGCCACACCTTCGGCAAATGCCATGGCGCGGGCGATCCGGGCCAATATGTGGGGCCGGAACCCGAAGGCGCGCCGATCGAGCAGCAGGGGCTGGGCTGGAAGAATACGCTGGGCACCGGCCACGGCGTCAGCACCATCACCAGCGGGATCGAGGGTGCGTGGACGGCAACGCCCACCACCTGGGACAACAGCTATTTCGACACGCTGTTCGGCTATGACTGGGAACTGACCAAGAGCCCGGCCGGCGCCCACCAGTGGGTGGCCAAGAACGCTGAGGCGCAGGGCACCGTGCCCGACGCGCACGACCCCAATCTGCGCCACGCGCCGATCATGACGACGGCCGATCTGGCGCTGCGGTTCGACCCCATTTACGAGCCGATCTCGCGCCATTTCCACCAGAACCCGGGTGAGTTCGCCCAGGCCTTTGCCGATGCGTGGTTCAAGCTGACCCACCGCGACATGGGGCCGAAGCCGCGCTATCTGGGTGCCGAGGTGCCGGCCAAGGACTATGTCTGGCAGGACGTGGTGCCGGCGGTCGACCACACGCTGATCGACGCCGCCGACATCGCCAAGCTGAAGGCGGACATTCTGGCGACGGGTCTGTCGGTCGGTCGGCTGGTGGCCACGGCCTGGGCGTCGGCCAGCACCTTCCGCGGGTCTGACAAGCGCGGCGGCGCCAATGGCGCGCGCATCCGCCTGGCGCCGCAGAAGGACTGGGCAGTGAACGAGCCGGCCGAACTGGCGGCCGCACTCGCCAAGCTGGAAGCGGTGCAGGCCGCGTTCAATGCCGGCGCCACCGGCGGCAAGAAGGTGTCGCTGGCCGACATCATCGTGCTGGGCGGCTGCGCGGCGGTGGAAGCGGCGGCAAAGGCGGCCGGCCATGACGTGACCGTGCCCTTCACCCCCGGCCGCACCGATGCGACGCAGGAACAGACCGACGCGCACTCCTTCGCCGTGCTGGAGCCCAAGGCCGATGGCTTCCGCAACTATCTGGGCGCGGGGCAGACCCGCTCGGCGGAGGAACTGCTGGTCGACCGTGCCCAGCTGCTGACGCTGACGGCGCCGGAAATGACCGCGCTGGTCGGCGGCCTGCGCGTGCTGGGTGCCAATGTCGGCGGCGCCGCGCACGGCGTGTTCACCGACCGGCCGGGCACGCTGACCAACGACTTCTTCCGCAACCTGCTGAGCGCGACCACCAGCGCCCAGTGGAAGGAGACGGGGGACGGCACCGGCATCTTCGTCGCGCATGACCGCAAGACCGGCGCGGTGCAGTGGACCGGCACGCGGGTCGACCTGGTGTTCGGTGCCAACTCGCAGCTGCGCGCGCTGGCCGAAGTCTATGCCAGCGCGGACGCGGCCGGGCACTTCGTCAACGCCTTTGTCGCGGCGTGGGCGAAGGTGATGGACCTCGACCGGTTCGACGTCGCCTGATCGGCTCGGCCGGGCGGCGGGGGAACGGGGTTTCCGCGCCGCCCGGTGAACAGCCTTTTCCGGGGCGGGCACTCTTGCGGGTGCCCGCCCCTTCTTATTGAGATTGCACAACCTTCCGGTGCTGCTCATCCTTCCTGCCGCCGGCCGCCGAGTCGGCGCCGGTAACAGGGGAATGCATCATGGAATGGATGATCTTGCCGCTGAAGCGTTATGCCGACTTCCAGGGCCGCTCGCGCCGCATGGAGTATTGGATGTTCACGCTGCTGACTGCCATCGTCTTCGGCGTCCTTATCTTCGGTTTCGGCCTTAGCAGCATCATCCTCACCCCCGAGACGCTGTTGCTGACGCCGACCGCGATCCTCGGCCTGGGCCTTTCCGGCCTGTTTGCCCTAGCCCTCGCGATCCCGTCGATCGCGGTGCAGGTGCGCCGCTTCCATGATCAGGATCTGTCGGGCTGGTTCGTTCTGCTGAACCTGATTCCCTATCTTGGTGGGCTGGTGGTGCTGGTCTTCATGCTGTTGCCCGGCAAAAAGGGGCCGAACCGCTTCGGCCCCGATCCGAAGGAGCACGGCGTCGCCAGCTTTGGCTGATCCGGCGGCCGGGCGCCCCCCTTGCGGGCGTCCGGCCGATCGTTTAGCGATCCGGCGCAGTGCGGGCGTGGTGAAATTGGTAGACGCGCCGGACTCAAAATCCGGTTCCGAAAGGAGTGTCGGTTCGACCCCGACCGCCCGCACCATCAGCGGTTGATATAGCTCCACACCTGCGACACCACGACCGACCCTTCGCCCACGGCGGAGGCGACGCGCTTCACCGATCCGCTGCGCACATCGCCCACCGCATAGATGCCCGGGCGCGAGGTGGCATAGGGGGAGTCGGTGCCGGCCGCCGTGCCGGTCAGCACGAAGCCGCCCGGATCGAGCGCGACCAGGCCCGACAGCCAGCCGGTGTTGGGGGCAGCACCCACCATCACGAACAGCGCGCGGCTTTCGATCTCGCGCGTGGTGCCGCTGGCGCGGTCGCGCACCGTCACCCCTTCCAGATGATCATCGCCGTGCAGCGCCACCACTTCGGCGCCATAGCCGATGGTGATGGCAGGGTCCGCCTCCAGCCGGCTCGACAGATAGCTCGACATCGATGCCGCGAGCGACGTGCCGCGCACCAGCACATGCACGCACCGCGCCGACCGGCTGAGATACATCGCCGCCTGGCCGGCCGAATTGCCGCCGCCGATGACGACCGCCTGCGTGCCCTTGCAATAGCGCGCCTCCACTTCGGTGGCGGCATAATAGACGCCGGCCCCCTCAAACTCGGCCAGCCGGTCGATCGGCAGGCGGCGATACTGCACGCCCGCCGCCACGATCACCGCGCGCCCGCGCACCCGCTGGCCACTGTCGAAGGTGGCGCAGAAGCTGCCATCCTCCAGCTGCTCCAGCGCGGTGACGCGGCGCGGCATGGCAAAGCGGGTGCCGAACTTCATTGCCTGAACTTCGCCGCGCCAGACCAGGTCGCCGCCCGAAATGCCGGTGGGAAAGCCCATGTAATTCTCGATCCGGCTGGAAGTGCCGGCCTGGCCGCCAATGGCGATATCCTCGATCACCAGCGCGCGCAGCCCCTCCGCACCCGCATAGACGCCGGCGGCCACCCCGGCCGGGCCGCCGCCCACGATCAGCACGTCGAACGCCTCATCGTCGCGCAGGTCGCGGTTGAGGTGGAGCAGCCGGGCAATTTTTTCGGGCGTGGGGTCTGCCACCACCACGTCGCGGCCGAAGATCACCGCCGGACGGTCGGGCGGCAGCGCGCAGGTGTTCGCCGCCGCCAGCGCCGCCTCGCTGCCCAGCGCGATCGTGCTGTGGGGAATGCGGTTGCGGCTGGCGAAATCGGCGATGCGGCGGATGTCGCGGTCAACCTCTTCCCCGATCAGGGTCAGCGTGCCGTCGCCGGAGTCGATCTGGCGCCGGCGGCGCGCGGCGAACACGGTGATGATGATGTCCGACATTTCGGGGATCTGTGCCATCAGCGTCAGCATCGTCTCGCGCGGAACGGAGATGGCACGGGTACCCTGCGCCGCGCGCATGGCGAGCGTCCAAGCGCCGCCGCTCATGAAGGCGATTTCGCCCATGAACTGCGTCGGACCGAGCGTAGAGGGCAGATGCCGCTCGTCGGTATAGGGGTTCACCACTTCGATCTCGCCATCGAGCACATAGACGAAGCGGTCGATCGGCTCACCCGGCCGCGCGAGCATGGTGCCGGCGGGATAATGCTCAACCGTGCCCGCCGCGCGCAACGCCTCGACATGAGCAGGCGCCAGCGGCGTGCGGATCATCTGCCGCAGATCGGCGCCGATCGTTTCCATGAAGAACCCTTTTTCCCTGATGGCGTTGCGTGCTGGCCTATATGGTGTTGCCGGCCGGCGCGGCTAGGGCAGGCATGCCCGCATCGCTAACGGCTGGTCAGCAGGAAGCGCCGGTCGAGCGGCTGGATCGGCCGGGCATTGAAGGGGAAGATGCTGGCGAACTTGTCGATCTGCGCGGTAGAGGCGGTGATCGAGGTGCGCAGCACGACCCAGTCAACGGCTTCCGCACAGGGCGGGGTGGTGAGCGAGCCTTCGTAGCGGACGAAGCCGCGCGTGGCCGGCAGCAGCGCGCGCGGGGCGATGACCGGGCCGGTGGCGGTGGCGCCGCGCTCGGCCGGGATGGCGGCAATCAGCTTTTGCAGCGTCGCATTGCCGGCGCCGCGCGCCACCAGCACGCCGACAACGCCGAAACTGCCATCGGCCAGCTTGTGCACGAAATGAATTTCGAGCGGGAAGCGCCGCCCGTTGAGCAGATGCTCGCTGGGGTGGTGGAGGTGGAACTGCACCAGCGCATAGCTTTTGCCGCCGACGCTGAAGCTGCTGCCGGCGGGCACATCATATTGCACGGTGTGGCCGTTGTTGGTGGCATGGATGGCGAGCGGCTTCCACGCAATCGACAGCGGCCCCAGATCGGCCGGGATCGCGCCTTTCACGTCGATGGGGCTTTCCTGCTGCCCGGTGTTGCAGATGGCATAATCCTGGCTGAGGGCGGACCAGTGATCGGGGCCGGTGGGGCCGGTATAGCCCCATTCGACATGGGCAGAGGGGCTGCCCGCCGCGACCTCCGCCGCCTTCGTCATCGGGCGTTCGGAATTGGTCTGTGCAGCCCCCTGTACGGAGAGGCCCGCAAGGGCGGCCAGTGCCAGGGCGGCGAGCAGCCTGCCTTCGCGCGTTCGTGGCTGGTGCATCATGGCGCCGCTCCCCTACCCGGTATTTTCCCGACGGGTGCGATGATAGCACCGATCCCGCCATGGCCAAGCGGTGCGGCTGCCCGGTTCCGGCCGCTGCGGCTCGATGCGCCGGAAGCGTCGCCCGCCTTGCCAGCGCGGGCGAACTCGGCTATGCGCGCCGCCTTCCGGCCAGGGTCATCCCTGGAGGCCTGGCCGGGATGTGTTGAAACCATTTGCATTATCGGAGACCGCCATGAGCGAAATTCTGACGCTCGCGGCCGAGACGCGCGAGCAGGTTGGCAAGGGAGCCTCCCGTTCACTGCGTCGCGAGGGCCGCGTCCCCGCCGTGATCTACGGCGCCAAGCTTGAGCCGACCGCGATCCACGTGGAGGAAAAGGAACTGTACCGGCAGCTGATGACCGGGCACTTCATGAACTCGGTGGTGATGATCGAGGTTGGCGGCGAAACCGTGCGGACGCTGCCCAAGGATGTTGCCTTCGATCCGGTGACTGACCGCCCGGTCCATGCCGATTTCCTGCGCATTGCCGAACATGCCAGCGTCACCGTGCAGGTGCCGGTGCGCTTCGTCGATGAAGAGCTGTCGCCCGGCATCAAGCGCGGCGGCGTGCTGAACATCGTGCGCCACGAGCTGGAACTGGTGGTCGATGCGGCCGAGATTCCCGACGATATCGCGGTGTCGCTGAAGGGCTTTGACGTGGGCGAATCGATCCACATCTCGTCGGTCACGCTGCCGGCGGGCGCCAAGCCCACCATCACCGACCGCGACTTCACCATCGCCACGATTGCGGCGCCCTCTGCGCTGAAGTCGAGCGAAGGTGCGGCAGAAGCGGAAGCCAAGGCGTAACATTGCTCGCTTTGCCCATTGCGGCAATGCAGTTATCGACGGGGGCGGCACTTCGATGGGCCGTCCCCGTTGCTGTGACGGGGGAAGGAGGCGCACGTGCAACTCTGGGCAGGGCTGGGCAATCCCGGGCCGCAATATGCGCTCCACCGCCACAATGCCGGCTTCATGGCAATCGACGCGATGGCCGCGCTGCACGGGTTCGAGGCGCCGAAGAAGCGCTTTCTGGGCTGGGCGATCGAGGCGCGGCTGGGCGGCGAGAAGCTGCTGCTGCTGAAGCCCGCCACCTTCATGAACGACAGCGGCCAGGCGATTGGCGAGGCAATGCGCTTCCACAAGCTGTCGCCGGAGGACGTGACCGTTTTTTATGACGAGCTGGACCTTGCCCCCTTCAAGGTGAAGGTGCGGCGCGGCGGCGGCACCGCCGGGCATAACGGCATCCGCTCCACCGTGGCCCATATCGGCGAGGATTTCCGCCGGGTGCGCCTTGGCATCGGCCATCCCGGCCACAAGGACAAGGTGACCGGCCATGTGCTGGGCAATTTCGCCAAGGCCGAGCAGGACGCGCTGGCCACCATGCTGGGCGCGGTCGCGGCAGAGGCCGAATGGCTCGCGCGCGGCGACGACACGCGCTTCATGAACGATGTGGCGCTGCGCCAGCAGGCCGACGCATGACCAGCCGCGCGCTGTTCCAGACGATGCTGCACCAGTCGGTGCTGGGCGATGCGGGGCTGCTTGCCGATCTGGCGCACAGCGCGCGGGTGCTGGCGGCGGAGGACCGCGCCGGCCGCGCCTGGTGCCGGGAAAAGGGCTATCGCGGCTATACCAGCTATGCATCGCTCGCTGATCTGCCCCGGCGCGACCCGGCCTTTGCCGATCTGGCGCGGTCGCTGGCGGCGCCGGTGCGCGCCTTTGCCGGCGAATGCGCGCTGGATCTTGCCGGGCGCAAGCCCCGGCTCGACAGCCTGTGGGTGAATGTGATGCGCCCGGGCGCCACCCATTCGGGGCATATCCACCCGCACAGCATCATTTCGGGCACTTTCTATGTCGAGGTGCCGGTTGGCGCCGGGGCGATCCGGTTCGAGGATCCGCGCCTGCCCATGCTGATGGCGGCGCCCCCGCGCAGCGAGGACGCGCCCGAGCCGCTGCGCAGCTTCGTCTATGTCGAACCGGCGCCGGGCATGCTGCTGCTGTGGGAAAGCTGGCTGCGGCACGAAGTGATGCCGCACACCGGCAAGGGCGAGCGGATCAGCGTGAGCTTCAATTACAGCTAGCCACGGCAAGCCCCTCCCCTTCAGGGGAGGGGTTGGGGTGGGGCCTAACCACCAGCGCCGAGCCCGGCATCAATGCCCCACCTCCCAGCCTCCTACCCTGAAGGGGAGGAGGAGCTAGCCCGGCAGCAGTCGCGTCAGGTCGATCGGCCGGTCGCGGCGGCGCAGTTCCACGGTGACGCGGGCATCGTCACCGGTGCCGGCGCGGCCGATGCCGGCGCCTTGGGCAACATCGTCGCCGGGCCGTGTGGTCGCACTGGCCAGGCCGGAGATCAGGCTGCTCCAGCCATTGCCATGGTCGAGGATGACGACCACGCCATAGCTTCTGAACGGCCCGGCAAACAGCACCCGGCCGGCCGCCGGCGCCACCACGGCCGCGCCCCCGGCGACGCGAAAGCTCAACCCCCGCGAGCGCACGCCCGCGTCGGACACTTCGCCAAGCCCGGTCACCAGCGCGCCCGCCACCGGCAGGCGATAGGGCGTGCCGATCACCGCGCCGGTGCCGGCATCGGTGCCGGGTCGGGCCGGGCGGGGCAGGGGGCCGGGCAGCCCCTCCAGCACGGCTTCGGTGTCGGCGGCGCTGCTTGCCTGGCTCATTGCCTCCACCAGATCGCGTGCGCGCTCGCCCAGCGCCATTGCCCGGTCCGATTCGACCAGTGCGTCGCGGCCCAGCGTGCGCGATTTCTGGCGGTGCTCGGCCTCCAGCCGGGCGAGCGCCAGCCGCTGCCGGTCGAGCGCGTCACGGCTGTCGGCAAGCGCCGAGACGGCCAGCATCGCGCCCGCTTCCAGCCGCCTGGTGCGCGCCAGCTGCGTGCGCAGCTGGTTGGTCTGCGCGCGCACGCCCGGCGCGACGCTCGCCAGCACCGCGCGGACATGAACCAGATCGCTGACCTTGCCCGGCTGCACCAGGCTGATCGCCGCCGGGCGCCGCGCGAGCGATTGCAGCGCCGCGACCAGCCGCACGATCGGCCCCTGTTGCCGGGCCAGCGCCTGGCGCTGCGTGTCGAGCTGGCGCCTGATGAGCGCGATGCGCGCTTCCGCCGCGATCCGGTCGGCCTGGGCTGCCTCCACCCGCGCGGCGAGTTCCGCTTCGCGGGCGGCGGCGCGGCGGGCCTCGTCCCCGGCGGCGGCAGCGG
>NZ_JAIESM010000055.1 GCF_019746015.1 Sphingomonas sp. | reverse complement strand
GTGTTGAGATGGAGCACGCGGACCCGCTCGATATCCAGATAGGCCATGTCGGCGCGCAGATAATCGAGCAGCGCCTGCCAGTTGGCGATCACCGGCTGGTTCATGACCGCCGCACGCAGCAGCCGCAGCGCCGTCGCCTGAACGATCTTGAGCGCGGCGATCGAGGTGTCGCCCATACCGTTGATGCGCGCGAGGTCCTCCGGGCTTGCCGACATCAACCCGCCCAGCCCGCCAAATTCGGCGAGCAGCGCCTTGGCCAGCGGCTTGGTGTCGCGCCGGGGAATGGCCAGCGCCAGCAGATATTCGACCAGTTCATAATCGTGCAGCGCCTCGGCGCCTGCGTTCAGCAGCTTGTCGCGCAGCCGGGCGCGGTGGCCGGCATGATCTGGCGTCGGAACCGTCATCGCGTTCAGGGATTAAGCATCGATGGGCGGGGTGGCAATTGCTGCGCCGGGCGATAAGCTGTCAATCAGCAGCCGGAAAAATGCGCGCGAGGCAATGAGTTTGGCGGACCAGGGCGAGCACTCTACCGGGCAGGGCGGGTTTGCCGCGCGTAGCGTCGGCGCGGCGCTGGTGCTGGGCGCGCTGGGCGCCGGCGTGTGGACCGCGCGCGCGCCGATCGCGACCGGGCTGATTGATTCGGCGCTGGCCGAGCGCGGCGTTCGCGCGCGCTATCATATTGCCGATCTTGGGCTGACTCGGCAGCGCCTGGCCGACGTCGTCATCGGCGACCCGGCGCGACCCGATCTGGTGGCGGACTGGGTGGAGGTTGTACCCATCCTTGGCGATGGCGGTTTTGGCCTCGCGGAGCTGCGCGCGGGGCGGGTGCGTGCGCGGGCGAAAATCGCCGATGGCAAGCTGGTGATGGGCGATATCGACCGGCTGCTGCCCCCGCCCAGCGGCGCGCCGGTCACGTTGCCTGCGATCGATGTCGCGCTGGATGACGCCCGGCTCAGGCTGGAAACGCCGATGGGCGTGGCGGGCCTGCGGCTCAGCGGGCGCGGGCGGCTGAACAATGGCTTTGCCGGGCAGTTGGCGGTGGTGTCGCCCCGGCTGGGGAGTGCAACTTGCGGTGCAGAAGATATCGCCGCCGTCCTCGCGCTGTCGGTGGCGGATGCACAACCGCGGTTGCAGGGGCCGGTGCGCGCTGGGCAGCTCCGTTGTGCTGATGCTGAAGCGACGGCGTTGCGGGTGGATGCCGCCGTCCAGCTCGACCGCCGGTTCGATCGCTGGCGCGGCGACGCCGCGCTTTCGAGCGGTGCCATCCGCCATGCCCGGGGAACGCTGGCCGGCTTGATCGGGCGGGTCGATTTTGACGGATCGGTGCGGCGCACCACTGGCAAGCTCGACCTGCTGGCCCAGGCGCTGCGGTCGCCGCAGGCATCGGCAGCAACGGTCGCGCTGGCCGGAACCTATCGTGCCGGCGCCGCGGGCGTGCTGTTCGAGGGGCGCGCCAATGCCGGGGAGGCAGCGCTGGGCACGAAGCAGCAGCAATGGATCGACCGCATCGGCCAGGCTGGGCAGCAGACGCCCGTCGGGCCGCTGGTTGCCCAGCTTGCCCGGGCCGGCTCGGCGGCGGCGCGGCGCTTTGGCGGAACGGCGGATGTAACGTTGGCCGCCGATGGTGCAGGCTATCGGCTTGCCATCGGCCGCGCGACACTGACCAGCGGGAGTGGCGTACGTGCCAGCCTGTCGGATGGCGGTGGCGTTGCCATCACCCCGGCCGGATTCCGCATCGATGGCCGGCTGGCGCTGGCGGGTGGCGGCTTGCCCGAGGCTGCGGTCACCCTGCGCCCGGCGCAAGGGGGGCGGGCGATTGCGGGCAGCGGTTTCGTGCGGCCCTTCGCCGCCGGCGCGGCCCGGCTGGCCCTTTCAGGGCTTGATTTCACGGCGATTCCGGGCGGCACCACGCGGCTCAATACCCGCGTCGTCCTCAGCGGACCGGTGGGCGGCGGGCGCGTCGACGGGCTGAGCTTGCCGCTGGAGGCGCGCTGGGATGGCCGCCGCCGCATCGCGCTCAACCCGGGCTGCACGCAGGTGTCCGCGACCCGCTTCGATGCCGGCGGCGTCGAGATGGACCAGCCCCGGCTGACCGTGTGCGCGGAGAATGGCGCGCTCGCCACGATCGACGGCGGGCGCGTGACCGGCGGCGCGCGGCTGATGGCGCCCGACCTAGCTGGCAAGCTGAACGGCACGCCGATCTCGGTCGCGGCGCAGGATGCACGCTATGGCTTTGCCGATCAGCAATTCGGCGTTACCGGGCTGCAGGTCCGGCTCGGCACGCCCGATGGTGTGAGCCGGCTGGAGATCGCCCAGCTCGACGGGCGGATTACCGGCGGCGATGTCGGCGGCAGCTTTGTGGGTGCCGGCGGCGGCATCGGCCATGTGCCGCTCAAGCTCTCCGACGGTGCCGGCAGCTGGCAGTTCGCCAATGATCAATTCCGTGTCGATGGCGGGCTGCGCGTGGCGGACGCGGCGGACTCGGCGCGCTTCAACCCACTCGTCAGCCAGAATGTTGCGCTGGTGCTCGCCGACCATAAGATCAGCGTCACCGGCACGCTCACGCCGCCCGGTTCCGGCACGGTGGTCACGCGCGTGACGATCGCGCACGACCTCGACACGGCAACCGGCAGCGCCGATCTGGCGGTGCCGGGGATTGCGTTTGACAAGGAATTTCAGCCAGACCGGCTGACACCGCTCACCTATGGCGTGATCGCCGAAGTGGTGGGGCTGGTGACGGGCGAGGGGCATATCCGCTGGACGCCCGACGGCGTAACCAGCAATGGCGTGTTCCGCACGCCGGGCGCGAACCTGGACGCGGCATTCGGCCCGGTCGCCGGGCTGTCGGGCGAGATCCGCTTCACCGATCTGCTCAACATGGTCAGCGCGCCGGGCCAGGTGGTGAAGCTTGCCAACGTCAATCCGGGTGTTCCGGTGAACGATGGCGAAATCCGCTACCAGACGCTGGCCGATCAGAAAGTGGCGATCGAGGGCGGGCACTGGCCCTTTGCCGGTGGCGCGCTGATCCTCGAGCCGACGCTGCTCGATTTCAACATCAGTGCCGAGCGGCGCTTTACCTTCCGCGTCGACGGGGTCGATGCAGAACTGTTCCTGCAGAGCTTCGACTTCAAGAATCTTGACGCGACCGGCATTGTCGATGGCACCCTGCCGATGATCTTCAACGCCAAGGGCGGGCGCATCCAGGACGGGCATCTGCGCATGCGGCCCGGTGGCGGCACCATTTCCTATGTCGGCGAAATTTCGCAGCGCGATCTGGGCTTCTGGGGTAATCTGGCGTTCCAGTCGCTCAAATCGCTCAGCTATCGCGAGCTTGAGGTCGATATGAACGGGCCGCTAGAGGGCGAAATGATCACCGAGGTGCGGTTCGCCGGGTTGCGGCAGGGAAGGGGCGCCAAGAGCAACTTCCTCATCCGCCGCCTGCAGCAGCTGCCGCTGGTGTTCAATGTGCGGATTCAGGCGCCGTTCCGCCAATTGTTCGATTCGGCGCAGAGTTATTACGACCCCAAGCGGCTGATCGAGCGTAATCTGCCGGCGTTGATCGAGGCGCAGAAGGCCGCCGCGCAGCCGCAATCCGTTCAGCCGCCGGCAAGCGAGCCTGTGCGACAAGGAGACCGCAAATGAGAAACAGATGGCCGGTCGTGGCGATGGTGGTAACAGTGGCGATGCTGGGCGGGGGGTGCGTGAATGTCGCGGCACCCGACAAGCCCATTGTCATCAACCTGAACATCAACATCACGCAACAGGTTGTGTATCGGCTGGATGGCCAGGCGAAGGAACTGATCCAGCAAAATCCGGGGATTTTCTGATGAAGACGCAGATGAAAAAGACGCTGATGATGCTGGCGGCACTGGGCACGGTGCTTGGCGCCGGTGCGGCCTGGGCACAGCGCGACCCGGCCTATGCCGAGGCGCGCGCGCAGGGGCTGATCGGCGAACAGCCGGATGGCTATCTGGGCATTGTCGGCGCGGCGACGCCGGAGCTGCGCGGGATCGTCAACAACATCAACATCCAGCGCAAGGCGGCCTATACCCGCAGCGCCGCCAATGGCGCGACGGTGGAGCAGTTCGCCTTCACCTCCGGCTGCAACCTTATCCTGAAAACCGCGCCGGGTGAAAAATATCAGGGCCCCGATGGCCGCTGGCATACCCGCACCGACGCCCCGCCGGAGCGCGACCCGCGCTGCGTCTGACCGGTCGCGCCGGCGCGTAGCTGCGCTCGTCCCGCTGCGGTTGACTCGCCGCGCGCTGCTTTCTAAAGCGGCGCCGCGACGGGGGTGTAGAGGGCAATCGTCGTAAGAGAGGCACGTCGCTCGCATTCGTGCAGGGCGGCGTTTTCCTATCAGGATGAGAATGCGCGCGTTGGCAGATAATCGCCATAACGAACCCGATCAGCTTGACGCCCGGATTGCGCGCGCCAAGGCAGAGGCGGGCATCGGCGCGCCGCAGCGCCAGGTTGCGGCGGAAAATCGCGGCTGGGCGGTCGGCATCGAATTTGTCGGTGTCGTGCTGGTGTCCGCGATGATCGGCTGGGCGATTGACAATTATGCCGGCCTCGGCACGCGGCCCTGGGCGATGATCGTCATGCTCGTGCTGGGCTTTGCGGCCGGTGTGCGGCGGGCGCTGCAGACCTCTTCGCAATTCGATGCCACCCCCGATGACAATGACACGAAGTAAAGAGGCTTAAGTCCGTGGCCAGCCCGATGCATCAGTTCGAAGTGACGACGCTCCAGCGCCTGGAAGTGCTGGGCTTTGACGCATCGTTCACCAATTCCTCGCTGTGGATGGCGGTGGCGCTGGCGGCGGTGTCGATCTTCCTGTTCGTGGGCACCGCACGGCCGCAGCTGGTGCCGGGCCGCTGGCAGGCGGCGGTCGAATATGTCTATGACTTTGTACGCGGCATGCTGGATGAAAATGTTGGGCCGGAAGGGCGCCGCTACACGCCGCTGCTGTTCTCCATCTTCATGTTCGTGCTGGCGTGCAACCTGCTGGGGCTGATCCCGTGGGTGGGCGCGTTCACGCCGACCAGCCATATTTCCGTCACGCTGGGCCTGGCGATGCTGGTGTTCATCGTGGTGTGCGTGGTGGGGTTTGCCCGGCACGGCCTGCACTTCTTCAGCCTGTTCTGGCCGAAGGGCACCTTCTTTCCGCTGGCCGTGTTCGTGGCCTTTATCGAGTTTCTGAGCTTTCTCAGCCGCCCCTTTACGCTCGCCATCCGGTTGTTCGCCAACATGACCGCCGGCCACGTGCTGCTGAAGGTGTTCGGCACCTTCGTGGTTGCGCTCGGCTCGTTCGGCGCGCTGCCTTATGTCTTCGGCGTGCTGCCGCTGGCGGTCAATGTCGCGCTGTCGGCGCTCGAAGTGCTGATCGCGGTGGTGCAGGCTTATGTCTTCGCGTTGCTTGCGTCGATCTATCTGAACGACGCGGTCAACCTCCACTAAGTCAATCATTCCAAATCATTAAACACGAAAGGTAGTATCATGGACGTTGGTTCGGCAAAGGTTATCGGTGCGGGTCTGGCTGCGATTGGTGCGGGTCTGGCGGCGATCGGCGTGGGCTCGATTTTCGGCCAGTATCTGAACGGCGCGCTGCGCAACCCGGAAGCGGACGCCAAGATGGGCGGCCGCCTGATCTTCGGCTTCGCCGTGACGGAAGCGCTCGGCCTGATCGCGGCGGTTGTCGCGCTGGCGCTCGCCTTCTCGTAAGGCGCGGTCGGTTCCACCGTTTGAGTAGCGAGATCCATGCCACAATTTGATTTTCAGCACGTTTTCTGGCCCCAGCTGATCTGGCTCGCGATCTTTTTCGCGATCCTCTATTTCGGCGTTGTCCAGATGACCCTGCCCAAGCTCGGCAAGGTCGTCACCGCGCGTGAGGATCAGGTGGCGGGCGATCTCGCCCAGGCCGAAACCGCGAAGGCAGAGGCCGACCGGTTGAAGGCCGATTACGACGTCGGCGTGGCAGCGGCGCAGGACGCGGCCCGGGCCAGCCTGGCCCAGGCACGCACTGCCGCCGCCGCGGCGACCGAAGCAAAGCTTGCTGACAGCAATGCAGCGCTCGATGCCAAGGCGGCGGCCGCGCAGCAGGCGATCGAAGCGTCGCGCACCAGCGCGCTCGCCGAGATCGAAAGCGTTGCTGCCGAGGCGGCGACCGAGATCGTCGAGAAGCTGACCGGCAGGCGGCCAGCCCCGGCCGATGCAGAGGCCGCCGCCCGCGCGGCGCTGGCTTGAAGGGGGCCTGAGAAATGTCCGCCATGTTCCTGCTGACGGCCGCTGCCGAAGGCGCCCATCATGAAGCAACCTTGCTGGGCCTGGGGGCCGAGGGCTGGGTTTATGTCGGCCTGACCATCTTCATCGCGCTGGCCATTGTGGTGGGCAAGGCGCCGGCGCAGATCGCCGCCGCGCTCGATGCGCGCATCGCCAACGCCCGGCGCCAGCTGGACGAAGCCAAGGCGGTCCGCGCCGAGGCCGAGGCACTGCTGACCGAAGCCAAGGCGCGCAACCAGGCCAGCGCCGGCGACGCAGCGGCAATCGTCGCGCAGGCGGAGGCGGAAGCCAAGGCGATGCTCGCCAAGGCCGAAGCCGATGCAGCCGAGCTGATTGCCCGCCGCGCCAAGATGGCGGAGGACAAGATCGCCGCTGCCGAGCGGGGCGCGCTGGCCGCTGTGCGGGCGACCGCGGCAGAGGCGGCGGCCAAGGCCGCAGGCGCCATCATTGCCAGCCAGCATGGCGCCGATGCAGACCGCGCGCTGGTCGATCGGACGATTGGTGGCCTTGCCCGGATCAACTGATCGGCAAGGCGACAATTTGCGACATTTTTGGGCTGTCAAGGCCGCCCAAATTGGCCGATACACATAACTGGCCGAATCGTGCCTGCTAAGCTTAGAGGTTGTCTATGAAAATCCTTGCCAGCGCCGCCGTTCTCGCGCTGATTGCCGTGCCTGCCTTTGCTCAACAGACGGCCTCGACCAGCACCGCCGCCCCCGCACCGGCCGCCGGGACCGGCGCTGCCGCAACGACCGCAACGGCGACCGCGCTGACGATTGACTCGCCCATTGAGACGATTGTCGCCAATCCCGCCGGCAAGGCAGTGCTGGACGAAGTGATCCCCGGCATGACGCCGCACCCCGCCTTCGACCAGTTCAAGTCGATGACGGTGAAGCAGCTGCAGCCGCTGGCGCAGGGCCTCATCACCGACGAGATGGTGACCAAGATCACCGAGGGTCTGGCCAAGATCAAGTAAGCTTGCGCCGCCCCGCCCGGAGAGCATCCCGGCGGGGCGCTTGCTAGCAGGGCCGCTCCATAATAAGCCGGCCGGGCGATGATCGATCCGAACTCGCCCAATCGTTTCGACGAAACCAAATCGACCTATGCCGTTCGGGGCGCCGATGCCCCGGACCTGGCAAACGGTGTCGCGGCCATCCGTAACGTGCTGGCGACCTTGCCCGCGCGGCCCGGCGTCTATCGCATGCACGACGCGCGCGGCGATGTGCTCTATGTCGGCAAGGCGCGCGCGCTGAAAAGCCGCGTGACCAACTACACCCAGGTCGACCGGCTGCCCAAAAGACTGCAGCGCATGGTGGCGCTCACCCGGTCGATGACGATCGTTACCACCAACAGCGAGGCGGAGGCGCTGCTGCTCGAAGCGCAGCTGATCAAGCGCTATCGCCCAGCGTACAACGTGCTGCTGCGCGACGACAAAAGCTTCCCCTTCATCCTGCTGCGCGCCGACCACGCCTTTCCGCGCATCCAGAAGCATCGCGGCGCCCGGCGCATTCAGGGGAATTATTACGGGCCGTTCGCCAGCGCGGGCTCGGTCAACACCACGCTCAATGCGCTGCAGAAGCTGTTCCTGCTGCGCAGCTGCTCCGACGGGTTCTTCAACCGGCGCGAGCGGCCGTGCCTGCTCTATCAGATCAAGCGCTGTTCAGCGCCCTGCGTCGGGCGGATCGCGCCCGATGCCTATGCCGAGCTGGTCGCCGACGCGAAGGATTTTCTGGCCGGCAAGTCCACCCAGGTCCAGGCCAAGCTGGGCGCGCAGATGGCGGCTGCGGCCGAGGCCATGGATTATGAGCTGGCGGCGATCCTGCGCGACCGGCTGCGCGCGCTGACCTTCATCCAGGGCAGCCAGGCGATCAACGCCGACGGGGTGGGCGATGCCGACATCTTCGCGCTGGCCGAAAAGGACGGCGTGATCGGCATCCAGGCCTTCTTCATCCGTGGCGGGCAGAATTGGGGGCATCGCAGCTTCTTCCCCGGCCACACCGCCGACGTGCCGGCGGACGAGGTGCTGACCAGCTTCCTCAGCCAATTCTATGAGGAAGTGCCACCGGCGCGGCAGGTGCTGATCGACCGCGCGCTGCCCGAGGCGGCACTGCTCGAGCAGATGCTGTCCGCCCAGGCCGGGCACAAGGTGGTGATCGGCACGCCCCAGCGCGGGGATCGGCGCCGCCTGCTCGACCAGGCCCGGCGCAACGCGGCGGAGGCGATAGACCGCCGGCTGGCCGAAAGCACCACCCAGGCCCGGTTGCTGCGCGAGGTGGCTGAGCTGTTCGAGCTGGGCGAAGTGCCCGATCGCATCGAAATCTATGACAACAGCCATATCCAGGGCACGCATGCGCTGGGCGCGATGGTGGTCGCGGGGCCGGAAGGCTTTCGCAAGAACCAGTATCGCAAGTTCAACATCAAGCGCGCCGAAACCGCGCCCGGCGATGATTTTGCGATGATGCGCGAGGTTTTCGAGCGCCGCTTCGCCCGCGCGCAAGAGGAAGACCCCGATCGCGACCGGGGGCAGTGGCCCGATCTGGTGCTGATCGATGGCGGACGCGGCCAGCTGAACGCCGCGCGGGCAGTGCTGGAGGGCATGGAGATCGACGATGTGGTGCTGGTCGGCGTGTCCAAGGGGCCGGACCGCCATGCCGGGCGCGAGATATTCCACCTGATGGACGGGCGCGAAGTGCAGCTGCCGGTCAATGCGCCGGTGCTGTTCTATCTGCAGCGGCTGCGTGATGAGGCGCACCGCTACGCGATTGGCGCGCATAGGGAGAAGCGGGCAAAGGCGATCGGCGCCAGCCCGCTGGACGAAGTGCCCGGCATCGGCCCGGCGCGCAAAAAGGCACTGCTGATGCATTTCGGCACCGCCCGCGCGGTGCGGAGCGCCAGCCTGGAGGATCTGCAGCGCGCCCCCGGCGTCAGCGCCGCCGTCGCGCGCCAAGTCTATGATTTTTACAACGCGCGTTAGAATTTTCTGCTTCGCTGAAGCGGCGCCAGCCC
>NZ_JAIESM010000028.1 GCF_019746015.1 Sphingomonas sp. | reverse complement strand
CACGCGCGCCACAGGACCGCACGCCCCGCACCGATCGCGGCCGCAAGACGCTGCGCGCGCTGCTTGACGCGGCCCGCGCCGAATTTGGCGAGCGGGGCTTTCATGATGCCTCGATCAGCAGCATCACCCGGCGCGCCGGCATCGCGCTGGGCAGCTTCTACACCTATTTCGACAGCAAGGACGCGCTGTTCCGCGCGCTGGTGCGCGACATGTCCGATCAGGTGCGCGACCATGTCGCCCCGCGCCTGAAGTCAGCGCCCGACCAGATCGCCGCCGAACAGGCCGGGCTGCAGGCGTTCATCGAGTTCGTGCGCACGCACAAGGAAATCTACCGCATCATCGACGAGGCCGAATTCGTCGACCCCGACAGTTTCCGCGCGCATTACCAGACCACGGCGGAGCGCATTGCCCAGCGCCTGTCCGCCGCCGTCGCGCGCGGCGAGCTGCGCCCGATCGATGCCGAGCTGCACGCCTGGGCGATCATGGGGATGAACGTGTTTCTGGGGCTACGCTACGGCGTGTGGGGCGCCGAGCGGACGGCGGAGGACATTGGCGAGACGGTCGCCGCGCTGCTCGCCCGGGGGCTGGCGGTGCCTGCCTAGGCGGGTGTCGGCTTCGGTGAAACGGTTTCGGCACCAGCCGTAAACAAACCTTACGCCGCGTCGGCCGCCAGCGCCTGGGCCAGCGCGTCGCGGATCGCGCGCAAGCTCTCCGGCCGGCGGGTTTCGCGCGCGAGCAGGGCCTGCACCCCGCGAATCGTATAGCCATCGCGGCTCAGCAGCGTGTGGATGCGCCGCACCAGCGCCACATCATCGGGCGAATAATAGCGCCGCCGCCCGGCGCGGGTGAGCGGGCGGAGCTGCTCGAACCGGCTCTCCCAATAGCGCAAGATGTGCCGTTCGACGCCGATTTCCTGGCTCAGCTCGCCAATCGTGCGATAGGCGCCCGGTGCCTTTTCAGGCACCCTATCCTGCCTCGACAATGCGTTCGCGCATCATCTGGCTGGCGCGGAAGGTCAGCACCCGGCGCGGCGCGATCGGCACTTCAACGCCGGTTTTCGGGTTGCGGCCGATCCGTTCGCCCTTTTCGCGGATGACGAAGGTGCCAAAGCCCGAAATCTTCACATTCTCGCCCGCCGCCAGCGCATCGCTCATCAGCGCCAGAATCCGCTCGATCATCCGTGCCGAGTCGATGCGCGACAGGCCCACTTCACGGTGCAGCGCTTCGGCCAGATCGGCCCGGGTAAGTGTTTCGGCTGACGCCATCGCATCGCTCCCCTATGTTTCCATAAGAGTCGGCTGATATCACAGACTTAGGATTGAACAAAGCCTTTGTTACGATGGCGTCACAAATGGCCGGTCAATAGCGCACGACCGCCGCGCCCCAGGTGAAGCCGCCACCCATCGCTTCCAGCACCAGCAGATCGCCGCGCTTGATGCGTCCGTCGCGCACCGCCGTGTCGAGCGCCAGCGGCACCGATGCGGCCGAGGTGTTGGCGTGGCGATCGACCGTCACGATCACCTTTTCCGGCGGCAGGCCGAGCTTCTTCGCGGTCGCGTCCAGAATCCGCGCATTGGCCTGGTGCGGCACCACCCAGTCGACATCGGCAGCGGTGTAGGGCGTTGTCGCCAGCGCTTCCTCCATCACCTCCGCCAGGTTGACGACGGCGTGGCGGAACACCTCGCGCCCCTTCATCCGCAGCTTGCCGACGGTGCCGGTGGTCGACGGGCCGCCATCGACATAGAGCAGATCATTGTAGCGCCCGTCGGCGTGGAGCCGCGTGGTCAGCACGCCGCGCGTCTCGTCCTCGCTGGCGTCGAGCACGATGGCGCCGGCGCCATCGCCGAACAGCACGCAGGTGGTGCGATCTTCCCAGTCGAGCAGGCGGCTGAAGGTTTCAGCACCGATCACCAGCGCGCGCCGGGCCGATCCTGCACGGATCATGCTGTCGGCCACCTGCAGCGCATAGAGGAAGCCCGAGCACACCGCGGCGACGTCGAACGCGACGCAATCCGCGATGCCCAGCAGATGCTGGATGCGGGTGGCGGAGGCCGGAAAGGTCTGGTCGGGCGTGGCCGTGGCCAGCACGATCAGGTCGACCGTGTCGGCCGCCACGCCGGCTGAGGCCAGCGCCTGGCGCGCGGCTTCGGCGCCCAGTGTCGCGGTGGTCTCGCCCTCGCCCGCGATGTAGCGGTTGCGGATACCGGTGCGCTCGACGATCCACTCGTCAGACGTGTCGACCCGCTCGGCCAGTTCGGCGTTGGAAACGGCGCGTGCCGGCAGTGCCGCGCCGGTGCCGGTGATGATTGCCCGGGTCATGCCGCCTGCGATTCGAAATTGCCCAGATCGTCGCTGATCCGGCGAATCAGATCGTCGCGGATCAGCTTTGCCGCCAGCGCGATGGCGTTGGCGACCCCGGCCTGGTTGGCGCTGCCATGACTTTTCACCACCAAGCCGTTCAAGCCCAGAAACACGGCACCATTATGGTTGTTGGGGTCCAGATGGTCGCGCAGCAGCTCGGTCGCCGGGCGCGAGATGAGGAAGCCGACCTTGGAACGCAGCGACGAGCTGAACGCGCGCTTGAGCAGATCGGCCACGAAGCGGGCGGTGCCTTCCACCGTCTTCAGCGCGATATTGCCCGAAAAACCGTCGCACACGACGACATCGACATCGCCCTGCGACAGGTGGTTGCCCTCGACAAAGCCGGTGAAGCGCATCGGCAGATGGGGCGCGGATTTCAGCCGGGCGGCCGCGTCGCGGATATTGTCGGTGCCCTTCATGTCCTCGGTGCCGATGTTCAGGAGCGCCACGCGCGGCGCCGGCAGGTCGAAGCTGGTGCGGGCATAGGCCGCGCCCATCACCGCGAACTGAACCAGATTGGCGGCGTCGCACTCGGTGTTGGCGCCCAGGTCCAGCATCACCACGTCATTGGCGCCCAGCGTCGGCATCGCGGCGGCCAGTGCCGGCCGGTCTATCCCCGGCAGGGTGCGCAGCGACAGCTTGGCCATCGCCATCAGCGCCCCGGTATTGCCGGCAGAAACCGCAGCGGCGGCACGCCCCTGCTTCACCAGATCGACGGCAACGCCCATCGACGTGGTCTTGGCCCGTCGCAGCGCCAGGCTGGGCTTTTCACCCGAATCGACAGTGTCGGCGGCGTGGACGATTTCCGCGCCGGCAAGTGCGGGGTGGCGCGCCAGTTCGGCGCGCAGCCGGGCTTCATCACCCACCAGAATCAGCTGCTGGCCACTGCACCGGGGCAGCGCCTGTGCCGCACCGGCCAGCATCACGGCCGGGCCGCCGTCGCCGCCCATTGCATCGATGGCGATCCGGGCGTGCATCAGCGGCTCCGCCCCCCGGCGCGCAAGATGTTAGCCGCCCACCGCGATGATCTGACGGCCATTATAGTGGCCGCACGCATGGCAAACGACATGCGGGCGCTTCAGTTCGCCACAATTGGGGCATTCCTGGAATGCATCGGCGCTGATCGCGTCATGGGCACGGCGCATGCCGCGCTTGGAGGGCGAGGTTTTTCGCTTGGGAACGGCCATTTCGGCACCTGGACTTTCGGTTGACTAAGGTTGTTTCGGCGGCGAATAGGCCCGCGTGCCGGGGGATGCAACGGCGAATCAGCCGCCGAAAAGCCTCCAGCGGCGCAGGGCTATGCGAAGCGCGCCCCTATACCGATTTTCGCACGCGTTGCAAGCCGGGCCCCGGCTTGGCATCACGGCGCCTGCACCTATCAGGGGGAAACCAATGTCGATTGCCATTTTGCCCGTCACGCTGACGGCGGCCGGGGCGGCCGCGCTGATCAATCTCTGGCTGGCGATTCGCGCCGGCGCGTCGCGTTCGGCGATTGGCGGCGGGCTGGGCGATGGCGGCAATGCCCGCGTGCTGGCCCGCACCCGCGCCCATGCCAATTTCGCCGAATATACCCCCTTCGTGCTGATCCTGATCGCAGTGATCGAGCTGGCGGAGGGAACCAGCCTGTGGCTGGCGATCGTCAGCGGCGCCTATTTCGTCGCCCGCCTGGCGCATCCCTTCGGCATGGACGGGACCTTCAAGCAGGGGCGGTTCGTCTCCACCATCGTGTCGCTGCTGGTGCTGCTGGGGCTGGGCGGCTATGCGCTGAGCCTGCCCTACCGGCTGGCCAAGCCCGCGCCGGTGGCCGTGGAGGCGCCGCCCTCGCGCGGCTGAGCCAAACCGGGCGCGCCAATGGCTTGCGGCGGGCGGCGACCATGATAGAGGCCTGCACCATGCCCCAGCCGGTCCGCATTGCGCCCTCGATCCTGTCCGCCGATTTTGCCCGGCTGGGCGAGGAAATACGCGCGATCGACGCGGCCGGCGCCGACTGGATCCATGTCGATGTGATGGACGGGCATTTCGTGCCCAACATCACCATCGGCCCGGCCGTCATCAAGGCGCTGCGCGCGCACACCGCCAAGCCGTTCGACGTGCATCTGATGATCAGCCCGGTCGATGCCTATCTGGACGCTTTTGCCGAGGCGGGCGCCGACACCATCACCGTTCATCCCGAGGCCGGCCCGCACCTCCACCGCACGCTGCAGCGGATCAAGGCGCTCGGCAAGCGGGCGGGCGTGGTGCTCAATCCGGCGACGCCCGCCAAGATGCTCGACTATGTGCTGGAAGAGGTCGATCTGGTGCTGGTGATGAGCGTCAATCCCGGCTTTGGCGGGCAGCGCTTCATCGCCTCGCAGCTGCGCAAGATCGCCGCGATCCGCAAGCAGATCGACCAGCTTGGCAAGCCCATCGACCTGGAGGTGGATGGCGGCGTCGATGCCGAGACCGCGCGCCAGTGCCGCGACGCCGGGGCCGATGCGCTGGTCGCCGGCACTGCCGTGTTCAAGGGCGGCCCGGCCGCCTATGCCGCCAATATCGCCGCGCTGCGGGGCTGACATCCATGCCCGCGCCCGAGCCACCGCCCGCGCACCGGGATGCCATTGCCGACAGCATCGAGCAGGGCAAAAGGCTGATCCGCATTGGCGGCGACAAGGGGCTGTCGCTGGCCGAACAGCTGGCGGAACGGCTGAACCGGCTGGCGTGGCGCACCCCGCTGCACGGCCTGCGGCTGCAGGGCAAGGAGCCGCTGAAGCTGGTCGCGGTGCCCGACGATCCGGTGCTGGGCGATCTGGCGCGCGGCCAGGCGCTGCTCGACGGGCGGATCGAGTTTCTGGGCGAAGGGCGCGCGATTGCCGCGCTCAACTTCGCCAAGCCCGACTGGTCGCCGCGCTTTGCTACCTATCTGCACAGCTTTGCCTGGCTGCGCGACCTGTCGAGCGTGGCCACGCGGGCGGCCGGCGCGCCGATTGCCGAACATCTGGCGCGCGGCTGGCTGGCCGCCCATGCCGGCACGATCTCGGCGCCGGCGTGGCGGCCCGATCTGCTGGGCTGGCGCACGCTCTATTGGGCCGCGCACGCGCCGCTGCTGCTGTCCAGCACCGATCTTGACTATCGCGCGCGGCTGCTGGCGGCGATGGCGCGCGGCGCCCGCCATCTGGACCGCAGCGCCGACAAGGCACCGGCCGGCGTCGGGCGGGTGGCGGCATGGTGCGGGGTCGTTACCGCCGGGCTGCTGATCGCCGGCGGCGAGACCCGGCAAAAGGCGGGCGAGGCGGGCCTGCAGCGCGCCATCGCCGGCGCCGTGCACAGCGATGGCGGCAATGTGCAGCGCGCGCCGGCTGCGCAGGTGGAGATGATCACCCTGCTCGCCATGCTGCGCGAGGCCTATGCCGCCCGCCGGCTGGAGCCGCCCGGCTTTGTCGGCGAGACGCTAGCGCTGATGGTGCCGGCGCTGCTCGCGCTGCTGCACGGCGACAAGGCGCTCAGCAGCTGGCAGGGCGCCGGGCCGATGGCGGCGGAGGCGCTGGCCGCGGTGATCGAGGCATCGGGCGTGCGCACCCGGCCGCTGAAGCACGCGCGCGACTGGGGCTATCAGCGGCTGTCCTCCGGCAACACGGTGCTGATCCTGGATGCGGCCCCGCCGCCGGTCGCGCGGCTGGCCGATGGCGGCTGCGCCTCCACGCTGGCGTTCGAACTGTCGGACGGGCCGCACCGGCTGATTGTCAATTGCGGCGGCGCCCGCTTCGTGACGGCGCGCCTGCCCGACAAGCTCGCCCATGGCCTGCGCACCACCGCTGCCCATTCGACCCTGGTGGTGGGCGACAGCAATTCAACCGCGATCCACGCCGATGGTGCGCTGGGCCGCGGGGTGAGCGCGGTCGAGCTCAGCCGCCAGGAAAGCGAGACGATGAGCCGGATCGAGGCGAGCCATGACGGCTATGCCCGGCGCCACGGCTTCGTCCACCGCCGCCAGCTGGTGCTGTCTGCCGACGGGCGCGAGCTGCGCGGGGAGGACATGCTGCTGCCCGCCGGGCGGCGCGCCAAGGCGGCCACCACCCCCTTTGCCGTGCGCTTTCATCTGGGGCCGGGGGTGCAGGCCTCGCCCACCGCCGATGGCCAGGCCGCAGTGCTGCGACTGCCCGGCGGCACTTTGTGGCAGTTCCGCTGCAAGGGCGGCACGATGGCGGTGGAGGACAGTCTGTGGATCGATGGCAATGGCCGGCCGGTGACGATACAGCAGCTGGTGGTCAGCGCCGCCGCCGCGGCCGGGGGCGCCAATGTCAGCTGGGCGCTGAAACGCGCGCGATAGGGGAGACGAAGGCATGAGCGCAGTGCAGATCAGGCGGGCGTTGCTGTCGGTTTCGGACAAGACGGGCATCGTCGCGCTGGCTGAGGCGCTGGCCCGGCAAGGCGTGGAGCTGGTATCGACCGGCGGCACCGCGCAGGCGCTGCGCGACGCCGGGCTCGCCGTGCGCGACGTGAGCGACCTGACCGGCTTTCCCGAAATGATGGACGGGCGGGTAAAGACGCTCCACCCGATGGTGCATGGCGGCCTGCTGGCGGTGCGCGACGACCCCGCCCATATGGCGGCAATGGCCGAGCATGGCATCGGCGCGATCGACCTGGTGGTGGTGAATCTCTATCCGTTCGAGGCCACTGTCGCCAAAGGCGCGGCGCGCGACGAGATCATCGAGAATATCGATATCGGCGGCCCGTCGATGGTGCGATCGGCGGCGAAGAACCATGCGCATGTGGCGATCGTCACCGATCCGGCCGATTATGCGCTGGTTGCCGGCGGTACCACCACGCTGGCAGACCGCATCCGGCTGGCGGCAAAGGCCTATGCCCACACAGCTGCCTATGACGCCGCGATCGCCAACTGGTTCGCCTGGAACGACGCCTATACCCATCCGCTTGGCGCAGACGCGCTGGGGGCAACGCCGTTCACCCCGGTGATGCCGATCGCGTTCACGCGCAAGGAGACGCTGCGCTATGGTGAGAATCCGCACCAGATGGCGGCGCTCTATGTCGGGCAGGCCGTCGGCGCCGGCGGCATTGCCAGGGCCGAGCAGGTGCAGGGCAAGGAGCTGAGCTACAATAATTATAACGATGCCGATGCCGCATTTGGGCTGATCAGCGAGTTCCGCGACGGCCCGCCGACCGTGGTGATCGTCAAGCACGCCAATCCATGCGGTGTCGCCAGTGCGCCTACGCTCGTTGAAGCCTATCGCGCGGCGCTGGCGTGCGACAGCGTGTCGGCCTTTGGCGGCATCATCGCGGTCAACCGCCCGCTCGATGGTGAGACGGCCGCTGCGATGACCGAAATCTTCACCGAAGTGGTGGTCGCGCCCGGCGCCGATGCTGAGGCCCGCGCAATCTTTGCGCAGAAAAAGAATTTGCGGCTGTTGATCGCCGGCACGCTGCCCGATCCGGCGCGCGCCGGCTTCACGCTGAAGACGATCACCGGCGGGCTGCTGGTCCAGTCGCGCGACAATGGCATGCTGAGCGAGGCGATGCTGAAGGTGGTCAGCAAGCGCGCGCCCACGCCCCAGGAACTGGCCGATTGCCGCTTTGCCTGGACGGTGGCGAAGCATGTGAAGTCGAACGCCATCGTCTATGCGCGCGGTGGCGCCACCGCCGGCATCGGCGCGGGGCAGATGAACCGGCTGGAATCTGCGCGGATCGCGGCGTGGAAGGCAAAGGATGCGGCCGACAAGGCCGGCTGGCCGGCGCCGCGCACGATCGGGTCGGCGGTTGCCTCCGACGCGTTCTTCCCGTTTGCCGACGGGCTGCTCGCCGCGATCGAGGCAGGCGCCACCGCTGTCATCCAGCCGGGCGGCTCGATCCGCGACGATGAAGTGATCGCCGCCGCCGACGCCGCCGGCGTGGCGATGATCTTCACCGGCATGCGCCACTTCCAGCACTGAGCGTCTGATCCGAAACGCTGTTTCGGATCGTCCGGCACCGGCCCGCTCCCCCGCCCGGCCGCCCACGAGAGTAGCCTGAATGGGCGGCCGGGCGGGGGAGCGGGCCGGCGCCGCCTCGAAATTCGCTCCCTCGCGAATTTCGAATCAGCCGCCGGCGCGCGGCATCCGGGCGAACAGCGCGCGGTCCTCCGCGCGGAAGGCAAAGCGCCACAGGATGAACAGATAGCTGCCGGCAATCGCGGGCAGGCCGAACACCAGCTCGGCCCATTCCAGCCGGTGCGGCAGCGAGGTGAAAATGGTGCCCACCGCCACCGCCACCAGCGCAGCCCCGGCCAGCTGCCAGCGCCAGCCCGACACCCGCGCCCCCAGCAGCCGGGCAAGCAGGGTGGATTTGACGAACGAGGTCAGCGCCAGCGACACCATCAGCGCCAGCGCCGGCCCCGCCGCCTGATAGCTTTGCGGCCAGCCCAGCCGGCGCATCACCATGATGAACGCAAAGCTCAGGCCCACCTGCACGCCCAGCATCACGCCCGAAATCAGCAGGTTGCGGTGCCGCGCGACATAGATCAGCGCCGATTCGCTGACCGAGGCGGTCGCCGCCAGCACCTCGGCAATCAGCAAAAAGGCGAGTGCGGCCGTGCCCGCCACGAATTGCGGCCCGACCGTGCCCATCACTGCCTCGCCCGGAATCGACCCCATCAGTGCCAGGCACCCCTGCGCCGCCATGATCCAGAAACCGACCTGGCGCACCTGTGCCGCCACGGCCGCGCGGTCACCGGCGGCCAGGCTCTGGGTGATCACCGGGCCAAGGATCGGGTCGAAGCTGGTCTTCAGCCGGCCGGGCAGCGAGGCGATCTGCTGTGCGACATAA
>NZ_JAIESM010000097.1 GCF_019746015.1 Sphingomonas sp. | reverse complement strand
CAGCTTCAGGTGCTGGCGCTCGCAAGGGCGTGGAGGTTCGAGTCCTCTTCTGGGCACCATTTTTCTTTCCGGACGCCTCCGCAGATGTCTGGAGAAGCCAGGAAAATCGGCGGCCTTTGGCGGGCACGGACCGGCCTATTTGATCCCGTGCTCGTCGAGCCATGCCAACGTCCCCGGCCAATGGCGTTTGCGGGCCTGCCCACGCAACGTGCCCTGTGCATTCTTCGCTTTGGGATCCGCGCCCGCGCGCAGCAATGTGAGCACCACACGGTCATCATCCTGGGCCAACACCGCACTGGTCCCATCATCGTCCTTGGCGTTCGGATTGGCGCCTGCTTTCAGCAGTGTCTGCGCAAATGCGGGGTCGTTAGAACCCATCAAGGGCGTCTGGCCGATGCCATCGCGCGCGTCCACCGGCACACCAAGTGCGACAAGTGCCGCCGCCATTTCAACGCGCTTGGCGCTGCCGGCTTCGGCACAACCTCCGTAGCTTTGTCGGAGCTGGTGCAACGCATTGCCCTGTTCACCGATCGATTTCGGATTTGCGCCCGCTTCAACCAGAGCTTTCGCGATCCGGGCGCTGCAACCCATGTCGCTCAGGAAGGCCGCCGCCAGACTCTTCTTGGTCATCCGCGCGACTTGCCCCGCGCGCTTCATCTCCTCGAAAAGGGCGATGTTTCCGGTTTCTGCCGCATATTGGGCAATCAGCGAACCGATTGTCGCGGACGCGCTCGACCGCCCGGGGCCGCCGACATCGACCGGCGTCGACAAATCGAGCCCCTCGGCCATCGCCGCGCGGATCAGGTCATTGATGCCAGCGGGCCTCGGCGGCCACCGGTTGAGCTGAATCGCGGCATGAACCAGTTCCGCAGCACGGCGTGATCGGAAATCAAATCCTTGAGCCTTGAGCAGAGCAACAGTCTCGGCGTTCCCGCGAACCCACCGATCGGAGCCGGCAACCTCGTCCACAGCATCTTCCAGAGCGATCACGCTGACAGGCATTCCAACCTCTTTGCCAGCGTAATCGACCACGCGCTTCGTCACCTTTCCCACGCGCAGCGTCAAAGCATAGGTCGCAATGTCGGTTATCCCGGCCACATATCCGGGCTTCATTCCCATGAAGTGGGATGCCCGAAATCGTTCGATCAGGTCAGCGGCCGCCTTGGGGCTAACCTTTGCCTCGTGCGTACCTCCCCACAAAACATTGTCCCCCTGGAACATGCGGTGGACTTCCGCCGCGGTGCCCGGAAAGTTCATCTCGCGAGTGGAGAAGCGGACCTTCCCATCGCCGGTGATCGTCACCCGATAATCCGGGCACGTTCCGTAACACGCACCCCGTTCAAGGGTGATTTCGATGTCCGCCGGCGACGCGGCTGGAAACGGCACGGACGTATCAGGCGGGATTTCGGGCGGGTCCAAGCCAATCGAGATTTCGCCCACTGCCTGGATAGGTTTTCCGTCGAACGACTGCGGCCGGAACTTCCATGTCTTCGCCGCCGCCAGGGCGGCACTGGTGTCGCCACCGAACCTGTTTTCCGTAACCGTCGCATCGATGACATTGCCGTCAACATCGATGGTCACCAGCACTACGATCCGGTCAAATCCATATGCCCCGGGAACGCGCACCGATTCAGCGCCGGAAACGCGTTCGGAAGACAAGCCGTAAACACCAATTTTCGGCGCCGGTTGCGGGGAGCCCGCGCATCCTTGAAACGCAAGAATTGCAATTGCTGCGTATGCAAATCCCCGTGACCTCATGCCAATCGCCCCGTTCCAAACAAGCAATTGATGCAGGAAATAGGCAGCTCTAATAAGATTATGTGGGTGGTGATTACGATGATCGCCATTCGCCCCCATTCACGAACAAGGGTGGCACATGGCCGGGCGAGAGCGCTTCGATCGGAACGACGTGGCCCATGAAGCTAGAAACGGCAATTCTACCGGTAGCGGATGGCCGAATGGGGGCCGCAAACCGTTGCGATGCAACGCCTTGCCGACACGTCACGGCCCCTTCTCCGTCACCATTTCCCCACGCAATCCTCACGCTGCCCTGGCGGGCCGCTTGGGCCATGGCTCAGTTCAGCCGGAGCCAGTCCAGATCGAATCGTGCCAGATATTTGCGCAGCCGGTCGGCGTCGTTCACGCTGGAGCGCTTCTCGCGCGACGCGGCGAACAGGCGGCGCCCCGCGTCGGACAGCGACCGGCTGGCCCGGCAAATCTCCACCACATAGGCGAGTTGCACCCGGTCGAACGGATCGAGGGCGGCCAGCGTCTCACTGTCGAGCAGCGCCTCCAGACCGTCGCCGGGGGGCAAGGTGCCGGCCCAAAGGCGTTGCAGACGCGCGATTTCGGTTGCCACCACCGCGCCATCGATGCGGCCCTTGGGTGAAAAGGTCGCCATGCGGGTCACGCTGGCGGCCAGATCGCGGAAATTGCCGGGCCAGCGCGCCTGCGCCGACATGGCAAAGGCCAGATAGGCGTCGCGCGCTTCCTTGTTGAAGGTCACGCGTTCGCCCTGCCGCTCGGCGTAGCGATCGAGTTCGTAGGAGAGATTGGGGGCGATATCCTCGCGCCGGTCGGCGAGCCCGGGCAGCGCAAAGGTCCACAGGTTGAGCCGGGCGTAGAGATCCTCGCGGAATGTGCCGTCCGCCACGCACCGGGCCAGATCGCGGTTGGTGCCGGCGATCAGCTGAAATCCGCTTTCCACCTCGCGATCCGCGCCCACCGGCAGGAAGCGCTTGTCCTCGATCGCGCGCAGGATCATCGCCTGCTCGTCAAGGCCCAGCTCGCCGATCTCGTCGAGAAACAGCATGCCGCCATCGGCGGTGCGCAACAGCCCGGGCCGATCGGCCGCTGCACCCGTGAACGCACCCTTCTTGTGCCCGAACAGCGCCGACATCGCGCTGTCGCCGCGCAGCGTGGCGCAGTTCACCTCGACAAACTGGCCCACGATCTGGCGCTTCAGCCGCTTCAGCTCGAAGATGCGGCGCGCGAGCTGGCTTTTGCCCGCACCCGTCGGCCCCATCAGCAGGATCGGCGCGCGCGTGCGGCTGGCGACCTGTTCGATCTCCTCGATCATCGCGTTGAACGCCGCGTTGCGGGTGTCGATGCCCGATTTCAGGAACGACGTGCTCTCGGCACTGGCCACCGCAAATCGGGTGGCGATCGAATCATAGCGCGACAGGTCAAGGTCGATCACGCTCCAGGTGCCCGCCGCATCGGGCGCGCCGCGCCGCGGCTGGGTCTGCAGCAGGCGGCCGGGCAGATAATGCGCCTCGGTCAGCAGGAACAGGCAGATCTGCGCGACATGGGTGCCGGTGGTGATGTGGATCAGATAATCCCCGGCGTCCGGATCGAACGACTGGGCGCGCGCGAAATCGAGCAACTTGCCGTACACCTCCTCGAAATCCCACGGGTCGGCAAAGTCGATCACCTGCTGCTCCACCAGCGTTTCGGGCGAAACATCGGCGATGTCGGCACGCACAATTTCGGCCAGCCGACGATGCACGGCGCCATGGATCAGGATGAAGCGATCGACGCGCAGGTCTTCATGCATGCACAAGCCAACCGACGGCCGCCACTTCATCCAGCGGGACGGACCGAGTTTGGCGGCGTCGAGCGTCGACCCCAGAAAGCCGATGACGGTGACGGACTTCATGCGCCGGTGCTATAATTGTTTATATGTCAGGATACAAATTCTGCCGCGCCCTTCGGCCGCGAGATTTTTCCGCAATTCCCACGGGCAAAACAATATCACTATTTATCTGATGTTTAGTGATTCATCCCGTCACGGCACAGCCAACTGGCACGGCCCCTGCAATTCTGAATGATGTCGGGCGGATCGCACCGCCCGGCATCGCCGGATGAAGGGGCGGCCGGAATGGGCCGGCCGCCCCGAAGGCCGGATGAGGATTTCGCCATGGCCATGGAGCGCCTGTTTTCATCGATCGCCGGGCGGTTTCTGCCGCGGGCACGCAGCGTCGCCAGCGCCTGGGGCGCCCACCGGCCGGGCGAGGGCTCGGTGGTTCCACGCTTCCGCCGGGACACCGGTAGGCGCGGCGAAAAACGTCTCGCCAATGCGCGTCGCCGGCACCAATAATTGCAACGGGAGGTCTGCCATGACCACAACGACTTACGAGTTTCAGGCCATCGAAGGTGGCGTGCCGATCAAGATGTGGACGCGCGGCGTGCCGGTTGACGACAAGGCGCGTGACCAGCTGGCCCGCGCGGCGCAGATGCCGTTCGTCTTCAAGCATGTCGCGGCCATGCCGGACGTGCATGTGGGGATCGGCGCGACGGTCGGCTCGGTCATTCCGACCAAGGGCGCCGTCATTCCGGCAGCGGTCGGCGTCGACATCGGCTGCGGCATGATGGCGGCGCGCACGTCGCTGATGGCGCATGACCTGCCGGACAGTCTGGAGGGCATCCGTTCGGCCATCGAGCAGGCGGTGCCGCACGGGCGAGATGTGGGCCGCGGCAAGCGCGACAAGGGATCGTGGGGCGAGCCGCCGGCGGGCATCGTCAGCGCCTGGGCAACGCTTGCCGCGCGCTTCGAGCGGCTGTGCGACCGGCATCCGCGCCTCAGGAACACCAACAATCTGGTGCATCTGGGAACGCTGGGAACGGGCAACCACTTCATTGAGCTGTGCCTCGATCAGGATGCACGCGTCTGGGTGATGCTCCATTCGGGCTCGCGCGGGGTGGGCAATGCGATCGGCAGCTTCTTCATCGAGCTGGCCAAGCAGGACATGCGCAAATGGCACATCAACCTGCCCGATGAAGACCTGGCCTATTTCCCCGAAGGGACCGACCATTTCGACGATTATGTCGAAGCGGTGGGCTGGGCACAGGACTTTGCCGCGCTCAACCGGCGCATGATGATGACCAACGTCATCGCCGCGCTGCGCGTGCAGATCGCCAAGCCGTTCGAGGCCGAGCTGGAGGCGGTGAACTGCCATCACAATTATGTGACGCGCGAGAACCACTTCGGCGAGAATGTGCTGGTCACCCGCAAGGGGGCGGTGCGGGCGGCCAAGGGCGTGCTGGGCATCATCCCGGGCTCGATGGGGGCAAAAAGCTTCATCGTGCGCGGGCTGGGCAACCCGGAGAGCTTCGACAGCTGCAGCCACGGCGCGGGGCGGATCATGTCGCGCACCGAGGCCAAGAAGCTGGTGACGCTCGATGAGCACATCCGCGACACCGAGGGCGTTGAGTGCCGCAAGGACGCGGGCGTGATCGATGAAACCCCGCGCGCCTACAAGCCGATCGAAGCCGTGATGGCCGCGCAGGCCGATCTGGTGGAGATCGTGCATACACTGAAGCAGGTGGTCTGCGTGAAGGGGTGATCCCCTTTGCGCAGACGCCTCCTGGAGAGCGTGTCATGATGGCCATCTTGCATTGCACGGCTTGCGGCGCGGCGCTCAGCGGGCCGATCAGCATCGGTCCGGCAATCGCGGACGCGAACGAACTGGAGTGGAGCGACGGAAAGCCCATTTCGCCGGTGGGTGTCGCCATCGAGTCCATGGACCCGATGCAGAAGTCGTTTGACCCGGAACATCCTGCAAAGCTGGAGTTTTCGCCACAGTTCTGGATGAACCCGCGCGATACGGAGGACGCCGTGGAACTGGTGGACGATCACTGCCGCTTGAACGGGTGCTGCGGACTTGACGGGTGCGACGGCCCAAACATGCGTTGCCGGCGCTGCAAGGCGGAAGTGGGGACCCGGCAAAGCGATTGCTGGACCGCTGACGTGTTCATCCCGCAACCGGGCGCGACCAATTGGAAGAGCACATGATCACCATCGACGGATCGGAAGGCGAAGGCGGCGGGCAGATGGTGCGCAATGCGTGCGCGCTGTCGCTGATCACCGGCCAGTCCTTCCGGATCGAGAACATCCGCGCCAAGCGCCCGAAGCCCGGCCTGATGCGGCAGCACGTCACCGCGATCGAGGCGGCGTGCGTCATTTCCGGGTCGGAATGCGCAGGGCTGGCGGTTGGCGCTTCGTCGCTCGAGTTCCGCCCCGGCCGGGTGACGCCGGGTGACTATCATATCGCGGTCGGCACTGCCGGCTCGACCGGGCTGGTACTGCAGACGGTGCTGATGCCGCTGCTGCTGGCGGATGGCCCGTCGCGGCTGGTGCTGGAAGGCGGCACGCACAACATGCTGGCGCCGCCGTTCGACTTTATCGAGCGCTGCTTCCTGCCGGTCATCAACCGCATGGGGCCGCGTGTGTCGGCGCGGCTCAGCCGCCACGGCTTCTACCCGCGCGGCGGTGGCCGCATCGAAGTGGAGATCGCCCCGGCCCCGCTCGCCCCGATCGACTGCCTGTCGCGGGGGGCGCCGCTGGGGGTTGCCGCGCAGGTGCTGTTCGCGGCACTGCCCGGCGAGATCGCGCAGCGGCTGCTCAGCCGCGTGCGGCGCGACCTGGCGGACTGGCCCGACGACGCCTTTGCCTTGCGCGAGCTGCCGGTGGACCAGGGCCCGGGCATCATCCTGATGCTTGAGGCGCGCCATGAGCAGGTGACCGAGATTGTGAGCGGCTTTGGCCAGCTGGGCGTGCCCGCCGAACGGCTGGCGAAGACCGCTGCCGCCCGGATGACCGGCTATGGCGGCTCGAACGCGTTCGCCGGGCCATATCTGGCGGATCAGCTGGTGCTGCCCTTTGCCGTTGCCGACGGCAGCTTCACCACGGTGAAGCCCAGCCAGCACATGCTGACCGCAATCGACGAGGCCCGGCGGTTCACCGGCCGGCCGATCAGCCTGCGCCAGCAGGCCGACGGCACGCACCTGTTCACCGCCGGTTAGGCGAGAGGCGCCGGCGCCCCTGCCGTCAATTTTCCAGGTCGGTGATCAGCCGGCGGACGGCGGTATCGACTTCGCTATCCTCACTGCGCAGTTCCTCGATCCGGCGCACCGCGTGGATGACGGTCGAATGGTCGCGACCGCCGAACTTGCGGCCAATCTCGGGCAGCGAGCGCGTGGTCAGCCGCTTGGCCAGATACATCGCAATCTGGCGCGGCCGGGCCACCGCGCGCGCGCGGCGGGCGGAGACGAGATCGACGGGCTTCAGGTCGAAATAGGTCGACACGGCCTTCTGGATCTCGTCGATCGTCACGCGCCGCTGGGCGCCGCGCAGCACATCGCCGAGCGTTGCGAGCGCAAAGTCCATGTCGATTGCCGCCTCGGTCAGCTGGGCATAGGCGACCAGCCGGTTGAGCGCGCCTTCCAGCTCGCGGATGCTGCCCGAAAGCCGCTGCGCGAGCAGCGCCAGCACGTCTTCCGGCACGGCTGCGCCCGGCATCTCGGCCAGCCGCGCTTCCAGGATGGCGCGGCGCAGCGGCAGTTCGGGTGCCTTGATGTCGGCCACGAACCCGCCCGAAAAGCGCGTGATGATCCGCGCCTCGATCCCATCCAGCGCCTGCGGGCAGCGGTCGGCCGCGACGACCAGCCTTTTGCCGGCGGCCATCACTTCGTTGATGGTGTGGAAGAATTCTTCCTGTGTCGCATCCTTGCCGGCGATGAACTGCAGATCGTCGATCATCAGCAGATCGGCCGAGCGCAGCCGCGTCTTGAACGCAAAGGTGTCGCGCGCGCGCATTGCCTGGACGAACTCGAACATGAAGCGTTCGGCGGGCATGTAGATGATCGTCGCGTTCGGCACCGCCTCGGCAAAGGCCGCGCCGATCGCGTGCATCAGGTGCGTCTTGCCCATGCCGGTGGCGCCGTGGATGAACAGCGGGCTGAAGCGCGGGGCGCCGGGCGCCGCCAGCGCGCGCGCGGCGTTGAACGCGACGCGGTTGGATGCGTCGACCAGGAAGCGCGAAAAGCTGAAACGCGGGTCCAGCCCGGCGGACGGGGCGGGCCGCACCGGCGCCGGCGCGGGCGCTGCTTTTGCCTGCTCGATCGGCACGATGTCGGCGCTCATCACCGGCAGCGCAGCGGCCGCGCTCACCGTTTCGATCACGACGCGCTGCACGCCGGGCACCAGCGCGCGGAATTCGTGCGTCAGCCGCTCGCCATAATTGTTGCGCACCCAATTGGTCATGAAGGCGGAAGGCAGGGCCAGGCGCACCGTATCGGGCTCATCGGTTTCGATCAGGGTCAGCGGCTTCAGCCACTGTTCGAACAAACGCGTGCCCGCCGATTCGCGCAGGCCCGCGCGCACCCGTCCCCAGGCTCGCGCGACATCGCTCATCTTTTCCGTTCCCAACGCCCCGATGCTACGCACGCACATCTCTCCCCTCGCCGGAAAACACTCCTCCGGCGCAGCCATCTCCATCGACAAAGGCTTCTTTCAGTCCGGAATCGAATCCGACTGGAGGTGAAGCTCACTGGACGCCGAGCCACAATCAGCGGCCGGCGAAGGTCGATTATGAAGACCCAAACGAGTCGCGCAAGCGAACAATGTCAACAATTTGAAATAATACGGATTGACACGCCCAAGCCCGCAGATTCCCGTCATCCATGGTCTTATACTATTGATATATATGTATTTTGCTGTCGCGTCATCAAACTGAAAAATTGCGAATCGCGAGAAATGCGTGGTTTTCGCGCGCCCGGCCGGAACGCTGGACGGGCGCCGGCGGCCGCCACGAAAAAAGGCCCGCTGGCATGGTGCCAACGGGCCATCCTCGCGAACGGTAAAGGGGGTTCAGGCGAGCGCGGTAACGCGCTTCGTCAGCCGCGAAAACTTGCGGGCGGCGGTGTTCTTGTGGAGCACACCCTTGGCGACGCCGCGCGCGATCTCCGGCTGCGCGGCGGCCAGCGCCACAGCGGCGGCGGCGCCATCGCCTGCCTCAAGCGCGGCTTCGACCTTCTTCACATAGGTACGAATGCGGCTGACGCGGTTCTTGTTGATGTCCGCGCGGCGGTTGTTCCGCCGAATCCGCTTTTTCGCCTGCGGCGTATTCGCCATGAAATGCCTCTGATGCTTGTCGAATGAATGAGAGCGATAGGGCAATGCCCTGCCGCGAAGGTGGGCGCCATAGCGAGCAAGGGGGTGCCGGTCAAGCTTTCAGTATTGTCGGTAGTGTCGCAGTTTGAATTTTGACCCGCGCTTTGCGCTGGGCGTCCGCTTCCTGTATGCTTAGCGGAAAGCA
>NZ_JAIESM010000083.1 GCF_019746015.1 Sphingomonas sp. | reverse complement strand
GGCGCGGGCGCGGCCGGATCGCCCGCCAGCGCCGCGATCCGCGCCAGCGCCGGCACGTGCCGCGCGATCTGGCCGGCGCACCATATTTCCAGCCGGGTGCGGACCTGCTGGCGCAGCGGCGGCGCGAGGCAATCAAGCGCGCGGTCGAGCGTCAGCCGCGGCCGGGTGACGCCGGCGCCCGCGCCCAGCCGCGCGACCATCACGCCGCCCCAGCCGATTGCCGGGGCCGCCCCCGGTTCCGCAAACAGCACCAGCGCATCGTCCGCCGCCCCTGCCAGCGCCGCCCCCCGCCGCGCCCATTCGCCGGCCAGCTGCTTTTCGGCCGCCGCCAGCAGCAGGCGCTTGTCACCCGCGCGCGCATCGGCCGCGACGACGAAGCGGAACCCCTCCAGCCGGCCGAGCATTTCGCCATCGACCGCCACCGTGCCGTCGCCATCGATCAGCGTCGGCAGCGCGCGGGCATCGCCACCGATCTGGCGCAGCAGCATGGTCGTGCGCCGGTCGACGAAGCGCTGGCGCAACCGGTCGTGCAGCGCGTCGGACAGCCGCTCCTCCAGCGCGCGGGTGCGCTCGGCCCAATGGGCGGGGTCGGCGAGCCAGTCGTCGCGGTGGGCGATATAGGCCCAGCTGCGCGCGGCGGCGATGCGGCCGGCAATCGTCTCGACATCGCCGGCCAGATGGTCGAGCCGGGCCAGTTCGCGCGCGAACAGATCGGCGGGCAGATGGCCATCCCCCTGCGACAGATGCTCGAACAGCCGGGCGACGAAGCGGGCATGCGGATCGACGCCCAGCTTCCGGAAATCGGGAAGGCCGCATGCCGCCCATAGCCGCGCGACCTGCGCAGGCCTGCGCACCCGCGCGCGCACCCAGTCCAGCTCGGCCAGGCGCTTCAGCACGGCAAGGTCGATCGCCTCGGGCGCGGGGCGCAGCGCCTCGCCCTCGGGCCGCGCCTCCAGATCGGCGATCAGCGTGTCGATGCTGTCCAGCCGCGGTGCGCCGTCGCGCCAGTAGAGCGACTGGAGCGGATCGAAGCGGTGCTGCTCGATTGCCTCGATCTCGTCGGGCGTGAAGGCGCCCGGCCCCTCGGCATGGAGCGCGCCGAAGCTGCCGTCGCGCTGGTGGCGCCCGGCGCGGCCGGCGATCTGCGCCATTTCGGCCACCGTCAGCCGGCGCTGGCGCTGCCCGTCGAACTTGCGCAGCGAAGCAAAGGCGACATGCGCCACGTCCATGTTCAGGCCCATGCCGATCGCGTCGGTGGCGACCAGATAATCGACCTCGCCGGCCTGGAACATCGCGACCTGGGCGTTGCGCGTGCGCGGGGAAAGCGCACCCATCACCACCGCCGCCCCGCCGCGCAGCCGGCGCAGCATTTCGGCGACCGCATAGACTTCCTCGGCCGAGAAGGCGACGACGACCGAGCGTTTGGGCAGCCGCGACAGCTTGCGCGCGCCGGCATAGGTGAGCGTGGAAAAGCGCGGCCGGGTGATGATCTCCGCCTCCGGCACCAGCGCGCGCACCATGGGTTTGAGCGCCTGTGCGCCGAGCAGCATCGTCTCCTCGCGCCCGCGGGCATGGAGCAGCCGGTCGGTGAAGACATGGCCACGCTCCGCATCCGCGCCCAGCTGCGCCTCGTCGAGCGCGACAAAGGCCAGATCGCGGGTGACGGGCATCGATTCCGCGGTGCACAGGAACCAGCGCGCGCCGGGCGGGCAAATCCGCTCCTCTCCGGTGATCAGCGCGACCTCGGCCGGCCCTTTCAGCCGCACCACCCGGTCATACACCTCGCGCGCGAGCAGGCGCAGCGGAAAGCCGATCATCCCGCTCGAATGGCCGGTCAGCCGCTCGATCGCCAGATGGGTCTTGCCGGTGTTGGTGGGGCCGAGAACGGCCGTCACCTTGGCGGGCGCGGCGCTTGACATGATGGCTGCCTACATCGGCGGCCACGGCCCGCCGCGCAACCCCGATCGCGGGCTGATCAACCGTCATTCGCCGTGCCGCAGACATTGGTCGGGGCGATGCCACGCTTCATCGCAATCGGCACATGGGGGCGGTGCGGTTAATTTGACATTAGGATTTGGGGTCCACAACGCTTGCCGACCAAGGCAGGTGCTCCGCGCGGGCGCCGAGTGCGGGGGCTTGCGTTTGTTTCTACGCAGCGATCATGAACTGGGCCAGGGGGGCGGCGCGGCAGCGGTGACCTTTGGCCGGGTCGCGCCACCACCGCCGGGCGCGCTCGACCGGTTGCGCCACCGCCTTCACGACATTGACTGGACGCCGGACCTGGGCGCGCGGATCGGCTCGGCCGACTGGTGGCGCGGGGCGGTCTCCTGCGTGGTGCTGGTGGGGGCGGCCTGCTGGCTGCTGCCGCGCGTGCCGGCGGTGGCGGGCGCCACCCCGGCGCCGCTGTCTGGCGAGGCGTGGGAAGAAGCGCGCACCCAGTCGATCATGCCGCTGGCCTGGGGCGCCACCACCGGCCGCCGGCTTGCCGCCGGCGATCTGGTCCGCCCGCTCGCCGAAACCCCGGAGCGCCCGCAGGTGGAGCTGACCGCCACCGTCGGCGCGGGCGATGATTTCAGCGCGGTGCTGCAGCGCGCGGGCGTGGCCGGCGCGGAAGCCCGCGCGGTCGAGCGGCTGGTCGCGCGCAGCGTGTCGCCGGGATCGCTCAAGCCCGGCACCCAGCTCGACCTGACGCTGGGCCGCCGCACCGAGAAAACCGCGCCGCGCCCGCTGGAGGCGCTGTCGTTCCGCGCGCGGTTCGATCTCAACATCCTGGTCAACCGCACCGGCGAGGCGCTGGTGATGACGCCGCAGCCGATTGCGGTGGACAACACGCCGCTGCGCATCCGCGGGCTGGTGGGGCAGAGCCTGTACCGCTCCGCCCGCGCCGCCGGCGCCCCGGCCAAGGCGGTCGAGGCGTATATCCGTGCGATTGCCAGCCGCGTCTCCATCGGCCGCGATGTCTCGTCCGACAATGTGTTCGACATGGTGATCGAACAGGCCCGTGCCGCCACCGGCGAGGTGCAGCTGGGCAAGGTGCTCTATGCCGGCATCGAGCGCGACGGGCGCAAGGTGCAGCTGGTGCGCTGGGGCGAGGACGGCGGCGCCTGGTATGACGCGAGCGGCACCGGCGAGCGGCGCGGCCAGATGGCGATGCCGGTCGATGGGCGCATGACGTCAAATTATGGCGCGCGCATCCATCCCATTCTCGGCATCCGCCGGATGCATTACGGGCTCGACATCGGCGCCCCCTATGGCGCGCCGATCCGCGCCGCGATGGACGGCGCCGTCGCCTTTGCCGGGCGCAATGGCGGCTATGGCAATTTCGTGAAGCTGGCGCACGGCAATGGCTATGCCACCGGCTATGGCCATATGAGCCGCATCGCGGTGCGCCCGGGCACGCGGGTGAGCCAGGGCCAGGTGATCGGCTATGTCGGCTCGACCGGCCTGTCGACCGGGCCGCATCTGCATTACGAGCTGTGGCGCAACGGCGCGCCGGTCAATCCGCGCTCGATCAGCTATAGCGAAGTGCAGCAGCTGGCCGGCGCCGAACTGCGCCGCTTCCGCGCCTATGTCGCCAGCCTGCTCGGCGCCCGCACCGGCGGCGCGAATTAGGCGCTGCCGGATCAATCCTCAATCCGTTCGTCCCGAGCAACGTCGAGGGACGCGATGCAAAACGCCGCGTCGGGCTCACAGTCAATCGGTCAACCGGGCAGGGGCTGACCAGACGTCGCCGTCAGATCATGCAGCTGAGACGAAAGCCGCCGCAGCATTGCCAGCGCATCGTCGTGCGCGCCGTTGCCGATCGCATGCCAGATCGCGTCGGCATCTGAGCGAAGCGTGCCGATCGTCTCGGGCAGCCCGGCGGCGGCCGGCACGGCGCCCTTTTCGTTGATCAGGTAACGCCGGTTGTGGGCGAACAGCACCTGCGCCACGCAGCATAGCGCGCGATAGGCGCATCCTGCGATATGTGTGCGCTCACCGCGCCGTGCGGCCAGCTCGCCATTTTCGATGGCAAAGTCGACCTCCCACCCGAAGCGGGCGATCAACGCATCGGCAAGTGCGGCCGGATAGGCGGCGGCGCGCCGCTTCAGTGCCGACAGCACGCCGTCAGGGTCATGCAGCGGCAGCGCAATCGCTGCCTCACCCGCCAGAATCACCGAGCAGAAGCCATGCGGGTGGCCGACCTGATAGTTCATGCTGAACCGGCCGGCCTCGGCGTCTTCGATCACGCCGGCAACCTTGCCGATCTCCCGGTAGAGAATGTCCACCTCCACCCCGCCCACCGTCAGCCATCCGCCGCCGTCGATCCACGGCCCCCATGTGCCGATGTCGGTGACGCTGGTTGCCGGATCGTCGACCAGGCCGGCGACAGCCGCGCGCAGGGCGGTCACGTCAAGTGGCCGCGCCCCATCATAATAAAGGCCGATATCGTAATCGGATGCCGGCCCTGCCGTGCCGCGCGCGCGGGAGCCACCCAGCGCGATCGCCACCACCCCCGGCACGGGGCCAAGCGCGTCCACCACCCGCCGGACAAGGGCGTTATCAATATCCATGCCGCGTCATCCCATGCGCGGTTGAGCACGGCAAGAGTCAGGGATTGCGGAACGCCCCCGCGCTCAGCGGCCCTGGGCGCGCCAGCGTTTCAGCGTGCGGGCGATGATTTCCTCCTCATGCCCCACTTCGCGCCACAGGTCGGAGAAGAGCGGATCGTCAGAGGCCGGGCGGCGGCTGTCTTCCAGATCGTCAAACGCCACGCGGATCGGCACCGCCACGCCTTCGCCGCAGACAATGCATTCGCGGTTGCGGAGCGCCGGGATCGAATCGAGAAAGCCGCGCGCGCCTTCGGGCATGGCGGCGCGCACGAACGCCTGGTCGCGATCATTGTTCAGGCGCATCGCGATGATCGTGCCGCACTGCGACAGCACGCCTTCGGCCAGGTCCGACGGGCGCTGGGTGATGAGGCCCAGCGAGACGCCATATTTGCGCCCTTCCTTGGCGATACGGCTGAGGATCTTGCCGACCGAGGCCTTGTCGGCCGCCTGGCCGCTGGGGATGTAGCGGTGCGCTTCCTCGCAGACGAGCAGCACCGGCCGCTGCGGCTCGCCGCGCGCCCATATGGCAAAGTCGAACACCATGCGCGCCAGCACCGCCACCACCACCGAGGTGATTTCGGACGGCACGCCCGACACGTCGATGATCGAGATCGGCTTGCCGTCGCCGGGCAGGCGGAACACCCGCTCGATGAACGCGGCCATCGTGTCCGCCACCAGCAGGCCTGAAAACATGAACGAATAGCGCGGGTCGCCCTTGATCTCCTCGATCTTGGTCTTCAGCCGCAGATAAGGCGCGGTGTCGCCGGCGCGGTCGAGCTTGCCCATTTCGAGCGTGATGATGTTGATGAGGTCGCTGAGCAGATAGGGGATCGGCGCATCGACGGTCAGCTTGGCGATTTCCTGCCCCATCCGCCCCTTGGCGCGGGCGGCAAGCAGGCATTTGGCGAAGATGTCGGCATCGATCTGCCGCGCCGAACCGGTCGCGGTCAGGAACACTTCGCAATGTTCTTCGAAATTCATCAGCCAATAGGGCATCTGCAGGTTCGACACGTCGTAGATCGCGCCATTGTCCTTGAAGGCGGCGCTATATTCGCCGTGCGGGTCGATCATCACGATGTGGCCCTGCGGCGCCAGATCGCAGATGCGGTGGAGAATGAGCGCGGCCGAGGTTGATTTGCCGGTGCCGGTCGAGCCCAGCAGCGCGAAATGCTTGCCCAGCAGCGCATCGACATAAAGCGCGGCGCGCGTGTCGCGGGTGGGATAGACGGTGCCGATCGAGATATGCGGCCGGTCATCGGCCGAATAGATCTGCTTCAGATCGGCGCTGGAAACCGGGAAGACCGGCGTGCCCGGCGTCGGATAGCGCGTCACGCCGCGGCGGAAGCGATAGAGCTTGCCGGTCAGCTTTTCCTCATCCCCCTCGCCCAGAAAGTCGATCGCGGCGATGATACGGTCGCCCTGTCCTTCCATCAGCCGCAGGGTGCGGACATTGGCGATTAGCCAGCAATGGCCGACGCGCATCTTCACCTGGCTGCCGACCTGGCCGGCGGCGGCGACGACCGGATCGGCGCTGCTGCCCAGCGCGTCCATCGCGCGCGCATCGAGCAGCACCTGGCTGGAAGAGCCCGCCACCTCGAACACCATGCCGATGCCGCGCATCGAGGCGAAGGGCGTGGCGGGATGCTCCGACTCACCGGTTGCGCGGGGCGTATGGTGTTCCGTCATGCGGTTTTCCGGGCCTTTGCCAAACTTGCTTCGCCCCATATCCGCGAAAAATGGTTAATTTCGCGTAGATGGCTGATCTGACATAGGAAAAATTCGGGGGGTGTTTGGTTGAGGCGGCGCCGGCCCGCTCCCCCACCCGGCCACCCAACGACAGTATTCTATGAGTGGTCGGGTGGGGCAGCGGGCCGGTGCCGTGACCGTTTCAGCCAAAGCTGAAACCAACCCTAAATCCGCCGGGCAATCGCCCCCGCCGCCCAGCCCAGCAGTACCGACAGCGCCACCGCCGCCAACCCATAGAGAAACGACCGGCGCTCTGCCGCGCGGGCGACGAAGCGCTCAAACCCCGATTTGCGGATGTCGATATCGCGCACGGCGGCGGCCAGCACGCGGCCCTTGCGGATCAGGAAGGTTTCGGCGGTGAACCGCCCCACCGGCACCCGCGCCGGAATCGCGATACGCCCGCGATAGAGCACCCCGTCGGTGATCTCCACCGCGCCCGGCGCCTGCACATACAGCCCGGTGCGCTGGCGCAGCGCCACCAGCCCCTTGGCAAAGCGGTTCTGGTCCTCGCCCCGAGCGCCGCGCGCCGGCGACAGCTGCAGGCTGGACAGGCCCAGCTCATAGATCGCACGGCTGCGCTCATCGAGCAGCTGGTCGATCGGCCGTGACGAGGCAATCGCATAGAAGCTGGGCGCGGACAGATAGCGCATGCTGTCGGCATTCACCCAGATGCCGGCGATCTTCTGCTTTTCGCGCACCAATATCGGCTGCGACGGCCCCTTCACCACCACCACGATATCGGCGTCGCGCTCTTCGGGAATGCGCCCGCCGGGGTAGAGAATGGCGCCGAACAGCAGCAGATCGGCACCGGTGAAGCTGTATTTGATCTCAATCCGCCGTTCGGAAACATCGGGCACCAGCACCGGGCGGGGGCCGTCGCGGCCGTCGCGCGCGGCCAGCAGCAGCGGCAGCGCGACCAAGGCCGCCCAGCGCTTCATTGCGCGACTTCGACCGAATAGAGCGCGTCGGGCTGAAACCCCAGCCCCATCGCCACGCGCAGCGCCAGCACCAGCACGATGCCGGCGAGCGCCAGCCGCAGATATTCGGGCTGCACCCGGCTGGCCAGCCGCGCGCCCAGCTGCGCGCCGGCGACCGAGCCGACCAGCAACAGCCCGGCCAGCACGATATCCACCGCCTTGGTGGTGAGCGCGTGGACCATGGTGGCAACCGCAGTGACGAACAACGTCTGGAACAGCGAGGTGCCGACCACCACCTGCACGCTCATGCCGAGCAGATAGAGCATCGCCGGCACCAGAATGAAGCCGCCGCCCACCCCCAGCAGGATGGTGAGAATGCCCACCGCAAAGCCCAGCAGCAGCGGCGCGAGCGGCGAGATATAGAGCCCCGAGGCATAGAAACGCGTGCGCAGCGGCAGTGCGGCGACGAGCGGGTGGTGGCGCCGCTTGCGCGCCGGCAGCGGCGTGCCCCGGCGCTTTGCGTCGATCGCGCTCCAGCTTTCACGCGCCATGGTGGTGCCGATAAAGCCCAGCATCAGCACATAGAGAATGGCGATGGTGGTATCGATCTGGCCGGTCGCCTGAAGCAGGCGGAACAGCCCGGCGCCAGCAAACGAGCCCAGAATGCCGCCCGCCACCATCACCAGCCCCATTTTCACATCCACCCCGCGCCGGCGCCAGTGCGCGAAAACGCCCGAAACGCTGGCCCCGGTCACCTGGCTGGCTGCGGAGGCGGCGGCAACGGTGGGCGGAATGCCATAGACGATCAGCAAGGGCGTGGTCAGGAAGCCGCCACCCACCCCGAACATGCCCGACAGCAGCCCCACGCCGCCGCCCAGCAGGATGATCACCAGCGCATTCACGCTGAGATTGGCAATCGGCAGGTACAGATCCATGGCGCCACCCTATCGCCGCGCCGCGCGCGCGCAACGCACCACCGAGAATTATTGGCCGCGATTCATTGGATATCGCCGCCCAGCGTGAGCGCGAGCCCCGAGTCGGGCCGCGCCGCGCCATAGATGCGCTCGCGCCATTCGAGCGACAGGCGCAGCCGCTGGCGCGCGACCGGGAAGGTGAGGCTGGCCGTTGGCCCCACATCGAAGCGCGACGCCCCCGGCTGCGCCCCGCCCCAGCCGCCGCCGCCCAGCGACAGCGCGACCTTGTCATTGCCGGCAACGCGCCGTTCGAGCCGGGCGGCGCCGTCGACATAGCCGATGCCGCGCCCGCGCGCGATGACGCCGGCCTGACCATAAGCCTCCAGCCGGAAGCCGTGCAGCGCCACCGGGCCAAGCCCCGCCACTACCCCCAGCGACGGGCCACCGCCGCCCCCATCAATGGCGATGCGCTGTTCGGCAACCAGCCGCACCGGCGCGCGGGTCGGCCGCCACTCGATCCCGATCGCCGCCTCGCGCCCCGGCCCCTCAAGCGGGGTGGCAAAGCGCGCGGCGACGGCGAACCGCCCGCGCCGGTCGAGCGGATAGGCCAGTCTGAGCCCGGCCTGCGATCCGCCCAGCTGCCCGCCCAGCGGCGCCGGGCCAAGCGCATCGCCACCACGCGCGATCAGCCAGAAACTGCCGCTCACCCGCCGGTTGCCCGGCGCGCTCGACAAGGGCGCCAGCGGCGGCAGCGCGACCGGCGGTTCGGGCTCGGGCGGCCTGAGCTGCGCCATCGCCAGCAGCGCGAGCGCGATCCGGTCGGCATTGGGCGCCACCGCCGGCGGGGCGGGCAGGCCCGGCAGCCTG
>NZ_JAIESM010000049.1 GCF_019746015.1 Sphingomonas sp. | reverse complement strand
CGCCCCCGCCGGCGGTGGCGCGGCGGCCCCTGCGCGCCGCCCGCAATCGGACGCGCCGGCGCGCCCGGCGCGTGACCGCAAGAGCCAGGATGACCGGCGCCAGTCGGGCAAGCTGACCGTCAATCGCGCGCTCAGCGACGATGGCGGCGCGCGTGCCCGCTCGCTCGCGGCGCTGAAGCGTGCGCGCGAGAAGGAAAAGCGCCATTTCGGCCCGCGCGACGTGCAGCCCAAGCAGGTGCGCGACGTGGTCGTGCCCGAGGCGATCACCGTTCAGGAACTGGCCAACCGCATGGCGGAGAAGGGCGCCGACCTGGTGAAGGCGCTATTCAAGATGGGCATGATGGTGACCGTCAACCAGACGATCGACCAGGACACGGCCGAACTGCTCGTCACCGAATTCGGCCATAATGTGAAGCGGGTGAGCGACGCCGATATCGACCTGGCGTCCGATGCCGACAGCGATCCCGACGATCTGCTGCTTCCGCGTGCGCCGGTGGTCACCATCATGGGCCATGTCGACCATGGCAAGACCAGCCTGCTCGACGCTTTGCGCGGCACCGATGTGGTGAAGGGCGAGGCCGGCGGCATCACCCAGCATATCGGCGCCTATCAGGTCACGCTGAAGGACAAGTCGAAGATCACCTTCCTCGACACGCCGGGCCACGAAGCCTTCACCGAAATGCGCGCGCGCGGGGCGAACGTCACCGACATCGTCGTGCTGGTGGTGGCGGCCGACGACGGGCTGAAGCCGCAGACGGTGGAGGCGATCAGCCACACCAAGGCGGCCGGCGTGCCGATGATCGTGGCCATCAACAAGATCGACAAGCCCGAGGCCAACCCGCAAAAGGTGCGCGAGGCGCTGCTCCAGTATGACGTGATCGTCGAGGAGCTGTCGGGCGACGTGCAGGATGTCGAGGTGTCGGCGCTGAAGAAGACCGGCCTTGATGACCTGATCGAGAAGATCCAGCTCCAGGCCGAACTGATGGAGCTGAAGGCCAACCCCGAGCGGATGGCCGAGGGCACCGTGATCGAGGCGCAGCTGGACAAGGGCCGTGGCCCGGTGGCGACGATCCTCGTCAATCGCGGCACGCTGAAGGTGGGCGACGTGTTCGTCGTCGGCGCCGAAAGCGGCAAGGTGCGCGCCCTCGTCGACGACAAGGGTCGCCAGGTGAAGGAGGCCGGCCCCGCCATGCCGGTGGAAGTGCTGGGCCTGTCGGGCGTGCCGATGGCCGGCGATCCGCTGCAGGTGGTGGAAAATGAGGCGCGCGCCCGCGAAGTGGCGGCCTATCGCCGCGGCGTGCTGACCGCCAAGCGCACCACCCAGGCGCCGGCGAGCCTTGAATCGATGTTCTCGGCGCTGAAGGAAAAGCAGGCCATCGAATATCCGGTGGTGGTGAAGGCCGACACGCAAGGCTCGGTCGAGGCGATCGTCCATTCGATCAACAAGATCGGCACCGACGATATCCGCGCCCGCGTGCTCCATTCGGGCGTCGGCGGCATCACCGAAAGCGATGTGACGCTGGCGGGCGCGAGCGGCGCGCCGATCATCGGCTTCAACGTGCGCGCCAATGCCAAGGCGCGCGAGATTGCCGAACGGCAGAAGGTCGCGCTGAAATATTACGACATCATCTATGACCTGATCGACGAAATCCGCGCCGGCATGGCGGGCGAGCTGGGGCCGGAAGCGTTCGAAACGGTGGTCGGCCGCGCCGAAATCCGCGAAGTGTTCCCGGCCGGCAAGCATGGCCGCGCCGCCGGCCTGCTGGTGGTGGAAGGCTTTATCCGCAAGGCGCTGAAGGCGCGCATCACCCGCAATGACGTGATCATCTACAATGGCGAGATCGCCTCGCTCCGCCGCTTCAAGGACGATGTGGCCGAAGTGCGTGCGGGGCTGGAATGCGGCGTGACCTTCCTCAGCCACACCGACATCAAGCCCGGCGACTTCCTGGAGACGTTCGAGGTCGAACTGCGCCAGCGGACGTTGTGATGAACTCCCTCCCCCGCCGGCGGGAGGGGGTTCGGGGGGTGGGCCCCCGCGATGACCGTTGACTTAGGCCGAGGCCGGGTGCCCACCCCCGGCCCCTCCCGCAGGCGGGAGGGGAGGAAGTTCTGATGCGCTCCACCGAAACCCCCGAAACCCGCTCCGTCCGCACGCTGCGCGTGGGCGAACAGGTGCGGCATGCGCTGTCTGAAATCCTGGCGCGCGGCGATGTGCATGACGAGACGCTGACCAAGTATCTCGTCACCATTACCGAGGTGCGCCTGTCGCCCGATCTGAAGCACGCGACCGTGTTCGTGAAGCCGCTGCTCGGCCGGGACGAGGAGGCGGTACTGAAGGCGTTGCGCACCAACACCGCCTATCTGCAGAGCGAGGTCGCGCGGCGGGTGAACCTGAAATATGCCGCCCGGCTGAAATTCCTGCTCGACGAAAGCTTTGACGAAGGCGGCCGCATCGACCAGCTGCTGCGCGCGCCGCATGTGGCGCGGGATCTGCCCGGCGAGCCCGATTGACCATGGCCCCGGTAAGACCTATCCTACCGGCATGAACGCCAAGACCATTCTTTCCGCCAAGGGGCAGGTCGTCATCCCCAAGGATGTGCGCGACGCGCTGGGGCTGAAAACCGGGCAGGTGCTCGACGTGCAGCAGACCATGAACGGCGTGCTGCTCACCGTTGCCCAGCCGAAAAGCGGGCGCACGACGGGCGAGATTTTCGCACGCCTGCGCGAAATCGCGCCGCCCTGGGCCGGGCCGCCGGTGGCGATTGAGGAGATGGACCGCGCCATCGACCAGATGTTCGCCGAACGGCCGAGGGACGATATCTGAGCGTCGCCGTCGACACCAATATTCTGGTCCGCGCGCTGGTGCTTGACGATGCCGCCCAGTCGCGGGCGGCGCAGACCGTGCTCGAAGCGCCCTGGGTCTTGCTCGCCTCGGTCCTGCTCGAAACCGAATGGGTGCTGCGTTCCACCTATCGATGGCCGCGCGACCGGATTGCCGATGCGTTCGAGCAGGTTCTCGATCTTCCCACGCTTGCCCAGGCCCCGCTGCATGCCGGCTGGGCGGTGACGCGATACCGGGCGGGCGCCGATTTTTCCGATCTCATCCATCTGGCCCTCGCCCCGCCGGCCGAGCGGCTGGTGACCTTCGACCGACGGCTGGCCCGCGCCGCGGGCCCCGACACCCCCGTCCAGATCGAGACGTTCAGCTGATGGCCAAGCTCTATTTCTACTATGCGTCGATGAACGCGGGCAAATCGACCAGCTGCTGCGCGCGCCGCATGTGGCGCGGAATCTTCCGCAAGATTGACGCGGGCTGCGACTTCCACAACCATTGTCCCATGATCGGTCCAGCCCAGTTTCGGCCCACATCCCAGCCGCTATGACGGCGCACCGGCAATCGCCCTTGCCGCGCGTTCTGGCTGCCGTGATGCTGCTGGCAACATCTATGGTTGCGGGCTGCCAGCAGGCGCCATCGGCGGCTTTCCGGGACAAGGCGCTGCCGCCGCGTTTGACAGATGCCGACTTGCTGGCGGCGCTGGTGGCAAGCGGCGACTGGCCCGACGAGTCGCCCATTCACCGCGCTGCCCGGCTTCAAAGCTTGGGCGCCTGCATTGATCTGCATCGACCCGAGCCAAGCTTGGCGGACATGCGCTGGAGCCTGAACAGCCCAAGGGCAGCGGCGACCCGCGCTGGGCGTGTGCGCGGCATCACCGGCTGGATGACGCCGGCATCGACTGGCGGATTGGGGCCGGTGCCGCCAGAGACCGAACATCGGCTCGCGGACGCATCGGCTAAGGCGCTCCAGAAAGCTTCACCTGATAATGCAACGGACTCGCCCGGTAAGCCATGGCCCAAGCAATGCGATGCGTTCGACTGGTTCAACGAGCCGGCCTATGCGGAAAATTACGCGTTCGTCGACCGAGGCAGCTCTTGCGGCGGTGAATGCGGCTCCGGTCGGATTTTTGCGCTCGAATATCGTGATCGGCGTTGGCGATTGGTCGGTATCGTGCACACTTGGATCGCCTGAATGGCCAAGCTCTATTTCTACTATGCGTCGATGAACGCGGGCAAATCGACCACCTTGCTCCAGGCCGATTTCAACTATCGCGAGCGGGGCATGAAGACGGTGCTGTTCACCGCCGCGATCGATACGAGGAGCGGCGCGGGGACGATCGGCTCGCGCATCGGCCTGGCGCGGCAGGCGATCGGCTTCGATGCTGAGACCGATCTGCACGCAAGCGTTCTGGCGCAGGACGGCCCGATTGCTTGCGTGCTGGTGGACGAGGCGCAGTTCCTGTCGGCGGCGCAGGTCGATCAGCTCGCGCGGCTGGCGGATGAGGCGCGCGTGCCGGTGCTGGCCTACGGCCTGCGCACCGATTTCCGGGGCGATCTGTTCCCCGGTTCAGCGCGGCTGCTGGCGATTGCGGACGCGCTGGTCGAGCTGAAATCGGTGTGCGAATGCGGCGCCAAGGCGACGATGAACCTGCGCGTCGATGCGCAGGGCCGCGCGGTGGCCGATGGCGCGCAGACCGAGATTGGCGGCAATGACCGCTATGTGCCGCTGTGCCGCAAGCATTTCAATCAGCGCCGCGCGGCCGCTAAGTAGCCCGCGTGCATGGCTGGCTGATTCTGGACAAGCCCGTGGGGCTGGGCTCGACGCAAGCGGTGAGCGCGGTCAAGCGCGCGCTGCGTGCCGGTGGCTATCCGCGGGTGAAAGTGGGGCATGGCGGCACGCTCGATCCGCTTGCCTCCGGCGTGCTGCCGGTGGCGCTGGGGGAGGCGACGAAGCTGGCCGGGCGGCTGCTCGACGCGACCAAATGCTATGATTTCACCATCGGCTTCGGGGTGGAGACCGATACGCTCGATGCCGAGGGGCGGGCCGTGGCGACCAGCGATGTGCGGCCGACCCTGGCGCAGGTCGAGGCGGTGCTGCCGCGCTTCACCGGCCCCATCGAGCAGGTGCCGCCCGCTTATTCGGCGCTGAAAGTGGATGGCGAGCGCGCCTATGACCGCGCCCGCGCCGGCGAGACTGTGGCCCTTGCGAGCCGCGCGGTGGAGGTGCATCGCTTGCAGATCCTCCCCGGGACGGGGAGGTGGCAGCCCGCAGGGCTGACGGAGGGGGTTGCGGATCGCGGTGCCGCGCCGCTCACCGCCCCCTCCACCATCGGCTTCGCCGATGGTCCCCCTCCCCGTGCCGGGGAGGAGCTGGATGCCGTCACCCTCACCGCGACCGTCTCCAAGGGCACCTATATCCGCAGCCTGGCGCGCGACATTGCGCGCGCGCTGGGCACCGTTGGCCATGTCACCATGCTGCGCCGCACCCGCGCCGGGCCGTTCGACCTGGCGCACGCAATAACGCTGGACAAACTCGCCGATTTCGGGCAACGGCGCGGGCTTGAAGACCTACTTCTGCCGTTGAGGGCAGGGCTGGACGGTATCCCGGCTCTCTCCCTCGCCCCCGGTCAGGCAGAGGCGCTCCGCCAGGGGCGCGTGTTGACCGGGATCGCCGCCGCCAATGGCCTGCACCTTGCGCAACTTGGGGATGTACCCGTCGCGCTGGTCGAGCTTTTCGCCGGAGAAGTCCGGGTGGTGCGCGGCTTCAACCTGTCCTGATACCGAGGGAAGACCAATGTCGATTACCGCCGAGCGCAAGGAAGCGCTGATCAAGGAACATGCCCGCGTCGAGGGCGACACCGGCAGCCCCGAAGTGCAGGTCGCGATCCTGACGGAGCGCATCCAGAACCTGACCCAGCATTTCAAGACGCACGCCAAGGACAATCACTCGCGCCGCGGCCTGCTGATGCTGGTCAACAAGCGTCGGTCGCTGCTGGACTATCTGCGCAAGAGTGACGGCCAGCGTTATACCGACCTGATCGCCAAGCTCGGGCTTCGCAAATAAGCAACGGGGCGGCCCCATCTGGGGTCGCCCTTTTTCCAATCCGGGGGGCGCAGGCCCGCCGCATAACCGCCGGGCCAGGTGCAACCACACCGCCCGGCATTCGCATAAGCCCCAGGCCCAATGCCGGGGTGGACGACCGGGACGGTGCAATCCGGCACTGCCCCATGGGCCAAGCAAACGGCCCAAGACCGCGCGCGCCGGACAGCGCGCTCACAGGCCCCGGCCGGCATCGGGCCGCCGGGTGGAAGGAAAACAGATGTTCGACAAGAAGACCGTATCGATCGAGTGGGGCGGCAAGACGCTGACGCTCGAAACGGGCAAGGTTGCCCGCCAGGCCGATGGCGCCGTTATCGCGACGCTGGGCGAAACCGTGGTGCTGTGCGCCGTCACCGCCGCCAAGAGCGTGAAGGAAGGGCAGGATTTCTTCCCGCTCACCGTTCACTATCAGGAAAAATTCTCCGCCGCCGGCCGCATTCCCGGCGGCTTTTTCAAGCGCGAGCGCGGCGCCACCGAGCGCGAGACGCTGATCTCGCGGCTGATCGACCGGCCCGTGCGCCCGCTGTTCCCCGAAGGTTTCTATAACGAAATCAACGTTATCGCTCAGGTGATGAGCTATGACGGCGAAAATGAGCCCGACGTGCTCGCCATGATTGCCGCCTCGGCCGCGCTCACGCTGTCGGGCGTGCCGTTCATGGGGCCGATCGGCGCTGCCCGCGTCGGCTATCAGGATGGCGAGTATGTGCTCAACCCGTCGGACACGCAGGTCGAAGCCGGCCTGCTCGACCTGGTCGTTGCCGCCACCGGCGACGCGGTGATGATGGTCGAATCCGAAGCCAAGGAACTGTCGGAAGAGGTGATGCTGGGCGCGGTGATGTTCGCGCACAAGGCCAGCCGCCAGGTGATCAACGCGATCATCGACCTCGCTGAACAGGCCGCCAAGGACCCGTGGGAGCTGAAGGTCGCCGATGATGCGGCGGCGGTTAAGGCCGAGCTGAAGGCGCTGATCGGCGACGATATTGCCGCAGCCTACAAGACCACGCTCAAGTCCGACCGGGCCGACATGCTGAACGCGGCCCGCGCCAAGGCGAAGGCGGCCATGGCCGACAAGACGCCGCAGGAGCAGATGGCGGCGATCAAGCTCGTGAAGAAGCTGGAAGCCGAGATCGTGCGCGGTGCGATCCTGAAGGAGGGGCGCCGCATCGACGGCCGCACCACCACCCAGATCCGCCCGATCGAGGCCGAGGTGCACTTCCTGCCGCGCGCGCATGGCTCCGCCCTGTTCACCCGCGGCGAGACGCAGACCATCGCCACCACGACGCTGGGCACCAAGGATGCCGAGCAGATGATCGATGGGCTGAACGGCCTCAGCTACCAGCATTTCATGCTGCACTATAACTTCCCGCCCTATTCGGTGGGTGAAGTCGGCCGCTTCGGCGCGCCCAGCCGGCGCGACATCGGCCATGGCAAGCTCGCCTGGCGCGCGCTGCACGCGGTGCTGCCGTCGAAGGAGGAGTTCCCCTACACCATCCGCGTGACCAGCGACATCACCGAGTCGAACGGCTCGTCGTCGATGGCGACGGTGTGCGGCGGCTCGCTGAGCCTGATGGACGCGGGCGTGCCGATCAAGCGGCCGGTCAGCGGCATCGCCATGGGCCTGATCCTGGAAGGCAAGGAGTTCGCGGTGCTCAGTGACATCCTGGGCGACGAGGATCATCTGGGCGACATGGACTTCAAGGTCGCCGGCACCAGCGAGGGCATCACCTCGCTGCAGATGGACATCAAGATCGCCGGCATCACCGAAGAGATCATGACCGTGGCACTGGCGCAGGCCAAGGAAGGCCGTGCGCATATTCTGGGTGAAATGGCGAAGGCGCTGGGCGAAACCCGCACCGAGCTGTCGGCGCATGCGCCGCGCATCGAAACCTTCACCATCGACAAGTCGAAGATCCGCGACGTGATCGGCACCGGTGGCAAGGTGATCCGCGAGATCGTTGCCACCACCGGCGCCAAGGTCGACATCGACGACGAGGGCGTGATCAAGGTCTCCTCGTCCGACCATGCGCAGATCGAAGCCGCGATCAACTGGATCAAGGGCATCGTCGAGGAGCCCGAGGTCGGCAAGATCTACACCGGAAAGGTGGTCAATCTGGTCGATTTCGGCGCGTTCGTGAACTTCATGGGCGGCAAGGACGGCCTCGTCCACGTCTCCGAAATCAAGAATGAGCGGGTCGAAAAGGTCGCCGACGTCCTGAGCGAAGGCCAGGAAGTGAAGGTCAAGGTGCTGGAAATCGACCAGCGCGGCAAGGTGCGCCTGTCGATGCGCGTCGTCGATCAGGAAACCGGCGCCGAGCTGGAAGACACCCGCCCCGCACGCGAACCGCGCGAGCGCGGTGAGCGCAGCGACCGGGGTGACCGGGGTGATCGTGGCCGTGGTGGCCGCGACCGGGGCGAGCGGGGCGAGGGCGGTGGCCGTCGCCGCGAGGGCCGTGGTCCGCGCCGCGAGGGCGGCGACGCACCCGAGGCGGAATTCGCCCCCGCCTTCCTGACCGGCGAGCGCGACTAAGCGTTGCCGCGATGTGCCGGCACCGGCGGCGGGGAGATGCCCGCCGCCGGCGCCGGCACCGGCGGGCGTCGCCCCTGACGCCCGCTTTCCTTTTGCGGCCGGCTGCGCTATGCGCGCGCCGGTTTGCGTTGTTTGCGACGAGGGTTGTTTGGCCAAGGAAGAATTGCTCGAAATGCGCGGCACGGTGGTGGAATTGCTGCCCAATGCCATGTTCCG
>NZ_JAIESM010000046.1 GCF_019746015.1 Sphingomonas sp. | reverse complement strand
CAGATAGCTCTGCCCGGTGATCCAGCCCGGATCGGCCACGACATAGATGGTGTCGCCGGGCCGCGCGTCGAACGCCACCGCCATGGTGTGGGCGATGCCGGCGGTATAGCCGCCATGGACATGGACGATGCCCTTGGGCTTGCCGGTGGAGCCCGAGGTGTAGATGAAGAACATCGGAAACTCGGCATCCACCGGCAGCGGCGGCGACGCGGCCCAGATCGCGCGGACGAAATCCGGGTCGGGCAAGGCAAGCAAGGCCTCCTCGCTGTCGACCGCAAAACCGGCGGCGCGGGCCTTGGCGAGGATCGTCACCAGCGCTGCATCGGTCAGCTCATGGCTCCAGCGATCGCGCTCGGCGCGCCAGACGATGTCGCTCTGCGCGGTGTGGCGCACGACGATCACCGTGTCGACGCGCGGCGGCAGCGACACCAGGCTCTGGGCGATGGCCAGCCGCACCCGCGCGGCGCCCGCCGCATCGATCCGCCCGTCCTTGCCCAGCTGCGTCAGCGCGCGGCCGACGCCGCGCATCACGTCGGCCCGCTCCACCGTCACCTCGCCGGCCAGCGTGTCGGCAACGATGGCGTGGATGACGCCGGCATCGGCATCGTCGAGCCCCAAATCGGTTGCCCTCAGCACCGCCAGCGCCGTTGTCACCGGCACATAATTGTCGAGCGCGGGATCGGTATAGGCGGTCTTGAACGCCGCCACCTGTGCATTGCGATAGCTGCCGTCCGAGGTGACGATGACGCGCGCGCCGGCATCGGCGATCCGGTCGGACAAAGTCTTGTCGCTGAACCCGCCGAAAACAGCGGTATAGACGATCCCCAGCCGCTTGGCCGCCTCGGTCCAGTAGATCTGCGGCACGATGCTCGGCATGTTGAGCGCAATGCGGTCGCCCGCCTTCAGCCCCAGCGCCTGAAGCGCGACCGCGCATTTCGCCGTTTCCAGCAGCAATTGCCGGCGCGAGACGCTGAAGCAGTCGACGGGGGCACCGCGCCCGCCTTCGGCCGCCATGTCCCACCGGTCCCCCTCGAAGATCAGCGCGACCTCGTCACCATGGCCGGCCAGCACATGGCGATCGACCTCGTTGAAGGCGGCATTGGTGCGCCCACCGACGAACCAGCGCCAGTGCGGCGGGGTGGTGGCATCAAAGGCGTTCGCCCAGGGCGCGAAACCTGCCCCCGGATCGCTGACCAGCGCGGCGCCGGTGGCCGCGTTCCAGCCATGCCACCGCCCGTCCTCGCCCCGGCTGAGCCAGGCGCCGCCGGGGGCGGCATCGGCGACGAACCAGTGGATGGTGCGCGCGGCGATATCGCCGTGGAACCGCCCGGGATCGGCCAGCACGGCAGCGCGCATCGCCTGCCAGTCATCACGGGTGCGGACGGGGTTGACGAGCGCGGTCGCGCCGGTGGCAGTCGCGGAGTGCGCCATGCTGTTCGACTCACCTCTCCCGGTTGCGCGTCCTGTCGGGCGCGATCATTCACCAGCAACAATTACGCAAGCGCAACGAAACTTTGCCGCAAATCCCGGTGGCTGCGGCGCGTTACGCGGGGAGCAACAGCACCCGGCAATAGGCGCAACGGGCAATGCCGTGGCGGCGCCGGGCCATCTCTTGATGATCCCCATAGCGCATTTCGGCGCGCCCGTCGCCCGTAAAGCTGTGGTGTTCCGACCGTGGTCGCAGCGACCCTACGCGGCGGCGTCGCCGTCGTCGTCCGCGCTGCGGCGCGTGCACAGGGCGTGGCAGCCGGCCGGGCAGTCATTGGCCGGTGCCGGGCGCCGGTCTTTCACCGGCACGCGGACGATATGGGCCGGATCGCCGCACATCGGCAGCAGCAGCATCCTGCCCGCGCCCGCTGCCGCCGTTGCCATGGGCGCAAACGCCAGCGCGGCGATGGCCGCAGCCGCAGATGCCGTCGGCCAACTCGGGCGCCGGGGCAAATCGCGTGGGCTGACGGGAGCAGAAGACGACATGCATTGGTGATTGCACGGCATGCACTGGCAAAACTTGACGCCGGTCAAGGTTCCCCCCGCTGCGGGTGATTATTCCCCCGATCAGGCAACAACAGGGGAAAATCGATGAAGTTTACTGTTCCGATGCTTGCTGTGGCATTGGGTGCCATGATCAACGCGGCGCCGGCCGCCGCCAAAGAGGGAGAAGGACTGAAGAAGCACGACGTGCTGTTGCGCGTGCGCGGCATCTGGGTGTCGCCCAACGGCACGTCCGACGGCATCGTGCCGGCGCTGCCCGCGGACCGGCTGCGCATTACCGACAGTTTTGCGCCCGAAATCGACGTGACGTGGATGGCGACCAAGAATATCGGGTTCGAGCTGATCGCTGCCACCACCAGACATTCGGCGCGGGGCACGGCTGGCGTGACGGCGGGCCTCGGCAATGTGGTGGACACCTGGGTGCTGCCGCCGACCGTGACCGCCCAATATCACTTCAATTCCGACGGCAAGGTCCGCCCCTATATGGGCGCCGGGCTGAACTATACCGTGTTCTGGAACGCCAAGGCGACGCCGGCGCTGACCGGCGCAGTCGGCGCGACACCGGTGCACATCAACGACAGCGTCGGCTATGCACTGCAGGGCGGGGTCGATATCGACCTCAACCGCAAATTCTTCCTCAATATCGACGCCAAATATATCGACATGAACCCGCGCGCGACGCTGTACACCACCGCGCTTGGTACCCAGACGGTAAGGCTGCGGATCAATCCGATCATCGTGGGCGTCGGCTTCGGCATCCGGCTCTAGCCGGATGTGTAACCGCGCGAAGGGGGGCGTTATCCGCCCCCCTTTTCTTTGGCGCGGCTCAGCCCGACCTATCGGTCGTCCTCGTCCTCGATCAGCACTCTGAGCGCAGCACCGTCCAGATCCTCGAACTGGCCCGACCGCACGGCCCAGAAAAAGGCAGCGAGGCCAAGCAGGCCCAGCCCCAGCGCGACCGGCAACAGAAAGGCGATGCCGTTCATCGCGCAGCCCCGCGCAGCCGCAGCGCGTTCGCCACGACGAGCACAGATGAACCCGACATGGCCAGCGCGGCGATCAGCGGCGTGACCAGCCCCGCCATCGCCAGCGGCACCGCCAGCACATTATAGCCGATCGCCAGCACGAAATTCTGCTGCACCACGGCCATCGTCCGCCGGGCGGCGATGATCGCGGTCGGCACCGCGCCCAGCCGGTCGCCCAGAAATACCAGATCGGCCGCGCGCTGGCCGACATCGCTGGCGGTGGCGGGTGCCATTGCGACATGCGCGCGCCGGAGCGCCGGGCCGTCGTTCAGCCCGTCACCAACCATCAGCACGCGCTTGCCATGCCGTTCCAGCCGCTCGATCAGCGCGAATTTGTCGGCGGGCGACATGCCGGCAACGCCGGTAATGCCCAGCGCGCGGGCCAGCGCGGCGACCGGTGGCTGGCGGTCGCCCGACACCAGCATCGGCGCAAGCCCAAGCTTGCCGAGCTGTGCCATGGCGGCCGCCGCATCGGGGCGGAGCGCATCGGCCAGATGGATGAGGCGCGGCGCCTGCGCACCCAGGCGAAAGGTGGTGACGATGTCGGCGCTCATCGTGCGCGCGCCCACCCAGTCGGGGTTGCCCAGGCGCACCGTCTCTTCGCCCAGCCGGCCCTCGATGCCCTGCCCGGCATGTTCGCTGATCTCGGTGAGCACCGCGGGGGTGGTGTCGGCGAGTGCCTCGGCGATGGCGCGCGCGTGCGGGTGGCGGCTGGCACGCGCCAGCGCAGCAAGGGCTGCGCGCTCCAGCGGGTCACCGGGCAGGCCCGCAATCGGCGCGAGCCGGGCGAGGGTGACGGTGCCGGTCTTGTCGAGCAACGCGGTATCGGCCTCCGCCAGCCGTTCCAGCGCCGACCCGTCCTTGGTCAGTACGCCTGCGCGCATCAGCGTGCCGGCCGCCACCACCTGCGCGATCGGCACCGCCAGCCCCAGCGCACAAGGGCAGGTGATGATCAAAACCGCGACCCCGGCGGTGATCGCCGCGTGCAGCCCCGCCCCGGCGAACAGCCAGCCGATCACGGTCAGCGCGGCCAGGCTGTGCACTGCGGGCGCATAAAGCCGCGCGGCACGGTCGGCGATGCGCACATAGCGCGACTTGCCTTGCCCGGCGCTTTCCATCAGCCGGGCGATGTCGGCAATCACCGTGTCCTCGCCCACTGCCGTCACCTTCACCGTCAGCGGCGCGTCGAGGCAGACGGTGCCGGCAAGCACGGTTGCGCCTGCCCCCACCCGCTCGGGCGTGCTTTCGCCCGAGACAAGCGCACGGTCGACATGGCCCGCCCCTGCCACCACGATGCCGTCCACGCCGACCCGCTCGCCGGCGGCGACCAGCACCTGCATGCCGGGCGCAATCTCCGCCACCAGCCGCCGCTCGGTGCCGCCATCGGCGCGCAGCACCAGCGCATCCGCCGGCACACGGCGCAGCAGGGCGGCCACCCCATCCTCGGCGCGGGCGCGCATCGCACTGTCCAGAAAGCGGCCGGCCAGCAGGAAGAACAGCAGCATCACCGCGCCATCAAAATAGGCGTGCGGCCCGTGGATCGCTGTTTCATACAGGCTCATCGCTGCCGTCAGCACGACGCCGATCGAAATCGGCACGTCCATATTGGTGTGGCCATGGCGTAAAGCGCCCCAGGCGCTGCGGAAAAAAGGCTGCCCGGCATAGGCAATCGCCGGCAGCGCTATGAGCGCCGACAGCCAGTGGAACAGGTCGCGCGTCGACCCTTCCGCCCCGGCCCATATCGAGACCGACAGCAGCATCACATTCATGGCGGCAAAGCCGGCGACCGCCATTGCCATCATCAGGCGGCGGCTTTCGTCATGCCCGGCCGGGGCGGCGGCGCCGCCGGCCAGATGCGCGCGGAAACCCAGCCCCTCGATCGCTGCCGTGATCGCGCCGTCGTCCACCTCTGCCAGATGGACGACGCGCACCTGCTTGGCGCCGAAATTGACCCGCGCCTGAACCACGCCGGCCAGCCGGGCAAGCCCGGCCTCGATACGGTTGATGCAGCCCGCGCAGTGCATCCCTTCCACCACGAAGCGGCTTTCGGTGGCGCTGCCCTGCGCGGTGATCGGCGTCAGGCTGTTCATGCCGTCACGTCATCGGCGAAGCGCGCGGTGCGGCCGGCGGCGTCAACCTCGATATGCAGCAGCCAGCGCCCGGGCGGCAGCGCGCGCTCTGCAACATGGTCGGTGCCCCGCGTGTGCAGGGCAATGCGCTGGTCGGGCATGCGGCCCAGCGGATGACGCGCGGTCACCACCACGCGGGCGCTGAACGGCTTGCCGGCGGCATCGGTGGCAATGATGTGGAGCCTGCCGGCCGGGTCAACGCGCGCCACCGCGCGCCAGCCGAGCGCCCGCTGTGCCGCTGCCGCTTTCAGCCAGTCATTATAGCGCTGGCTGGCGACATAGCTGTTGGCGACCACTTCGCCGCCAAAGGTGCTGATCGCGGCCCGCGCCATGATGAGGTTGACGGCGATGATCAGCCCAAAGCCCGCCAGCATGATCGCCAGCATGTGCCAGCCGGTAAAGCGCCCGGTCATTCGTCATCTCCCTGTTCGTCAGGCCGGTCGAAGCGGCTGGTGCGCACCACCTGGCCGCCCTCGGCGTCGCGCGCGGTCAGGCGGAAATCGATCCGCGCCTGTTCGGGGCCGGCCACGGGCGCGGCGACGAACAGCTGGACGGCGGCGACCTGATCGGGGGCGACATGCACGACGATGCTGCGCCCGGCGGCGTCGCGATTGCCGGCGTCGCTCCACAGCACCGCCTGCGGCAGCGCGCCGATCGCGATGGTGAAGTCGCGCGGCCGCGTCTCCATATTGCGGATCTTGACGGTGTAGCTGTTGCGGATCGCCCCGTCGGACAGGCGCACCCATCCCGGATTGCGCCCCTGCGCAACCGACAGGTCCAGCCGTGCGCGATTGCCCAGCACGAACAGCATGCCAAGGCCGATCCCGCCCCAGACCAGCGAATAGGCAATGGTGCGCGGCCGCAACAGGCGCTTGAGCGGCGGGGTGGGGGTTCGCCCCTCGCGCGCGGCCTTTTCGTCGGCGGCGCTCGAATAGCCGATCAGGCGCAGCGGCCGGTCGACCTTCGCCATCATCTCGTCGCACGCATCGATGCACAGGCCGCAGGTGATGCAGCCGATCTGCGGCCCCTCGCGGATGTCGATGCCGGTCGGGCACGCCGCGACACAGGCGTTGCAGTCGATGCAGTCGCCGACGCGCGCGGCCGGGTCGGCGGCCAGCTCGGCCAGATCATGCGTGCGCTTCAGTCCGCGGCTGCGCGGCTCCCCCCGCCACGCCTTGTAGGTAACGGCAAGCGACTGCTCGTCCATCAGCGCGGCCTGAATGCGCGGCCAGGGGCACATATAGATGCACACCTGCTCGCGCATCAGCCCGCCCAGCGTATAGGTGGTGAAGGTGAGCACGCCGATGGTGGCATAGGCGACAAAGGGGGCGGTACCGCTGGCCAGCTGCCGTGCAAGCGTCGGCGCGTCGGCGAAGTAGAAGATCCACGCGCCCCCGGTCATCGCCGCGATGATCAGCCAGATGCCGTGCTTGGCGATGCGGCGGGCAACCTTGCCCGGTCCCCAGGGCGCCTTCAGCAGCCGGAACTGGGCGTTGCGGTCACCGTCGATCAGCCGCTCGACATGAACGAACAGATCGGTCCACACCGTCTGTGGGCAGGCATAGCCGCACCAGGCGCGCCCCACCGCCGACGTGACCAGAAACAGGCCGATCCCCGCCATGATCAGCATGCCGGCGACATAATAGAATTCGTTCGGCCAGATCTCGATCGAGAACAGATAGAAGCGGCGATGCGCGATATCGACCAGCGCCGCCTGATCCGGAGCATAGGGGCCGCGGTCCCAGCGCAGCCAGGGCGTTATGTAATAGACGGCCAGCGTCGCCGCCATGATCACCCATTTCAGCCGCCGGAACGGGCCATGGACGGCCTTGGGAAAGACCTTGCGCCGTGCCGTGAAGAACGGCTCCTGATCGATCAGGTCATTGGGGCTGGCCATCGCCGCCTGCCTGTTGCGCAGTCTGCGGCGGCGGTGCGGGCGCCTTCTCGCCACCGCCGAGCGAATGGACATAAATGGCGAGCATCCGGATCGTCGCCGGGCTCAGCCGCGCGTGCCAGGCCGGCATGATGCCGCCGCGCGCGTTGGTGATCGTCTGGGTCAGCGCGGCGCGGTCGCCGCCATAGAGCCAGATCGCGTCGGTCAGGTTGGGCGCGCCCAGCTCGCGGTTGCCGCGTGCCTGGTCGCCATGGCACACGGCGCAATTGGCGGCAAACAGCGCCTGACCCTGCTGCGCGCCCTTGCTCATTGGCTCCTGGCGCGAGACGAAGCGGACATAGCTGACCACGTCCTGAATCTGCGCCGCCGTCAGCAGGCCGTCGCGACCGAAGGCGGGCATTTGCGACACCCGCGTCGCATCGTCACCCGGCTGGCGGATGCCATGGGCGATCGTCTGCTCGATCGTCGCCACGTCGCCGCCCCACAGCCAGTCGTCATCGTTCAGATTGGGATAGCCCTTGCTCCCCGCCGCGCCCGATCCATGGCACTGGACGCAGTTGACCTTGAACGCGGCGCGCCCGCCTTCCTGCGCCGCGCGCACCAGATCGGGCCGCGCCAGCAGCGCCTCGGCAGGCGTCGCGGCTATGGCGGCGAGCACCGGCCCCTTGCGCTTCTGCTCAGCCGCCAGTTCCTGCGCCAGCTGGCCATGGCTGGTCCAGCCCAGCGTGCCGTCGGTCGCGCGCGAGGCAAGCGGCCAGGCCGGGTAGAGAATGGTGTAGACCACCGAAAAGGCGATCGTTGCGTAGAGGATGTACAGCCACCAGCGCGGCATCGGCGTGTCGAGTTCCTCGATCCCGTCCCATTCATGGCCGACAAAGCCGGTGCCGGTGGCGGCGTCGACGCGGTTTGGGGTGTCAGCCATGGGCTTGGTCCTCGTCTTCCAGGATCATCGTCGCGGCGCGGCGATGGGCAGCGGCGGCGTTGGGCAGCAACGTCCAGCCGGTCAGCGTCAGGAACAGCAGCATCGTCGCCACCAGCCCCCAGCTGTCGGCAAACTGGCGCAGCGCTTCATAGGTCATTTGGGCTGCTCCTGCGCTTCGGCGGCCCTGAAATCGACCTGGGTGCCGAGCCCCTGCAGATAGGCGACCAGCGCATCCATCTCGGTCACGCGCTTGGGGTCACCGTCGAAATCGCGTGCCTGTGCCTTGGGATAGCGTTTCAGCAGTCCGTCGATGTCGCCCTCGCCGGTTGCCTGGGCGTTGAAGTCGGCGGCCGCCTGTTTGATGGCGTCGTCGCTATAGGGAACG
>NZ_JAIESM010000030.1 GCF_019746015.1 Sphingomonas sp. | reverse complement strand
AAGGACTCGGGCGGCTGGCGCGACTTGCTGTCGGGCGCCGGGGTGCGCTCGGTCAGCGTGTCGGGCGCCGGCGTGTTCACCGGCTCGGCCGCCGAAGCGCGGCTGAAGGCCAATGCGCTTGCCGGCCAGATCGACCGCTATCGGCTGAGCTTTGAAAGCGGCGAGACGATGACCGGCGCCTTTCTGGTCACCCGGCTCGACTATGCCGGCGATTTCAACGGCGAGCGCAGCTATACGCTGGCGCTCGAAAGCTCCGGCCCGGTGGTGAGCGCATGAGCGGCGCCAACCCCGCGCGTGGCGAGGCGGCGATCATGGTGGGCGGCGCGGCGCTGGTGCTGCGCCCCAGCTTTGCCGCGCTGGTCGCCGCCGAACAGGAGCTGGGCCCGCTGTTCGCGCTGGTCGAGCGCGCCGCCCGGCACGAGCTGCGCCTGGCCGAGCTGGCCGCGCTGTTCTGGCATTGCCTGGCCGAGCGGCCCGAGGGGCTGACCCGCGACGCCTTTGCCGAAGGGCTGGCGGCCGGTGGTCTGGCCCGCGCGACGCCGGCGCTCAAGTCCCTGCTCGAACAGATATTGGCCGGGCGCTAGCGATGTTTGGTGAACGCGCCGCGCGGCTGGCCGGGCTGGCGGGCGTGCTGTTCGGCTGGAGCCCCGACATTTTCTGGGCGGCGACCCCGGCCGAACTCGCCAGCCTGATCGCCGCACTCGCCGGTGATGGCGGCACCGCGCCGCCTGACGCAACCCAGCTTCGCGCGCTGATGGAGCAATTCCCCGATGGATGAGGAAATCGAACGGCTGGTGGTGAGCGTGCGCGCCGACACGGCGGGCTTTGCCCGCGACGTGGCCGATATGCGCGCGGCGATCGACGGCCCGCTGGCGCGCGGCGCCGAAACTGCCGGGCGCGGCATCGAAAACGCGCTGCTGCGCGCGGTGCGCACCGGCCGGCTGGGCTTTGAGGATCTGGGCCGCATCGCGCTTTCGGTGCTGAACGAGATTGCCGCAAGCGCGGTGCGCGCCGGGCTGGACGCGATTCTGGGCGGCGGCGGTGGGCGCGGCGGCGGTGGCGGCGCGGGCGGGCTGTTCGCGGCGATTGGCGGGCTGCTGGGCCTGCCCGGCCGCGCGACCGGCGGCCCGGTGGCGCCGGGGCGCGCCTATCTGGTCGGCGAACGTGGGCCGGAGCTGTTCGTGCCGACCGCCAGCGGCCAGGTGGTGCCCGGCGGCAGCGCGGGCCGCGCGCTGAACATCGCCATCACCATTGCCGCCCCGGCTGACACCGCCCCGCAGGCACTCGCCCAGTCGAGCCGGCAGCTGGCGCGCGCGGTGCGCGCCGCGCTCGACCGCGCCGACTGACACTGAAAGGACCACCATGGGCTATTGGCTGGCACGCGCGCGGTCGGGGCAGGCAGCGGGTTACATCACCCGCTTCGACCCGGTTTACTGGACGGTCAACTTCCCGCGCCCGATGATGGCGAGCGTGGTGACGACCGCGCCCGACGCGTTGCGCGTCGATGCGGTCTTCTACCGCGCGGACGATCTGGCCGGGCTGATCTGGGCGGCGGAGGACCGCCATGATCACCCGCTGCTCGCCTATGAAACCGTGCGCGATTTCCGCGATGTGCGGCTGCGCTTTCGCTGGCGCTCGGGCGGGATCATGCCGCTTGATGCGGTGAACGGCCCGGTGCTGACGATCGAGGGGCGCGACGCGGGCGGCGCGCCGCGCGCCTGGTATGTGCGGCTGTGGAACTATGCGCGCGGGCACCCCGAGGATGCGGTCGTCACGCTCGATTTCGCAAGGCTTGACGGCGGCTTCCTGCTGCCGGGGGAGGCCGACCCGGTGTTTGCCGGCGATGTCGACCGCATGTTCATCTCGCTGGTGCCGCCCGGCTATAGCGGCGCCGATGCGGTGCTGGCCGCGCCGGCCGAAGGCTGGGTGGAGCTGAGCGAGATCGTGGTTGACGGCCCCGGCGCGGTGCTGGCCATCGGCGATGTCGTGCTGCCCGAACATGGCCTGGCGATCGCCAGCGGCTATGACGACAGCTATCACCTGACGCCGGAACGGCTGCTGCGCGCGGCGCTGCGGCTGGGTTATCGCGGCGCGATCAACCATTATGTCGGCATGAGCCATTATTTCCGGCTCGAGCCGCATTCGGGCGGGCTTTATGTCAGCCTAGCCGGCGGCGCGCTGTGCACGCCGTGCGCCGCCTGGCACCGCGAGTTCGCCGCCCGCGCCCGCGCGCTTGGCTATGAGATCATCTGGTCGTTGAGCTATGAGCTGTTCGACGCGCATTGCTGGGGCGACTGGAAACAGCGCGACGCGGATGGCGCCCCTGCGCTCACCGGCTGGGTGCCGCCCTCCACCCTGCTCAGCCCCGCGCACCCCGGCGCGATGGCCTATCTTCAGGCAGTGGCGCGCGCCTTTCTGGCGATTGCGGTGGCGGCCGGGCAGCGACCGCGCTTTCAGGTGGGGGAGCCGTGGTGGTGGGTCACCGCCGATGGTCGCCCCTGCCTTTATGACGCGCGCGCGCGCGAAGCACTGGGTAATCCACCGCCCGTCAACCTGATCGGGCCGCAGCCGCCCGCCGTGATCGCGCTGCTGGAAGCGGCGGGCGCGCTGCTCGCGCAATCGACCGCCGCGCTGGCGGCGGCAGCGCGGGACGAGGCACCGGGGTGCGAGACGCTGCTGCTCGCCTATCTGCCCAGCCTGCTCGACCGCGCGCAGCCCGAAACCTATCGCATGAACATGCCCGCCGGCTGGGCAGCGCCCGCCTTCGATATCCTGCAGCTGGAGGATTATACCTGGGTGCAGGCCGGCGACCTGACGCAGAGCGCGGCCGGCATTGCCCGCGCGACCGCCCGGCTGGGCTATCCGGCGGCGCGGCAGCATTATCTGGCCGGCTTCGTGCTGCGCCCCGACCAGAGCGCGCAGTGGCGCTTCATCCACGACGCGGCGGAGGCGGCGCGCGCGGGGGGGGGGCCGACCTTCATCTGGGCGCTGCCGCAGGTGCTGCGCGACGGCTATGTTCATTTCAGCGAGGGAGACGAGGCCGTGGCGCCTTTCGACGATGTGCTGTTCCCGCTCGCGCTGGGCCGCGAGGTGGAAGTGAGCCCCGCTTTTGCCACCGCGATCGTCACCAGCGCCGGCGGGCATGAGGCACGCAACGCCGGCTGGCAGGGCGCGCGCACCCGCTATGATGTGTGGCCGGGGGTGCGGTCTGAGGCGGACATCGCCGCGCTGCTTGCCTTCTTTCGCGCGCGGCTGGGGCCGGCGCGGGGGTTTCGCCTGCGCGACCCGTTCGATGCCGCCTCCGCCGATCCGGTCACCCCGCTCGATCAGCGGCTGGGCGCCGGCGACGGCACGCGCCGCCGCTTTGCGCTGGTCAAACATTATGGCGATCAGGCGCGGCGGATCACCCGGCCGGTCGCGGGATCGGTGCGGGTGGCGGTGGCGGGGGTGGAGACCGCCGCGTTCACCCTCGCCCCGCTGGGGCAGCTGGTGCTGGATGCGCCACCGCCGCCGGGTGCCCTGGTGACGGCGGGCTTTGCCTTTGACGTGCCGGTGCGCTTTGCCGAGGACCGGCTGAGCGTGGCCCGCGCCACTTTTCTGGCCGGGGCCGCGCCCAGCGTGCCGCTGCTGGAGCTGCGCGAGGATGACTGACACGCTCACCACCCTTGCCCTGTGCTGGCGGATCGCGCGCCGCGACGGCGTGACGCTGGGGCTGACCGACCATGACCGCGATCTGGTGATCGACGGCGAACGCTATCGCGCGGCGCCCGGCATGACGCCGTCGGCGATCAAGCGCGGCGACGCGCTGACCGCCGAGACGATGGACGTGAGCGGTGCGCTGTCCGACGCGGCGATCCGCGCCGGCGACCTGATCGACGGCCGCTGGGACGGGGCGGAGATCAGCCTGTTCGCGGTCGACTGGGCCGGCGGCGACGCGCGCGTGGCGCTGGGCGCGGGGGTGATCGGCGCCGTCGCGCTGGCCGGCACCGGCTTCACCGCCGAGCTGAAGGGCATTGCCGCCGCGCTCGAACAGCCGGTGGCGGAGGAAACCGCGCCCCATTGCCGCGCCGAGCTGGGCGACCGGCGCTGCCGGGTGGCGATGGCCGGGCGCCGGCGCCAGGTGCGGGTGGTGGCGGCCGAGGACGCGGTGCTGACGCTCGACACGGCAGAGCCCGCCGCCAATGCCTATGGCCATGGGCTGATCCGCTGGCTGGGCGGCGCCAATGCCGGGCTGGAGGGCATGATTGCCGCCTCTGACGGGGTGACGGTGACGTTGCGCATGCCGCCGCGCCACCCGCCCGCGCCCGGTACGCTGGCCGAGCTTGTCGAGGGGTGCGACAAGACCATCGCCACCTGCGCCGGCCGCTTTGCCAATGCCCGCAATTTCCGGGGCGAGCCGTTCCTGCCGGGCATGGACCTGCTCACCCGCTATCCCGGCGCATGAACGCGGTCGTCGCCGCTGCGCGCGGCTGTATCGGCGTGCGCTTCCGCCTGCACGGGCGCTGCCGCGACCATGGCTTTGACTGTGTCGGGCTGGTGGCCCATGCCTGCCACGCCGCCGGATGCGGGGCGGCGGTGCCCAGCGGCTATGGCCTGCGCAGCGGCGATCCGGCGCGCGTGGCGGCGGCCATCGCCGCCGCCGGGCTGGTGCCGGCGCCCGCGCCCCGCCGCCCGGGCGACGTGATGCTGTTCGCCAGCGGCCCGGGCCAGCTGCACCTCGCCATCGCGAGCGAGGCGGGCATCATCCATGCCGATGCGGCGCTGCGCTGCGTGGTCGAGCGGCCCGGCGCGCCGCCCTGGCCGTTGATTGCCGCCTGGCGGCTGCCCGAACAGGAGTGACACATGGCAAGCGCGGTTCTGACGATTGTCGGCGGCGTGATCGGCGGGCCGATTGGCGCCGCGATCGGCGCGGTGGCGGGCCAGGCGATCGACCGCCAGCTGTTCCGCCCGCCCGGGCGCGAGGGGCCACGGCTCAGCCAGCTGTCGGTACAGACCTCCGCTTATGGCACGCCGCTGCCGCGCCTGTTCGGCACAATGCGCGTGGCGGGCACGGTGATCTGGTCGACCGACCTCATTGAAAGCCGCAGCCACAGCGGTGGCAAGGGCCAGCCCGGCGTCACCCGCTACAGCTATTCGGTGTCGTTCGCAGTCGCGCTCTCCGCGCGGCCGATCCTCAGCGTCGGGCGGATCTGGGCCGATGGCAAGCTGCTGCGCGGCGCGGCGGGCGATTTCAAGACGCCGACCGGCTTCCGGCTCCATTTGGGTGGCGAGGACCAGCTGCCCGACCCGTTGATCGCGGCGGCTGAGGGCGCGCGGGCACCGGCGCACCGGGGGCTGGCCTATGCCGTGTTCGAGCAGTTTCAGCTCGCCGATTATGGCAACCGCATCCCCTCGCTCACCTTCGAAGTGGTGGCGGATGCGGCACCCGTGGGCGATGCGCAGATCGCGCAGGCGCTGTCCGCCGGGCTGGTGCGCGGGACGGACGGTTTTTCGCTGGGCGGTTTTTCGGCCTATGGCGACAGCGCGCGCGGCGTGCTGGCGGCGCTGGCGGCGGCGGGCGGCGGCTGGTTCGCGCCCGACGGCGCCGGGCTTCGCCTATGCCATGATGCGGGGCCGGCGCCGCTGATCGAGGATGCCGGCTTTGCCGCGCGCGAGCGCCGCCCGCGTGGCCAGCGCGAGATCGCCCCGCTCGACAGCGTACCGCGCACGCTGACGCTCGCTTATTACGACCCCGCGCGCGATTTTCAGGCCGGGGTACAGCAGGCGCGCCGGCCGGGGGCGGGGAACCGCGCCGGGCGGATCGACCTTGCCGCCGCGCTCTCCGCCGCCGACGCGCAGGCGCTGGCCGAAGCCGCGCTCGCCCGCGCCGAGGCCGCCCGCGAGCGCCGCCAGATTGCGCTCAGCCCGGCCGCTCTGGCGATCAAGCCGGGCGATATCGTCCGCATCGCCGGCGAGCCCGGCCGCTGGCGCGTGGCCGACTGGTCGCTGGAGGCGATGGTGCTGACGCTTGAACTGGTGCGGCTGGGCCGCGCGGCGCCCTCGGCCGGGGCGAGCGCGGGGCGGGTGCTGGCCAGCCCCGATGCGGTGCCGGGCCGTACCCTCCTCCACGCCGCCGAGCTGCCCGCGCTCGACGACGTGGTGCTTGCCGCGCCCCGGCTCGTCGTGGCAGCGGCCGGCACCGAGCCGGGCTGGCGGCGCGCCGCGCTGCTCGTCTCCACCGATGGCGGCGCGCGGTGGGAGGGGGCAGGGGAGGCGGCCACGCCCGCCATTCTCGGCACGCTCGCCACGGTGCCGCGCCGCGCCGGCAGCGCGCTGATCGACCGGGCGGGCAGCGTCGAGGTGGTGCTGGCGCATGGCGCAATGCCGCTCGCCGATGCCGATGCCGCCGCACTCGATGCCGGGGCCAATCTGGCACTGGCGGGCGATGAGCTGCTCCAGTTCGGCCGGGCCGAGCCGCTGGGCGACAATCGCTGGCGGCTGTCGACGCTGCTGCGCGGACGGCGCGGCACCGAAAGCGCGGCCGGCGCCCAGCGCGCAGGCGACCGTTTCGTGCTGCTGGCGCCGGGCGACATGGCCACGGTCGCGCTGCCGCTCGCCGCGCTCGGCGGGCCGGTGGCGCTGCTGGCGAGCGGGGCGGGCGATGGTGACGGCCCGGTGCGCGCCGATGTCACTCTGACCGGCGCCTCGCTCGCCCCGCCGGCGCCGGTGCATCTGCGGGTGGCGGCGGACGAGCTGCGCTGGGCACGGCGGAGCCGCGCCGGCTGGCGCTGGGCCGATGGCGGCGACGCGCCGCTGGCCGAGGAGCGCGAACGCTACCGGCTGAGCGTGCGCGACGGCGACGCGCTGCTGTTCACCGCCGAGACGAGCGAGCCCCGAATCGACCGCGCGCTGTTGCCGGCGGGGCGGGTGGAAGTCTGCCAGCTCGGCACCTTTGCCGCCTCCCCGCCTGCTGTCCTCACGCTCGATCGATAGGAGACGCGATATGACCGACCAGACCAGCGCGCGGCTGGCGCTGCCCCTGCTCCAGCCCGGACAGGCGCAGAAGGAGCTTTATCATAACGAGGCATTGGTGCTGCTCGACCTGGCGGTGCAGCCGGTGGTCGACTCGCTGGGGCTGAACGCGCCGCCGCCATCGCCCGCCCTGGGCCAGGCCTGGATCGTGGGGGCGACGCCCGCCGGCGCCTGGGCCGGGCAGGCCGGGGCGATTGCCGGCTGGACCGGCGGCGGCTGGCGCTTCGTCGCGCCGCTGGAGGGGATGACCGTCTGGTCGATTGCGGATGCGCGCCCGGCCCGCCATCGCGGCGGGGCGTGGCAGCTGGCGCCGCTGCCCGCAATTGCCCCGCCGCAAGGAGGCGAAACCATCGACTCGCCGGCGCGCGCGGCCATCGGCGCGATTCTCGCCGCGCTTGCCGCACACGGCCTGATTGCCCCTTAGCATGCGCGAAAGATGTAATTCCTGTTACGGGATTTCATAAGTTGTTGCCGCGACGCAACACTTATGGCGATTTGCGCGCTTGCGCGGAAACTGGGCATTGGGTAGTGAGTTGGAGCAGTCCGTAGAGACGATTTTGAAAGGGGACAATGATGCGGAAGCTTGCCATCACTTTGGCGCTCGCCTCCACCGCCATCGCCACGCCCGCCCTTGCTCGTGACAAGGCGTGGTATGTTGGCGTCGATGGCGGTGTCGCGGTCGTCGAGAACATCAACTATAACATCGGGACCATTCGTCAGGCGAGCAACACGTCGCACGATTACGGCTTCGATATCTCGGGCAATGTGGGCTATGATCTCGGCCCGGTGCGCGTTGAAGCCGAAGTCGGCTATCGCCGCGCGACCGTGCGCAACTATCAGTCGCAGTTCACCACCACCCCGTTGATCAACAATGGCCGGATCATCAATGTGCCCACGGGCTCGTACCGTGGCGTGGGCGGCAACACCAATGCGCTCAGCTTCATGGCCAACGCGCTGCTCGATTTCGGCGCTGATGACGAGCTGCAGGGCTTCGTCGGCGGCGGTGTCGGTATCGCCCGCGTCTCGGCCAGCGGCTATGCGCTGGGCCAGGGCGGCGCCTTCCTGAACGACAGCGACACCCGCTTCGCCTATCAGGCGCTGGCTGGTGTGCGTGCGCCGATCAGCAAGCATCTGGACGTGTCGCTGAAGTATCGCTTCTTCACCGCGCCGAACGCGCGCTTCGTCGACATCACCGGCCGCAACTTCGGTGGCACCTTCCGGTCGCACAGCCTGATGGGCGGCATCACCTACAATTTCGGTGGCGCGACCCCGCCGCCGCCCCCGCCGCCGCCGCCGCCGCCGCCTCCCCCGC
>NZ_JAIESM010000003.1 GCF_019746015.1 Sphingomonas sp. | reverse complement strand
GTGCGGATCTTTTCGGCCGATTGCTGCACCTCGGCGACGGTCGCGCGGATCGACGCGTTGGTTTCCACGGTCGAGCGAGTGGCGGACTGGATCGCGGCGATCTTGGCGGCGATGTCGTCGGTCGCGCGCGCGGTCTGATTGGCCAGACTTTTCACTTCCTGCGCGACGACGGCAAAGCCGCGGCCCGCGTCGCCGGCGCGTGCCGCCTCGATGGTGGCGTTCAGCGCCAGCAAATTGGTCTGCCCGGCAATGTCGCGGATCAGCCCCAGGATCGATTCGATCGACTTGGCATGGTCAGACAGCGTTTCCGACATGCCGACCGCGGCGCCCGCCTGGCCGGCGGCGCGGGTGGCGATATGGGCGGCGGCCTCCACTTCGGTGCGGGCATCCTCGATCGCGCGGATCAGGCCGGCGGCGGTATGCGCGGCCTCGCGCATCGCAATGGCGGACTGTTCGGCGGCGGCGGCGACTTCGCTCGTCTTGCCCAGCATGCCGCGCGTGCTGCTGCTGGTGCGGCCGGTCTGCGCGCGCAGAGCACCGCCTTCCTCGGTCACGCTTTCGACGATCTTGGCGATGCCGTCGCGGAAATCATTGGCCAGCCGGTCGCGCGCCGCCTGCATGTCATGGTCGTGATAGGCGTTGTAGATGGCAACGGTGATCTCCGCCTCCAGCGCCGACAGCCGCATCAGCGTGTCGCACAGGTGCATACGGTCATCGCCTGGCGCCACACGGCGGGTGATGACGTCGAGCGCGGCCCGGTCGCTGGCGGTGATCATCGACAGCAGCGCCATCGGTTTCGCGCCCCCGGCATAGGCAGAGGCAACCGACCGCTCGATCGATTCGACCCAGGCCCGGCCGGCGGTGTCGGTAAAGCGGTTGCGCAGGAAGGTGCAGCCGATATCGATCATGCGCTGCGTGTCCATCGGCGCCCAGTTGCGCTCATGCGGAAAACAGCGGACCCATTGTTGCCAGAACGCCTCCGACACGGCGCGCACTTCGGGTTCGATGACCACCCATGCTTCGCGCGCGCGCTGCATCAGCGTGCCGTCAACATCGAACACGCGCAGCCGCGCATCGATGTCGATCTGGGCTGCGGCATGGCCAAGCGGGGGCAGTTGCTGGGTCGTCAACGTCATTTCTCCATCTGCGCCGGGTCGGGCTCGGTGGGGCTTTTGTCGAACCTTGGTAAGCGGCTTTGGTTAAAGCTGGGTTAGCCAGACCCTGGCGGCCGCTGCAGCGCCTGAGCGGTTGCAACATGCGCGCCCGCCGGTAATAGGGGCGTCAACACACCTACCGGGGAAGGATCACCGCCTTGGCACTCCAGCGCAAGCCGCGTCCGCTGTCGCCACATCTGAGCATCTGGAAATGGGGGCCGCACATGCTGGTCTCCATCCTCCACCGCGTGACCGGAGACGGGATGGCGCTGGTCGGCATCGCGCTGTTCACCTGGTGGCTGGCGGCGCTGGCCGGGGGCGAGGCGAGCTATGCCGCCTTCATCGACATTTTCACTTATGCCAATGGCCGGCTGAACGCGCTGGGCTATCTGTTCGGCATCGGCCTGACCTTTGCCTTTTTCCAGCATCTGGCCAGCGGCATCCGCCACTTCGTGCTCGACACCGGCGCCGGCTATGAGCTGAAGGGCAACAAGCTGGGCGCGCAGGCGACCTTCTTCGTCTCCATCCTTGCCACGGCCGGTTACTGGGCCTTCTTGCTTTCGGGGAATTGAACCATGGGAACCGGAACCCAGATCGGCCGCGTGCGCGGCCTGGGCGCGTCGAAACAGGGGCCGCACCATTGGTGGCACCAGCGGCTGACGGCGGGCGGCAACATCGTGCTGATGGCGTGGCTGCTCGCCGCGATCGCGCTGCTGCCGGGGCATGACCGCACCGCCGTGGTCGCCTGGCTCTCTTCGCCCTGGGCGGCGATCCCGATGCTGCTGCTGGTCTATTCGGTGCTGTATCACGCGCGGCTGGGGCTGCAGGTGCTGCTGGAGGATTATCTCCACGGCCCCTGGGGCAAGGCGATGCTGGTGCTGCTCAACTTCGCGACCATCGGCGCGGGCGCGACCGCGCTGTTTTCCATCCTGAAAATCGCCTTTGGAGGCACGGCTGCATGAGTGCGTACAAGATCATCGACCACAGCTATGACGCGGTGGTGGTGGGTGCGGGCGGCTCCGGCCTGCGCGCGACGATGGGCATTGCCGAGGCCGGGCTGAAGACCGCCTGCATCACCAAGGTGTTCCCGACGCGCAGCCACACCGTTGCCGCGCAAGGGGGGATCGCCGCCAGCCTGGGCAACAACTCGCCCGATCACTGGACCTGGCACATGTATGACACCGTGAAGGGGTCTGACTGGCTGGGCGACCAGGACGCGATCGAATATATGGTGCGCGAGGCGCCAGCGGCGGTTTACGAGCTGGAACATGCCGGCGTGCCGTTCAGCCGCAACCCCGATGGCACCATCTATCAGCGCCCGTTCGGCGGCCATATGCAGAATATGGGCGAAGGCCCGCCGGTGCAGCGCACCGCCGCCGCCGCCGACCGCACCGGCCATGCGATGCTGCACGCGCTCTATCAGCAGAGCCTGAAGTACGACGCCGATTTCTACATCGAATATTTCGCGCTCGACCTGATCATGGAGAACGGCCAGTGCCGGGGCGTCATCGCGCTGTGCCTGGAGGATGGCAGCATCCACCGGTTCCGCAGCCATGCGGTGGTGCTGGCCACCGGCGGCTATGGCCGGGTCTATTATTCCGCCACCTCCGCCCACACCTGCACGGGGGACGGCAACGCGATGGTGCTGCGCGCGGGGCTCCCCTTGCAGGACATGGAGTTCGTGCAGTTCCACCCGACCGGCATTTACGGCGCGGGCGTGCTGATTACCGAGGGCGCGCGCGGCGAGGGCGGTTACCTGACCAACAGCGAGGGCGAGCGCTTCATGGAGCGCTATGCCCCCAGCGCCAAGGATCTGGCCAGCCGCGACGTCGTCTCGCGCTGCATGGCGATCGAAATCCGCGAAGGGCGCGGGGTGGGCAAGGAGAAGGACCATATCTTCCTCCACCTCGACCATATCGACCCCAAGGTGCTGGCCGAGCGGCTGCCCGGCATTACCGAGACCGGCAAGATCTTCGCCGGCGTCGATCTGACGCGCCAGCCTTTGCCGGTGGTGCCGACGGTGCATTACAATATGGGCGGCATCCCCTGTAACTATCATGGCGAGGTCGTCCGCCTGAAGGACGGCAACCCCGACAGCGTGGTGCCTGGCCTGTATGCGGTGGGCGAGGCGGCGTGCGTTTCCGTGCATGGCGCCAACCGGCTGGGCTCCAACTCGCTGATCGACCTGGTCGTGTTCGGCCGCGCGACGGGGCTGCGGCTGAAGGAAACGCTGAAGCCCGGCACCCCGCACAATCCGCTGCCCAAGGGGTCGGAGGAGCAGGCGCTCAGCCGGCTCGACCATTTCCGGGGTGCCGCCGGCGGCACGCCGACCGCGAAGATCCGCCTGGAAATGCAGCGCACCATGCAGAAGCATTGCGCCGTGTTCCGCGACAATGCGCTGCTGAGCGAAGGCATCAGCAAGATCGGCAGCATCTATCAGGGGTTTCAGGATGTGAAGGTCAGCGACCGCTCGCTGATCTGGAACACCGATCTGGTGGAGACGCTGGAGCTGGACAATCTGCTCGCGCAAGCCGTGGTGACGGTGAATTCGGCGGCCAACCGCAAGGAATCGCGCGGCGCGCATGTGAACGAGGATTATCCCGAGCGCGACGACGCCAACTGGATGAAGCACAGCATCGCCACCTTCGAGGGCTGGGGCGGCAAGGGCGGCACGGTGGCGATCGATTACCGCCCCGTGCACGACTATACGCTGACCGACGAGGCGGAGTATATCAAGCCGAAGAAGCGGGTGTATTGAGGGGCCGGCCGCTGCCCCCGCTTGCCCGTTGACGGCGAACCCCGCTTGGCGCGAGGGTGGCGCATCGGCGGGAGGCAGGATTTGCGGATCAAACGGGGGTTTCTGGCAATCATTGCGGGCGTCGCGGGCGTTGTCGCCGGGGTGGCGGGCGCGGCGTTCGCGCAGCAGGCCGAGCAGCCCGGGGCGCATGGCGCACCGCCGCCCTTCTTCAATGCGCTGACGCCTGAGCAGGCGGCCTATTATGCCGGGGGCGGCAGCACGGTGGAGCATCACCGCGATCCGGTGCGCGCGCTCGCCGAGGCGCGGCTGCTCGAGCGGCAGCTGGCGGCGCTGCCCGCGCAGCGCAAGGGCGTGGTCGACACCTATGTGGTCAGCATCGCGCTGGACAGTGACGCCGTGTTTTCGCGCGAGGCGCGCGAGGCGGGGCGCGTGCTCGCCAGGCGTTACGATGCCGCCGCGCGCACCATCACGCTTGCCGGGCCGGACGGGCGCGGCGCGCCCCGGCTGGCGCGGGGCAGCCCGGCCAATCTCGACCTGGTGCTGGCCCGCATCGCCGAACTGATCGACCGGGACGAGGATGTCGTCATCCTCTACACCACCAGCCACGGCGCGCCGTTCGGCATCGTCTATAATTATGGCGACGAGGGCTGGGGCGTGGTGAGCCCGACCCGGTTGCAGACGGTGTTCGAGGTGCTGGGCATCCGCCAGCGGCTGGTGATCGTCAGCGCCTGTTTCTCCGGCGTGTTCGTGCCTGCGCTCGCCAATAGCGACACCGCAATCCTGACCGCAGCGTCGGGCGACCGCACCTCGTTCGGCTGCCGCTCCGACAATGACTGGACCTTTTTCGGCGACGCGCTGGTCAACCAGGCGCTGCGCAAACCGCAGCCGCTGGAAAAAGCGGGGGCGGAAGCCACCGCGCTGATCGGCAAATGGGAAGGCGATGCGCGGCTGAACCCGTCCATGCCGCAAATGCTGATCGGGGAGCGCGCGCGCCGCTGGCTGGCGGCGATCGACAAGCGCGTGCCCGCCACCGCCGGCGCCCCCGTCGGCCGGCCGGCAACCGCCATACTGCAATAACACAGTCTTGCAATCGGCGCGAAATCGGGCAGGCTGGGCGACAACAGCGAAAGGGAGTCGCATGGGTCTCGTCATCCGCACCGTGATTGTCGGCCTGGTGGTGGGGGGCGTGGCCGCCTGGCTCTATGGCGGCGGCCTGCGGCTGGGCTGGGTCGGCACGATCGCGATCGGCATTGGCGGCTCGTTCGTCGGCGGCGCCATCGCCAGCCTGTTCAGCAAGCCCCGCGACGGCGAGGTGGTGCACCCCGCCGGCTGCCTGATGTCGATTCTGGGCGCGCTGGTGCTGATCTTCGCGCTCAGGCTGTTTCATTTGCTGTAGGGCCTGGCTGTCTGCCGCTCCGCCTCCCCTTCAGGGGAGGAGGTCGGGAGTTGGGGCCTCGATGCGGGGCGCGACGATGCCCGAGATGCCCCACCCCAACCCCTCCCCTGAAGGGGAGGGGCTTGGTCGAACCGCCCGGCGGCACCGCCAACGGTCCGCCGCAAACCGCTTGCGCTGGCGCACGGCTCGTCTATGAAAATGCACGCTTCGTCGATGGAGTGTGCCGATGTCCGAGCGTAAAGAGCGCAGCCCCGGGTTCAAGCTGGCCATGGCGCTGGTGGTCGCCGCGATCCTGACCATCCCGCTCTTTACCGTCTATCTGCTGGTTTATGACCGGCAGAACCAGTCCGAAGTCGCACGCAATTCGATTGCGGAGGGCTGGGGCGGGCCGCAGACCATGGCCGGGCCGGTGCTCGTAATTCCCTATCAGGAACAGACCACCGAAACCGTGACCGAGGGCGGCAAGCAGGTGACCAAGACCAGCATGGTCTGGCGCGAATTGTCGCTGGCGCCGGAGATGGCGGACATCAGCTCCACGCTCACCCCCGAACGGCGGCAGCGGTCGATCTATGAAGCGGTGGTCTATGGCGCGCGCACCAGCGGCAAGGCGCGCTTCGCGCTGCCGGCGGACCTGCAGCGGTTTGGTGTCAGCGTCGGGCAGTTGGCGCTCGACCGGGCCGAGCTGCGCTTTGGCCTGTCGGACGCGCGCGGGCTTTCCGGCCCGCCGCCGAGCGTGGCCATGAACGGCACCGCGCGCGTGCTCCAGCCGGGCAAAGGGCCGGCTGAAACCAACGGATCGGGCTTTTTCGCCTGGGTCGATGCCGCGGTGCTGAAAAATGGGCCGATCGCGGTGGACTATAGCTTTGAATTTCGCGGCAATGGCTGGCTGACCCTGGTGCCGCAGGCGGGCGATACGCGCTGGTCGGTCAGCTCGCCCTGGCCCAGCCCCAGCTTTCAGGGCGGCTTCCTGCCCGCCAAGCCCCGCGTCGGCGCCAAGGGCTTTTCGGCGGTCTATCGCGTCGGCAATCTGGCATTGGGCCGGGCGCTGGTGACGGCGCGGGCCAGCCAGCCGGACGAGGCACAGCCGGGCGGCCGCGACACGGCGGCGCTGGCGCGCGCGCCCGGCGATTATGAGGCGCGGGTGACGCTGATCAACCCCGTTGACCTTTACAGCCAGGTCAACCGATCGGTGAAATACGGCTTTTTGTTCATCGGCTTCACCTTCGCGGCGTTCCTGATGTTCGACGTGGTCGCGGGGGTGCGCGTGTCGACGGTTGAATATCTGCTGGTCGGCGCGGGGCTGGTGCTGTTCTTCGTGATGCTGCTCGCCTTTGCCGAAGTGGTCGGCTTTCTCGCCGCCTATCTGATCGCGTCGAGCGCGATCGTCGGGCTGCTGTCGGCCTATTCGGCGGCGGTGCTGAAGAGCTGGCGACGCGCGGGCTATATCTTCGCGCTGCTCGCCGCGCTTTACGCCGTGCTCTACATCCTGCTCAATCTGGAGGCTTATTCGCTGCTGATCGGCTCGGTGATGCTGTTCGTGGCACTCGCCGCCGTCATGTACCTCACCCGTAATATCGACTGGGGTCGATTGAGCGGCCGGGAGGATGAAGCGCTGCCCGACGACCGCGCGCCCGCGACCATCGCCTGAGCCGGCCGGCCCCGGCGGTTGCTGTCCGCCGGGGCCGCGCGGTGCGGGTTCAGATCGAGAAACCGCCGTCGATGTCGATCGTGGCGCCGGTGATATAGGACGCGTCGTCGCTCGCCAGAAACGCGGTCAGCGCCGCAACTTCCTCCGCCGTGCCATAGCGCTTCAGCGCGGTCAGCGGCGTCAGCACCGGGGCGAAGCCGCCATCGGCGGGGTTCATGTCGGTGTCGATCGGCCCGGGCTGGATGACGTTGACCAGGATGCCACGCTCGCCCAGATCGCGCGCCCAGCCGCGCGCCAGCCCGGCGACCGCCGCCTTGGTGGCGCCATAGATCGCGCCGCCCGGCGTCGGCACGCTGTGCGCGTTGACGCTGCCGATGATGAGGATGCGGCCATGGTCGCGCAGATGCGGGATCGCCGCGCGGGTTGCGGCAAAGATGCCGTCGACATTCACGCCGAACTGGCGGCGGAACTCGGCATAGTCGGTCTGATCGACGGGGGCATAGCCGACAACCCCGGCATTGTGGACGATGATGTCGAGCCCGCCCAGCGCGTCCGCCGCCTTCTCAACGGCCGTGGCAGCGGCGGCGGGGTCGGCTGCGTCGGCCTGGATCGCCAGCCCCTGGCGCCCGGCTGCGGCAATCGCGCCGACCACCTCGTTCGCGGCCGCGCCATTGGCGGCAAAGGTAATCGCGACATCGGCACCCTCTGCCGCCAGCCGCCGGGCGATCGCCGCGCCAATGCCGCGCGAGCCGCCGGTTACAAAGGCCTTCTTGCCTTCCAGACGCTTGCTCATCTCGTTGATCTCCTTGAATACTGGTCGGCAGGCGCCGGCCGCGCAGCACAGGTCGTGGCGGCGGGCCTGCGGTTCAATCGGGCGCGGGCGGCGATTCCTTGGGGGCGGCGAAGAAAAACCATCCGCCCCAGCCGGCACGATAAGGGTTTGAAAGCCGGGGCGCGCCATTGTATCGCCCCATCATTCCCCGGGGCGCGCGCCCCCAAAAAGCTTCAGGAAGAAGGACGCAATGGCCGAGTTTCTCCTCCCCGCCAACAGCAAGATTTCGAACCAGGGCAAGACCCACAAGGCCGGCGGCGAGGCAAAGCGCGTCAAGAAGTTCAAAATCTATCGCTATGATCCCGACAGCGGCGAAAACCCGCGCTACGATACGTTCGAGATCGATCTCGACGAATGCGGGCCGATGGTGCTCGACGCGCTCATCAAGATGAAGGCGGAGAGCGATTCCACGCTCACTTTCCGCCGCTCGTGCCGCGAGGGGATTTGCGGTTCCTGCTCGATGAACATCGACGGCAAGAACGGCCTCGCCTGCAC
>NZ_JAIESM010000073.1 GCF_019746015.1 Sphingomonas sp. | reverse complement strand
CCCTGGCTGTTGAGATAGGCGATCACGTCCGCGCGCTTCTGTGCGTCGGCGATCCCGGCAAAGGTCATCTTGGTGCCGGAGGCGAATTTGGCGGGCTTGCGCAGCCATTCGTTCAGGTTCTGGAAGCTCCACTCGCCGCCATGGCCCTTGAGCGCGTCGGAATAGGCAAAGCCCTGCGCGGCGATCGGCTTGCCGACAATGGCATGGAGATTGGGGCCGATGCCGGCCGCGCCGCCCGCCTCGATCGTGTGGCACGACTGGCACTGCTTGAACACGTCGGCGCCACGGCTGACTTCGGCGGACGCCATCATCGTCTCGATGGGCGCTTCAGGGGCGGCGGCAGCACTTTCCGCGCCTTCTTCCACCACGCCCTCGATCGGATAGCCCATCTTCTCGGGGCGCTCGGACCGGAAATGCTCGCCCGTCAGGATCGACAGGCCAAGCCCGACGAAGATCGCCGCCAACACCCAGCCCAGGATGACGTTGGTCCGAAAGCTCATTGTTGTTACCGCCCTCTTATACGCGACTGCAAAATCGGCCCCCCTTTAGAGTTGCCTTTGCCACACCGCAAGGCGCTTGCGAGGGGGGCTGGGGCTGGCTAATCGCCGCCCCAGTTTATGGAACGCTTCCCGCTCCCCGCCCAGCCGCATGTCGCCGCCCTTGCCGCCGCTGCCGCCGCCGATCCGGCGCGTGCCGTCGCGTTTCAGGGCGCGCCGGGGGCCAATTCGCACATCGCGGCCGAGCGCGCGCTGCCCGGTTGCCTGCCGCTGCCCTGCTTCGACTTTGCCGACGCGATCGAGGCGGTGCAGACGGGCGCCGCCGCGCGCGCGCTGATCCCGATTGAAAATTCGCTGCACGGCCGGGTGGCCGACATGCACCTGCTGCTGCCGGAATCGGGGCTGGCGATCGTCGGCGAATATTTCCTGCCGATCCGCTATGCGCTGATGGGGCTGGGCACCACCGAGCAGGTGCGCGAGGCGGCCAGCCACCCGCAGGCGCTGGGCCAGTGCCGGCACTGGTTGCGCGTGCGCGGGATCGAGCCGGTCACCTATCCCGATACCGCGGGCGCGGCCGCGATGGTGGCCGAACGCGGCGACCCGGCGCTGGCCGCGCTCGCGCCCGCCGGGGCGGCGGCGATCTATGGCCTGACGCTGCTTGCCGAAGACATCGCCGATGCCGAGCACAATATGACGCGCTTCGTCACGCTGGCGCTGGAGCCCGAGCTGCACGAGGGCGCGGGGCCGATGATGACGACGCTGATCTTCGCGCTGCCCAATGCGCCGGCCGCGCTCTACAAGGCGCTGGGCGGCTTTGCGACCGCGCAGGTCAACATGACCAAGCTGGAAAGCTATCAGCGCGGCGCCAGCTTTGCCGCGACCGAATTCTATGCCGATTTCGTCGGCGCGCCGGGCGATCCGCCGGTCGACCGCGCGCTTGCCGAGCTTGCCTTTCACGCCGAATGGGTGCGGATTCTGGGCAGCTACCCAATGGCGCGCGAACGGTAAGAGTCTGATTCGAAATTCGCGAAAGGGCGAATTTCGAGGCGGCACCGGCCCGCTCCCCCGCCCGGCCACCCACAAGAGTAGCCTGAATGGGTGGCCGGGCGGGGGAGCGGGCCGGTGCCGGACTATCCGAAACGGCGTTTCGGATCAGACACTAACGCCCGCTTATTCCGCCGCCCATGCGGTGAGGAGCGTGTGCGCAATCGCATAGGGGGGCGGGGGCAGGAACGGCCCGGCCTCTCCCGCCAGCACCGCGCGCACCGCCGAACGCTCGACCCAGATCGCATCCTCCAGCTCATGCGTGTCGAGCGTGATCGTGTCGTCCTCTGCCATGCCGATGCACGCGATCATCAGCGAGCTGGGGAAGGGCCACGGCTGGCTGGCGACATAGCGGATGGCCGACACGCGCACGCCCGCCTCCTCGAACAGTTCGCGCGCGACCGCTTCCTCGATCGATTCGCCCACTTCCAGAAACCCCGCCAGCGCCGAATAGCGCCCCGGCGGCCAGCCCGGCTGACGGCCCAGCAGCGCGCGGTCGCCATGTTCGGCCACCATGATCACCACCGGGTCGGTGCGCGGAAAATGCTCCGCGCCACAGCCGCCGCATTGCCGCGCCCAGCCAGCCCGGATCATCTGCGTGGGCGTGCCGCAATTGGCGCAGAACCGGTGCCGGCTGTGCCAGTCGAGCACGCTGCGCGCGGCGGCATAGGTGGCCGCTTCGCCCGGTGCCATCATCCCCAGCATGCCGAACAGCCGCATCGAGCGCCCCGGCGGCACGCGCATATCGGGCGTCAGCGCGGCGAAATGCGGCCGGCCGCTGCCGTCCAGCCCCAGCAGCACCAGCTCGGCATCGTCGGGCGCGTCGGCCAGGCTGGTCCAGCCGAGCATGCCCTCGGGCGTCAGTTCGGGCTCGAAGTTCGCCAGCTTCAGCAGCTTGGCGCGCCAGTCGCCCCGCGCCGCCGCCAGCGCATCGGCATCGTGGCGCAGCCGGTCGGCCCGGTCGAGCGGGCCGCCGGTGAAGCCGGGCGTCAGCAGCGTGCCGGTGACGCCATCCATCATTTGGCGGTGTCGGCGTAGAACGCCTTCATGAAGTCGGTGCGCAGCGGCCATTGGCCGGCCGGGATATAGTTGACCATCACCGTCACCCGCTGGCGGCGCGCGGGATCGACCCAGGCGATGGTGCCGGCGGCGCCGCCCCAGCCATAGGTGCCCTTGCCCGGCCCGCCCGGCGTATCGGCCAGCGTTACCGATCCGCCCGCGCCAAAGCCCATCGGCACCTTGGCGCTGCTGTCCTTATAGGCAACGCCGGTGGGCAGCAGGTTCGACATGGCCATCGCCACCGTCTCGCGCTTCATCACCCGCACCCCGCCCAGCGTACCGCCATTTTGCAGCATGTGCAGGAAGCGGTCATAATCGCTCGCCGACATCACCAGCCCGGCGCCGCCATAGGGAAAGCTGGGCGGCTGCAGGAAAACCGAGGTCGCGCCGGGGTCGATCGGCACCGGGTTCGCGCCGAAAAAGGTATAGCCCGTTACCAGCCGGGCCGCGGCATCCTTGGGCACGGTGAAATAGGTCGAGTCCATCTTCAGCGGCGTGAAGATGCGCGTCTGCAGGAAGGTGTCGAACGGCATGCCGCTGGCCTTTTCGATCACCGCGCCCAGCACGTCGAGGCTGATCGAATAGCTCCACTTGGTGCCCGGCTCCGCAATCAGCGGCAGCGTGGCGACGCGGTTGGCGAACTCCTGCAGCGTCTTGGGGCGCACCACCCGCGCTGCCTGCTCGACAGCGGCCGTGCTGGTGAAGGGCACGATGCCGTTCTTTTCATATTCCTTCAGCAACGGCCCCGTGGTGATGATGGTATAGCCAAGCCCGGCGGTGTGGGTGAGCAGGTGGCGCACGGTGATCGGCGTCTTGGCGGGCACCGCGGTCAGGTCTTTTGCCGGGTCGACCAGCACGGTCATATTCTTGAAGGCGGGAATGAAGTCGCTCACCGGCTGGTCGAGCTTCAGCTTGCCGTCCTCGATCAGCATCATCGCGGCCATCGCGGTAACGGGCTTGGTCATCGAATAGACCCGCCACAGCGAGCCGCCATCGGCCGCCGGCGCGCCGGCATCGAACGACAGCGTGCCCGCGCTCAGCAGCCGGGCCGGCGCATTGCCCTGGCCGATCGCGGCGACGATGCCGGGCACCTTGTGCGTGTCGACATAGCTTTTGACCAGCGCCTGCGACTGGGTGAGCGCGGCCGGCGCGGTGGCGGCGGCGCGGGTGACCACGGGCTTGCGCTTGGCCTGGCCGGCGAGTGCCCCGGTGGCGGCAAGCGCGATCATCGCGCTGCCCAGGATGATGCGGTGCTTGGTCATGTCTTCCTCCCTAATCGTGCGGCCTTGGCGAACAGCGTCGGCAACCCTGCCGACTCAAGTGCGTCGATCCGCCACCATTCTCCCGCCCCTGATGGCGCATCGCCCCGCCCGGCGGCAAGCGCCAGTTCGAGCCGGAAATGGGTGAAGACATGGCTCACGCGCTCGGCGCTCAGCGCCCAGTCGATGGCGGCGGGCGCGTCGGCGAGGCCCGGCGGTTCTTCGGTCCAGGGGCCGGTGGGCAGCGCGCGCATGCCGCCGAGCAGACCCGTGGGCGGGCGGCGGACGAGCAGGACATGGCCGTCGCGCTCGATCCAGAAAGCGGTGCCGTAAAGCTGTGGCCGGGCGGGCTTGGCCGCCTTGACCGGATAGGCTGCCGGCCGGTCTTCCGCCGTCGCTGCACAGAAATGCTTGAGCGGGCAGCGCGGGCAAGCGGGCGCGCGCGGCGTGCAGACGGTGGCGCCCAGGTCCATCATCGCCTGGGCAAAGTCGCCGGGCCGCTCGTCTGGTGTGATCGTGTCGGCCAGCGTGCGCAGCGTGCCGCGCGCGGCCGGCAGCGGGTCTGCCAGCGCGAACAGGCGCGCGACCACCCGCTCGACATTGCCGTCCACCACCACCGCGCGGCGGCCGAACGCGATCGCGGCGATGGCGGCGGCGGTATAGTCGCCAATGCCGGGCAGCGCGCGCAACGCCGCCTCGTCAGCGGGAAAACGGCCGTCCGGCCGGGCGGCGACGGTGCGCGCGCAGGCCAGCAGATTGCGCGCGCGGGCATAATAGCCAAGCCCCGCCCAGGCGGCCATCACCTCGGCATCGTCGGCGGCGGCGAGCGCCTGCACATCGGGCCAGCGCGCGAGGAAGGCGGCAAAGCGCGGGGTGACGGTGGCCACTGTCGTCTGCTGCAGCATCACTTCCGACAGCCATACGCGATAGGGGTCGGCCGTGCCCTGCTTCACCCGCCAGGGCAGATCGCGGCCCTGCGCGTCATACCAGGCGAGCAGCGCCGGGGCGATGGCGGCGCGATTGTTGCCGGGCTCATATCTGCGCTTGGCGTCCACCGCGCCGCTATGGCATGGACGGGCGGATGAGCAAGGTGCCGCGTCCTCCCAAACCCCCGACCGATGCGCCGCGCGGCGGCCCCGCGCGTACGGTGAGCGAGCTGCTGCCCGATATCGGCGGGGCGGCGTTTCGCAAGTTCGGCTTCGTGCAAAGCTCGGTCGTCACCCGCTGGGCAGAGATTGTCGGCCCGCGCTTTGCCGCTGTCTCCGCGCCGGAATCGATCCGCTTCCCGCGCGGCCGTCGCGAGGAGGGGACGCTGCATCTGGTGGTGCGCGGGGCGCATGGGCCGGTGCTGCAGCATATCGTGCCGGAGATTATCGAGCGGGTGAACCGCTTCTTCGGCTATCCGGCGGTCGCCCGGGTCGCGATGCGCAGCGGTGCGGTGGCCGGCGCCGCGCCCGCCACCCAGGCCGCGCCGCCAGCACCAAAGCCGGTGCCGGCCGAACTGGGTGACAGTCTGCGCGCGGTGGTCGATCCGGAACTGCGCGCGGTGCTGGCGGCGCTGGCGGCGGGCGTCGCCACGACGAGCGGCCCGCCGCGCATCGGGGAGCGGGCGGAATGATCGCGCGGGTGTTGATTGCGGCGCTGTTGATCGGCGGCGTGGCGCTCGCCCAGCGGCCGGCCGCGCGCGTGGCGGCGCCGGCGCGGCCCGCTGTCACCGATTGGGGCAAGCTGGTGCGCGAAACCGCCGACGGGCATTTCGTGCGCGGCAACCCGGCCGCGCAGATCAGGCTGGTCGAATATGCCAGCTTCACCTGCCCGCATTGCGCGGCCTTTGCGGCGGAGTCGGCCGCGCCGCTCGACGCGCTGATTTCCTCGGGCGAGGTCAGCCTGGAATTCCGCCCGGCGCTGCGCGACGCGCTCGATCTGGGCGCGGCGGTGGCCGCCCGTTGCGGCGGGCCGACGCGCTATTTCGACATCGCCAAGGCGATCTTTGCCGATCAGAACGCGATTTTCGAGCGCGCCGGCACCTATGCCCAGGCGCACCGGGGCGACCAGCGCCCGCCGCTGGTTCAGCTGCGCGCGGTTGCCGACGCGACCGGCATCACGGCCATCGCCAGGGCGCGCGGGGTAAGCGATGCGCGCCTGGCCAGCTGCTTCAACGACGGCCGCCGCCAGCAGGCAATGGCGCTGGCCGCGCAGGCGGCGTGGAAAAAGATCACCGGCACGCCCAGCTTCTTCATTGGCGACGAAAAGCTCGACGCGGGCGACTGGGCCGGGCTTCAGCCGATTTTGCAGGCGCGCCTGGCGCGCTGACTTATGGGAGCAAGAGCAATGATTTCGCGGACCTTGATGGCCTTCACCCTGGCGGGCGCGCTCGCGGCCTGCGGCGGCGCCGGCGGTGACACCGGCAGCGCGCCGGCCGCGCCGGTGGCGGGGAAGGCTCCCCCGGCCGGCAAGCAATGGACCGAAACCGTCAGCACCACGGCCGAGGGCGGCTATGTGATGGGCAACCCGGATGCGCCGGTGAAGCTGATCGAATATGGCTCGCGCGCGTGCCCGGTCTGCGCGCGCTTCGACGCGGAAGGCTTTCCAGCGCTGAAGGCGGGGCCGATCGCTGCCGGCAAGCTGTCTTACGAATTCCGCGAATATCCGGTGCATGGCGCGCTCGACATTGCGCCCATTCTGCTCGGCCAGTGCGTGGGCACCGAGGCGTTCTTCCCGATGCTGGACGAGATGTTCAAGGCGCAGCCGCAGCTGCTCGCCAAGGCCAATGAAGTGGCCCAGGCGATCGGCGCCCAGCAGATGACGCCGAACCAGACCGCAATCACCTTTGCCGAGCAATTGGGCTATCTCGACTTCGTCAAGCAGCGCGGCGTGCCGGAAGCGCAGGCGCGCGCCTGCCTGTCCGATCCGGCGCGGATCGACGCCATCGTCAAGCGGTTCGAGGCGGCGAACAAGAAATACAGCGTCGCCGGCACGCCGACCTTCGTGCTGAACGGCAAGGTGGTGGACAACACCACCGACTGGGCCACGCTGAAGCCCAAGCTGGCCGCCGCCGGCGCCGGCGTCTGACGGAGCATTAGGCGTTGCAGATCAAACGGCTGCGGCTGACGGGGTTCAAAAGCTTCGTAGACCCGGCCGATCTGCGCATCGAGCCGGGGCTGACCGGCATTGTCGGCCCCAATGGCTGCGGCAAGTCGAACCTGCTCGAAGCCCTGCGCTGGACGATGGGCGAATCGAGCGCGCGCTCGCTGCGCGGCGCCGGCATGGAGGATGTAATCTTCGCCGGCACCGCCAGCCGCCCGGCGCGCGACTTTGCCGAGGTTTCGATGCTGATCGAAACGGCGGGCGAGGGCGAGGTGGCGGGCGAGACCGAGGTGGTGCGCCGCATCGAACGCGGCGCGGGCTCCGCCTATCGCATCAACGGGCGCGACGTGCGCGCCAAGGACGTGGCGCTGCTGTTCGCCGATGCCGCGACCGGTGCGCACAGCCCGGCGCTGGTCAGCCAGGGGCGGATCGGCGCGATCATCAATGCCAAGCCCGCCGAGCGCCGCGCCATGCTGGAGGAAGCCGCGGGCATTGCCGGCCTGCATGTGCGCCGCAAGGATGCCGAGGCCCGGCTGCGCGCGACCGAGGCCAATCTGGCGCGGCTGGACGAGATCATGGCCGACCAGGAAGCACGCCTTGCCGCGCTTCGCCGCCAGGCCCGCCAGGCGGAGCGCTATCGTGCGCTGTCGGACCAGATCCGCACGGCGGAAGCGCGGATGATCTTCACCCGCTGGCGCGATGCCGCTGCCGCCGCCGATGCCGCCCGCGCCGAGGCCAGTTCTGCCGAGGCGCGCGTGGCGCAAGCCGCCGAGGCGCAGCGCGCCGCCGCCGCGCATCAGGCCGCGCATGTCGAGGCGCTGGCGACCGCGCGCGCCGCCT
>NZ_JAIESM010000067.1 GCF_019746015.1 Sphingomonas sp. | reverse complement strand
CGCGCTGTTGCGTCTGGTGCCGCAGACCGATTTTCGCGCGGTTCTGATCCAGGCCAGCCATGCCCGCCGGCTGACCGCCAAGGGCCTCGAACTGCGCTTGCGCCTCACCGGGCAATGGGCTGACGGCATTCTCTATTCGGGCGAACGCCTGGCGGCGGGCGGCGAATTCACCGTTCGCGGCTATCGCGAGACGCTGGCCCTTGTCGATCGCGGCGTGATCGGGTCGGTTGAGCTGTATCAGCCGCTGTCGCTATTCGGGCGCGGCGCCGGCACCAAGGGCGTCAATCTTGGCGCCTTTGGCGTGTCCGCCTTCGCCGACGGCGCTTTCCTGAACAATGCGGTCGATCCGCAGCCGCAATCGACCGGCCTTGCCAGCATCGGCACCAGCCTGGCCTGGATACCGTCGGACGCGGTGACGGCGCGGGTCAGCTATGCCTATTCGCTGATCGACGTGCGCCAGGTCGGCAGTGTCGATCTTCAGGACCGCGGCTTTCAGTTTCGCGTCACCATCCATCCGCTGGCGCCGTTCCGCAAATTCTAGGAGCGGCGCACCGTCAGAAAATCGACGATCGAGAAATGTCGACCTGTTTGCACCGGATCGTCATCCAGCCGACCTTGCGCAGATAGGCCATATCAACCGCTCTGCCGCTGCATGTAATACGCCGGACGCCGTCCCGATAATATTTGACATTTACGGTGAATTTGCTGGGCTTGTTTGCAAGAGTCGCCACAGATTTTTCGAAATCGCCAAATTTTGCACACTGCGCTGCCGGGCCTTCGCAATTTGAGTCACTGATCGGATAGGCCAGATAGGGTGCTTTGACAGCTCCCCCCGGAACATCGACGATTTCATCATCGCGTTCGATCGCCAACAGCCCGCGCAATTTTATGCAGCGCACGCCGATATCGCATTTCTTTTCAGCCAATGGATTGTCGGTGAAGACCGGTTGAACAGTTCCGGCAAATCCAAAATTCGGCCCCTTGTCGATCGGCGAGATCGATGCCTTCATCAAGACGTCACCATGCTGCCCATCGGCGGCGTTAATCATCGCCAGCCGCATTGCGATGGTGAGCACGGCGTTGTCGCCGTCACCGTCCCGATAAAGCAGGGCTTGTTGCGGCGGCTGTACGACGATCACCGAGCCGCGCAGCGCGTAGAAAGCGTTGATGGCCGCCAGCGTGCTCGCCAGCAGAAAGCCGGCAAAGCCGGTCGATACCACTCGATACAATATGTCGCGCTTGCGCAGCCGGGGGTATCGGTCATCCCCTCCATCGTTACTGCTCGCCAATGACTGATTACCCCATTCACCCTGCGCGAGCGCCGTTGCCGGCTCTCTTGCTGCCTCTTGCGATCAAGCGTAAGGAAATAGAGACACGTCGTCGAGGGGGGAGCGATATGGCACGGTCGGCGCACCTGTTGGGCATCTTGATGTTGAGTGCGATACCCGTCGCGGCCGCAGCCCAGGCCTTCTCGCTGACGGTGGTCGAATTTGCCGGTGGGCCTGACCAGTTGATCGCTTTCAACGGCGCCAAGGTGGTCGCCTATGATGCCAGCGATACGCCCTTGTTCCGGGCGGATCACGGCTTCCTGTTCGGCGCTAACAGCAAGCTGGGAAATCCCGCCGGACGTGTTTTTGCGTGGGACTTGGCGCGCAAGAAGGTTCGCGTGAGCGCCGCAGGTCTCCCCCAAGTCTGGCTGGCTTGCAGTGAATTGAAGCCCATGTCGCTGGCCTGTTCGACCACGCTGCGCATCGCCAATGACGGCTCGCTGGTGATTTCGGGTACGGGCCTGAACGGGGGGAAACGCGGGAACGGACCGATGGAGGCAGATGCGGCAACACTGGCGCGCCTCCCCGATTGTCCGGGCGATCCTCGCTGCCCATCGTGATTGGGTCGCTGACCTGACAGCTCCATCATGCGCGAGTTGGCGCCATGCCGGAGCATCGGCGAAAACTCCGCCGCGACCGCAACCGTTACTTTGGGCTGCGCGACCAGAGAAACCGGGCACGGATCAGCGCAACCGGAGCCGCGATACGCTCTCCCGAGTACCGATTGGCCGCATGACACGCGCAGCCCTGCACGAGTTTTCGCGCCCCAGGCACACGATTGTGCGAAACGTCGGAACTGGCTGGCGGTGGAGGCTATCTGCTGCGAGCCGCTCTGTCCTGCTCATTGGCGGTTACGGAGTTGCGACTCCTAGTTTAGCGCCTGTAAATCGGAAATTGATCCACAGGCCATCAGAGCTGAATGCGGCTGGAAGGGCGTTCGCGTCAGCCCGGAACGCCCGCCGCGCGCAACAGTGCGAAGATTTCCTCGCGGTCTGCTTTGCGGCGGAAGGGCAGCGCGCGAACGATCGGCGAGGCGAGCCCGGTGGGGATGAGCCGCGTGAACAGGGTGGCGCGCCGCTGGGCATCGTCCCTGTCGCCAAGGCCGGAAGCGGCGGCCGTGCCACTGAATAGGGCAGAGGGGTGGCCGGGCGAGAGCGCGAGCGCCTCATCCGCCCAGTGCCGCGCATCGGCATAGCGCCCGGCAATCAGGCAGCACATCGCGCGCCCTGCATGGATATTGCCATTTTCGGTTTCGGGAAGCGGGCTGAGGTCCGCCGCGCGCGCAAACAGCGCCATCGGCATATCATATTCGCCCGCCGTGGCGCGAATCCAGGCGGCACTGATCAGGGCGACGGGATCATTGCCGTTGAGCTTCAGCGCGCGGTCTGCGGCGGGAAGCCCGCCGGCATAATCCTGACCAAGGAACACCAGGCTCATTGCCCCCATTGCCAGCGTCCGGGCGTCGGCCCCGGCCAGGCCGATCGCCTGGCGGGCCATGGCAATCGCCCGGGTGAAATCCTGCGCTGTCTGGAGACGAAATGCCATGCCCTGTGCCCAGGGCAGGTAGGCGAGCGCCGGGGCAAAATCCGGCGCGATTTCCAGCGCCTTTTCAAACGCGTCTGCCGCGGCGCCATAGTCTTTCGCGCCAGAGCGGAAGCCCGACGCAAGCCCCCGCAAGAAATAGTCATAGGCGACCAGGTCGACATCCGGCTGGTCGGTGCTTGCGACCAGCCTGAGGCTGGCGATCTTGGGCTCGATGGCGTTGGCGATTTCCGCCGCAGCCGCATCCTGAATCGCAAACACGTCGCTCATCGACCGTTCCAGCATGCCAGACCAGGCAATCGCAGCGGAGGTGCCGGCAATGAGGCGGTAGCGGATCCGCAGTTGCTCCTCGCCGCCGCTGCGCGACAGCTGCAAAGACCCGGTCAGCAGATAGTCTGCGCTCAGCGCCGATGCGGTCGCAACGGGGTCGAAATCATCCCGGTCGATCGACGCGGTGGCGCCGGGCGCGAGGATGCGCAGCATGGTATAGCGGGAAAGCGCATCGGCCACGCCGTCGATGATGCCGTCGGCCAGCCAGCGGCGGTTCTCGGCTTCTTCGCCCATCGGCCGAAAGGGGAGGACGGCCACCGTCGCGACAATCCGCGCATCGCGCGGTCGTTTGTCCCTCTGCATCGACGGACTTGCAGAGGCTGGCTGAGTGGCAACGGGCGCGCCCCGTAACGCCGCGTCAAGCGCGCCGCTGAGGCCGATGCGTTCGCGGCGAAACGCGGCGGCCGCGCTTTCCGCCAGGCTGGCCGCCTCGTCCGCGCGGCCAAGCTCGACCAGCGACCGAACACAGATCGCATAGGCGCCTTCATCGAACGGGTCGAGCTGAACCAGCCTTCGGCCCGCTGCAAGGCGTCGCGCGGGGGCATTCTCAAGCCGCTCGATCAACGCCTCGATCAAGCGACGCTGCTGCGCCCGACAATCCTCACGCACCGCCGCGACCCACGCGGAGAATTCGGGGGCATGGTCGATGACGCTCCCTTCGAGAAAATCGCCCGAAAGCGTTTCGACTGCGGCTTCCAGACGGTCGGCATCGGCGGTGGCGAGAGTCGCGTCCTCGGCAAGCGCGCGCAAATCGTCCAGATCGAGACCCAGTCCCTCGCGGTTCAGGCGCACCATGTCGCGATCGGCCACCAGCCGGGTCACGTCCGCGTCATCGACCAGCGGGCGCAGCTTGGCGAGGCTCCAGCGCAACGCCCCGCGCGGATCATCGGTCAGCTCAAACAGCAGTTCGCAAAGCCGTTCGCGCCGCTGCGGCCGGCCGGTGACCGCGAGATAGGCAAGCAGCGCGCGTGTCTTGCGCGAGCTCGGCACGCTGATGGTCCGTCCGTCCCGTTCGATTGCAAACCCGCCAAGTAGTCTCAGCGTTACCCTGTTCCGCGTCATGCCAACGCGCCCGCCCTTTTCCTATCCAGATCGTTTTTTGTCGCTGTGCAGCAATTCCCACGCTCGTTCAAACGGTCGCACCCACGTCCCTTGCTTATCGGCACGCCAGCCCCGCCGAAAATCTGGGGGACTTAGGAGATATTGAGATGACAGTAATGAAGATCCACGCGTTGATCGGCGCCGGCTTGCTGGTGGCTCTCAACGGTTTAACCGCGTCGCCGGCGGCCGCCAATCCCCATGGCGGTTTCTATGTCGGCGCCGACACGGGTTATGAAGGCTCTGGTCGGATCGACCAGGGTGGCGTCACCTACGGCCTGTTCGCCGGGTATAACCTTGCCGTATCGGACAAGGTGATCCTGGGCATCGAAGCGCGCGTGGGCGACAGCGAGATCGACGAGACGCTGACCCGCACCACGCCGACGTTCACGACGGTAACGCGCAACGCGATAGGCCTGCATTATGGCGCGGCCGCCCGCATGGGATATGCGCTCAGCAAGCGCACCCTCGTCTATGCACGGGGTGGCTGGGAGAATGTCCGTCTCCGGTCGGTATCGACCCGGACATCGGTACCGCCCACGACCGGTCCGAACCCGGTTGTCACCGATGCGTCGTTCAACGATGACACGCTCGTGGTGGGCGCCGGCGTCGAACATCGGATCACGGACACGATCGGGCTGCGCTTGAGCTACGACTATGGCGAGAATTTCGATCGCCATCAGGTTCGCGCCGGCGTGGTGTTCGCCTTCTAACGGGAGCGGGACGCATGGCGCGCGCCCGCACCCTCCAATTGCCCGGCATCGCGTGCAGCTTTGCGGTTGCGCAGGCGGCACGCGATGCCGGCACGCGGGCCTGCCTCACGATCGAGCCCGGTCATGGCTCGCCCGCCCAAACCGCGCCCTATGCGAAGCGGATCGAGGTCGACGCAGGGATTGTCAGCCTGACGCTCGACCATGGTTCCGAATTGCTGAGCAAGGGTGCCGTGCGGGTGATCCCCCAGGGTCGGGTCCATGGCTTTTCCGCGATCGGGCGCGATCCGGCCCGGGTGACCATCGAAACGCCGGACGAGCGATATGCAGCACTCGTCTGCGCGCTGGCCGGGCTCGGGCCGGATGCCTCATGGCGTCAGGTCGAAGCTGTGTTCCGGGCCTTTGGCCACCAACTTGTCTATGAATGAGGATTGAGAAGATGAGGCCCCTGCTCCTGTCCCTGATGTCGTCGGCGGTCCTGCTCGCCGCGCCGGGGTGCGTCAGTATCGGCAATCGTTCGGGCGAGCGCGCGCTGTTCCCGCCCAGCGCCTGCAAGGCAGAGCAATATCATGGCTTTATCGGCGCCCCGCTCGCCGCGACGACCTTGCCGGTCGGCGTGCGCGTGATCGAGCCCGGCGCGATCCTGACGCAGGACTATGTGCCGACGCGCCTCAACGCGCTTGTCGATGCGCGCGGCTCGATCACGGGCTTCCGGTGCGGTTAGAACGTCCCTCCAGGTAGAAAAGGCTGACTCACATGTCCCACAACGCCCTTGCCCTCACCCGCCGTGGCCTGCTCGGCTCCGGCCTTGTTCTTGCCGCCTTGCCGGTGCCGGTCTTCGGCCAGACCATAGCGGCGCAGGACCCGCAGATCGCCGCGATCCTGGCCCTGTTCGATCCCGCCGGCGGCCCGGCGGCACGCGCCGCTTTTCATGCCGGGCAGCTCTCCCCCGCCGGCCAGCAGCGCTGGCCGCTGGCTGACTTCCAGAAGGTGTTCGGCGAGATTGCCGACCTGTCGGGCGGGTTCGATTTTGTCGCAGCCGACCGGCGCGGCACGACCTTGTGGCTGACGGTGCGCGCCCGCCGCCAGCGCGTCGAGCGCAGCCTGCGGGTGCGCATCGACCGCGACAATCCCGAGCGCATCTTCGACATCCTAGCCTCTCCGACGCCGACGCCCTATACCAAGCCGCTGCCGCAAGGCCCGATCGCGCCCGCAGACCTGCCCGCGCTGGTCGCGCAGCGGTTGGCTTTTTCGGCCATGCGCGACGAATTCTCGGGCGCGTGCCGGATCGTCGCCCCTACGGGTCAGGTCGCCTATGAGGCCGCCTTTGGCATGGCGTCGCGCGCGCGCAGCCAGGCCAACACCCCGGACACGCGCTTCAACCTCGGTTCGGCCGACAAGAGCTTCACCGCGCTGCTGTTGGCAAAGCTGGTTGCCGAAGGACGGCTGACCTTCGACACCCGGCTGGTCGAGGTGCTCCCCAGCTATGCCAACGCCGAGTTCGCCCGCGCCTGTACCCTGCGCCACCTGCTCAGCCATTCAGCCGGGCTTGGCACGCTGTTCGACCGGCCGGGCTATGACCGACGCAAGCCCTATTCCCGCATGGCCGACCTGCTACCCGCCTTCGCCGCCGAGCCGCCCGCCTTTGCGCCAGGCACGTCTGCCGCCTACAGCAACGAAGGCTTCGTCGTGCTCGGCGCGGTGGTCGAGCAGGTGACGGGGCAAAGCTGGTAC
>NZ_JAIESM010000020.1 GCF_019746015.1 Sphingomonas sp. | reverse complement strand
GCGCGCGGCGCGGGCGCGCGCGCCGCCTGGGCCGAGCGGCTGGCGGCGAGCCCCGAGCGCAGCCGGTTCGAGGCGCAACTGTCCGGCACGGTCGACACCTCGGCGCTCGACGCGCACATCGCCGCCTTGCTCACCGCGCCGCAGAAGATCGCGACGCGCAAGGCCTCCGAACTCGCGCTGGCGGTGCTGACCGAGGCCGAGCCCAAGCTGATCGGCGGATCGGCCGACCTGACCGGCTCCAACTTCACCATCACCGGCGCCACCGCGCCGCTGACCCGCGACGATTATGCCGGGCGCTACCTTTATTACGGCATCCGTGAATTCGGCATGGCGGCGGCGATGAACGGCATGGCGCTGCATGGCGGCGTGGTGCCCTATGGCGGCACATTCCTGGTGTTTGCCGATTATTCGCGCCCGGCGATCCGGCTGGGTGCCATTCAGCACGCCCGCGTCGTGCATGTGATGACGCATGATTCGATCGGCGTGGGCGAGGATGGCCCCACCCACCAGCCGATCGAGCATCTGATGAGCCTGCGCGCCATTCCCGGGCTCGACGTGTATCGCCCGTGCGACGCGGTGGAGACGGCGGAATGCTGGGCGCTGGCGCTGGCACGCGCCGACGGCCCGTCGCTGCTCGCGCTCAGCCGGCAGAACCTGCCCCAGCTGCGCACCGAAGCGGCGGAGAACCGCTCGGAACGCGGTGCCTATCGCCTGCGTGCCGCCACCGCGCCGCGCCGCGTGGTGCTGGTGGCGACCGGGTCGGAAGTGTCGGTCGCGGTCGAGGTGGCCACGGCGCTGGAGGCACAGGGCATCGGCGCCGATGTCGTCTCCATGCCGAGCTGGGAACGGTTCTTCGCGCAAGACGCCGCCTATCGCCAGAGCCTGTTCCCCGACGATGCGCTGCGCGTCTCGATCGAGGCGGGCACGACCTTTGGCTGGGAACGCGTGATCGGCAGCGACGGGCTCGCCATCGGCATCGACCGGTTCGGCGCGTCCGGCCCGGCGGCTGACCTTTATGACTATTTCGGGCTGACGGCCGCTGCCGTGCTGCCCCTTATCATCGCCCGGCTTTGATCCGCCGGCGCCAGGGAGAGTGGAATGACCAAGGTTGCGATTAACGGTTTCGGGCGCATCGGCCGCCTGGTTGCACGCGCGCTGCTGGAAGCGGGCGACACCGGGCTGGAACTGGTGGCGATCAACGACCTGGCGGATGCCAAGGCCAATGCCTGGCTGTTCAGCCGCGACAGCGTGCACGGCAAATATCCGGGCACCGTCGCCGCCGATGGCGACCATCTGGTGATCGACGGCCACCGCATCCGCGTGACCGCCGAGCGCGACCCCGCCAACCTGCCCCATGCCGAGCTGGGCGTGGACATCGTGCTGGAATGCACCGGCTTCTTCACCGATCGCGCGTCGGCGCAGAAGCATCTGGACGCCGGCGCCAAGCGCGTGCTGATCTCCGCCCCGGCCAAGGGCGCGGACCTGACCGTGGTCTACGGCGTCAACCACGACAGGCTGGAAGCCGGCCACATCGTCGTCTCCAACGCCTCGTGCACCACCAACTGCCTGGCGCCGGTCGCCAAGGTGATGAACGACGCGTTCGGCATCGAGCGCGGGCTGATGACGACGGTGCACGCCTATACCAATGACCAGAAGATTCTGGACCAGGTGCACAGCGATCCGCGCCGCGCCCGCGCCGCCGCGATGAGCATGATCCCCACCACCACCGGCGCCGCGCGCGCGGTGGGCGAAGTGCTGCCCGAGCTGAAGGGCAAGCTGGACGGGTCGGCCATCCGCGTGCCGACGCCGGACGTCAGCCTGGTTGACCTGACCTTCACCCCAAAGCGCGACGTGACCCGCGACGAAGTGAACGCCGCGCTGAAGGCGGCGGCCGAGACCGGGCCGCTGAAGGGCATTCTCGATTATTCGGACGAGCCGCTGGTGTCGATCGACCTGCTGCACAACCCGGCCTCCTCCACCATCGACAGCCTGGAAACGGCGGTGATCGAGGGCAAGCTGGTCCGCGTCGTCAGCTGGTATGACAATGAATGGGGCTTCTCCAACCGCATGATCGACACCGCCAAGGCGATGGCGGCGTTCCTGTAAGCACGCGGAAAAGGGGCAGGGGGATGGCAACCATGGCAAGCGTGCGCAGCTTCCGGACGCTGGACGATATCGGCGAGGTAACCGGCCGGCGCGTGCTGGTCCGCGAGGATCTGAACGTGCCGATGGCGGATGGCCGGGTGAGCGACGACACCCGGCTGCGCGCCGCCGTGCCGACGCTGGCCGAACTGGCCGATCGTGGTGCCATCGTGCTGGTGCTTGCCCATTTCGGCCGCCCCAAGGGGCCGACGCCCGATCTGTCGCTGGCGCCGATTGCCCCGGCGCTGGCGGCGGTGCTGGGCCGGCCGGTGCGCTTTCTGGACTGGGAAGGCGCGGCGGCCGGCGCTGCCGCGCTCCAGCCGGGCGACATCGCGCTGGTCGAGAACACCCGCTTCTTCCCCGGCGAGGAGAAGAATGCGGACGAGGTGATCGACCGTTTTGCCGCGCTGGGTGACCTCTACGTCAACGATGCCTTTTCCGCCGCGCACCGCGCGCATGCCTCGACCGAGGGGCTGGCGCGGCGCCTGCCGGCCTTTGCCGGGCGGCAGATGGAGGCAGAGCTCGACGCGCTCGACGCGGCGCTGGGCACGCCGCAGCATCCCGTCGCGGCGGTGGTGGGCGGCGCCAAGGTCTCCACCAAGCTCGACGTGCTGCGCCATCTGGTCGGCCGGGTCGATCATCTCATCATCGGCGGCGGCATGGCCAACACCTTCCTGGCCGCGCGCGGCGTGGCGGTGGGCAAGTCGCTGTGCGAGCATGATCTGGTGGCGACCGCCGAGGCGATTTTCGAAGCGGCAGAGGCCGCGCGCTGCACCATCCACCTGCCCTATGACGTGGTGGTGGCGAAGGAATTCGCCGCCAATCCGCCATCGTTGCGCACCTGCAACGTGCATGAAGTGGCCGCCGACGAGATGATCCTCGACATCGGCCCGGCCGCGGTGGAGGCACTGGCAGACGTGCTGAAGACGTGCCGGACCTTGGTGTGGAACGGCCCGCTCGGCGCGTTCGAGACGCCGCCCTTCGATGCCGCCACGGTCGCGCTGGCGCGCACGGCAGCGGCGCTGACGGCCGAAGGATCGCTGGTGTCGGTGGCGGGCGGTGGCGACACCGTCGCCGCGCTCAACCAGGCCGGCGTGGCCGGCAGTTTCAGCTTCGTCTCCACCGCCGGTGGCGCGTTTCTGGAATGGATGGAGGGGCGCACGCTGCCCGGCGTCGCCGCGCTCAGCCACGCATGACGGGGGCGCCCCGGCAGATTTTCGGCACGCCGCTGATCGTGACCGAACTGCCCGGGGCGGACGCCATCAATCCCGCGCTGGAGGCGCTGATCCTCGACGCGCGGGCGCGTGATACCGGCGTCGTCCGCTCCAATGCGGGCGGCTGGCATTCCGATACGCAATTTCTGCGCTGGGCGGGCGACGCCATCGTGCCGGTCGCGCGCGCGATGATCGCGGCGGCCGATGCCGCGACCGAGGATCTGCAGGCGCAGCCCGGCATGCGGCGCGGCTGGATGATGGAAGGCTGGGCCAATGTGAACCCGCCCGGCGGCGCGCACAATGTGCCGCACAGCCATGGCGGCAGCTATTGGTCGGCGGTCTATTATGTGCGCGTCGATGCAGGCGAGGGCGGCGCGCTCGTCTTCCACGATCCGCGCTCACCGATGATCGAGATGCACGCGCCGATGCTGCGCTTTCGCGGCGGCAATGGCGAGCAGCAGCTGTCGGTGCAGCCGCGCGCGGGGCAGCTGATCTTGTTCCCGGCCTGGCTGGTCCATTCAGTAACCCCCTGGCAGGGCGAGGGGTTGCGCATCTCGATCGCGGTGAACCTGAGCGCGAACACCAAGCTCCAGCCGGTGGCGTGAGCGTGCCTGATTGGGGCCAGCCGCTGCACGGGGCATTGCCGCCTTGCCTTGCCCCCGCTAACAGCCGCGCAACGGCATTTGCATTGCATCAGGGGAGCAGCATGACACCGACCGTAAAGGCCATTCTTGCCAATTATGAATCCGACAATCCCGGCGTAAAGGCCAATCTGGCGCGTATCCTGATGCAGGGGCGGCTGGGCGGCACCGGCAAGCTGATCATCCTGCCCGTCGACCAGGGGTTCGAGCATGGCCCGGCGCGCAGCTTTGCGGTGAACGAGGCGGCGTATGACCCGCATTATCATTTCCAGCTGGCGGTCGATGCCGGGCTGTCGGCCTATGCCGCACCCCTGGGCATGCTGGAAGCCGGCGCGGACAGCTTTGCCGGGCAGATCCCCACCATCCTGAAGCTCAATTCGTCCAACAGCTGGGCGACCAGCATCAACCAGGCGCTGACCGGCGGCGTGGATGACGCGCTGCGGCTGGGCTGCGCGGCGATCGGCTTCACCATCTATCCGGGTGCCGACGACGTGTTCGAGATGATGGAGGAGATCAAGGAACTGCGCGCGGAAGCCGCCTCGGTCGGCATTGCCACCGTCATCTGGTCCTATCCGCGCGGGGGCAAGCTGTCGAAGGAGGGCGAACTGGCGCTCGACGTCGGCGCCTATGCCGCGCACATGGCGGCGCTGCTCGGCGCGCACATCATCAAGGTGAAGCTGCCCACCGCCCATATCGAACAGAAGGACGCGGTGAAGGCCTATGAGGGCGGCGACTGGTCGACCCAGGCCAAGCGCGTGGCGCATGTGGTGAAGAGCAGCTTCAACGGCCGCCGCATCGTGGTGTTCTCGGGCGGCGCGGCCAAGGGCGCGGACGCCGTCTATCAGGACGCGCGCGACATTCGCGACGGTGGCGGCAACGGCTCGATCATCGGCCGCAACACCTTCCAGCGCCCGCGTGACGAGGCGCTGGCGATGCTCGACCGGCTGGTCGGCATCTACAAGGGCGAGGAAGCCTGAGCCTGTTCGACCTTGCCGGCCGCACCGCGCTGGTCACCGGCGCGGGGCGCGGGCTGGGGTTCGAGATTGCGCGCGCGCTGGCCGGGGCCGGCGCGCGCGTGCTGCTGAACGGGCGTGACGCGGGCGCGCTGGCGGCGGCGGCGGCGGTGATCGGCGAGGCGGCGGTGCCGGCCGCGTTCGACATTGCGGCGCCGGATGCGGAGGCGCATGTTGCAGCGCTTGCTGCGCAGCATGGGCTGGATATCCTGGTCAACAATGTCGGCCAGCGCGACCGGCGCGCGCTGTTCGACTTCGCGCTGGATGAGGTGCGCGCGCTGACCGAGACCAACCTGATCGCCCCGTTCGTGCTGGCGCGTGCGGCGGCGCGGCACATGGTGGCGGCGGGCACGGGGCATGGCCGCATCATCAACATCACCTCCATCGCCGGGCCGATTTCGAACAGCGGCGACGCGGTCTATACCATGGCCAAGGGCGGGCTGGCCGCGCTCACCCGCGCGCTCGCCGCCGAACTGGGGCCGGCGGGAATCACCGTCAACGCAATCGCGCCGGGCTTCTTTGCCACCGAAGCCAATCAGGCGATGATCGACAATCCGGACATTGCCGCCTGGCTCGACCGGCGCACCAGCCTGAAGCGCTGGGGGCAGCCATCGGAAATTGCCGGGGCAGCGGTGTTTCTGGCCAGCGACGCGGCCAGCTATGTCACCGGGCAGACGATCACCGTCGATGGTGGCTATCTGGCGCATTTCTAGCGTGGCGGAAGGACAGGGCGATGACCGACTGGGCGCGTGTTGACGACTATATCGCCGGCCGGCTGCTGGGCGAGGATGCAGTGCTTGCCGCCGCGCTCGCCGCCAATGCCGCCGCCGGCCTGCCGCCCATCGATGTGAGCGCGACCCAGGGCAAAATGCTGCACCTGTTTGCGCGCAGCATGAACGCGCGGCGCATATTGGAGATCGGCACGCTGGGCGGTTATTCGACGATCTGGCTGGCGCGCGCGCTGGGCGCGGGCGGGGCGCTGGTGACGCTGGAGCTGGAGCCGCACCATGCCGATGTGGCGCGCGCCAATATCGCGCGCGCTGGCCTGGCCGACCGGGTGACCATCCATGTCGGCGCGGCGCTGGACAGCCTCGCCGCGCTGCCGCGCACGCCGTTCGACCTGGTGTTCATCGATGCCGACAAGGAAAATGGCGCCAATTATGTGCGCGCCGCGCTTGACGGGCTGACCCGGCCGGGCAGCGTCATCATCGTCGACAATGTGGTGCGCGAGGGTGCGGTGATCGACCCTGCCGACCCCGACCCGCGCGTCATCGGCACGCGCGCGCTGTTCGACTATGTCAGCGCCGAACCGCGCCTGACGGCAACCGCCGTGCAGACCGTGGGCGCGAAGAAATGGGACGGTTT
>NZ_JAIESM010000037.1 GCF_019746015.1 Sphingomonas sp. | reverse complement strand
TTCATGGCGGACAAGGCGGCACTGGCGGCGCTGGCGGCGGAGCAGCAGGTGGCCGGGCTGGTGATCGGCCTGCCGCTCAACCTGGACGGCACCGACAGCCCGCGCACCCAGTCCACCCGCGCCTTTGCCCGCAATCTCGCCGATCTGGCGCTGCCCATCCTGCTGTGGGACGAACGCTGGTCAACCCAAGCGGTGGAGCGGCAGATGATCGCCGAGGATCTGAGCCGCGCCAAGCGGGCGGAGCGGGTCGACCGGCTGGCCGCCAGCTACATCCTGCAAGGGGCGATCGATGCGCTGACCTTGGGGTAACTGCCGGCCCACAAACACCGTTGGTGTCGAGCGAAGTCGAGACACGTGGGTCTGGCACAGCGGCTGGCATTGCGTCCCTCGACTGCGCTCGGGACGAACGGATGGGGCAAGCTGTCCCCTAATCGAGGCCGAGCGCGGCCTTGGCTACCTTTTCCAGCGCCGGGTCGAGCGGGGGCGGCTCGAGCGGCACATGCGCCTCCAGCCGGTCGACGATCGCCTGCAGCGCGGCGATGCGTGCGGACTCCTTGTCGTTCGCGTCGATCACCGTCCACGGCGCCCAGCGCGTATCGGTGCGGCGGAACATGTCGTGCATCGCGTCCAGATAATCGGCGCGGCGGGCGCGGTTGCGATAATCGTCCAGCCCGGTTTTCCAACGTTTCCAGGGATCTTCGAGACGCTCTTTCAAACGCCGGTCCTGCTCTTCCTGGGTGATGTGGAGGAACAGCTTGATGATCGCGGTGCCGCTATCGGCCTGTTGCGCCTCGAACTCGTTGATCTCGTCATAGCCGCGGCGCCAGTCGGCCTCGGCCGCAAAGCCTTCCACCCGCTCCACCAGCACCCGGCCATACCAGCTGCGGTCGAACACCGCGATGTGCTGGTCGGCGGGCAGCCGCGTCCAGAAGCGCCACAGAAAATGCCGCGCGCGTTCCTCGGCGCTGGGTGCCGCGATCGGATGCACCTCGAAATAGCGCGGATCCCATTCGGCGGTCAGCCGCTTGATGACGCCGCCCTTGCCCGATGCATCCCACCCCTCGAACGCGATCACGGCGCGGCGGCCATGGCACAGGCAGGCCACCTGCAGATGAGCGAGCCGCTTCTGCAGCGCGGCCAGATCCTTCTCATAATCGCCGCGATAGGGCGTGCCCGCCTCGAAATCGCCGAGGTGGATCATCCCGCCGCCGCCGTCGATGGCGCATGCACCTGCCAGTTGCCACGCGGGCGCAGCACCAGCCGGTAATAAGCGGCGGAGAGCAGAATCTGCGCACCCGTCATCAACAGGCCGGTGCGCCCCTCGCCCGGATCGAGCCAGTTGAGCCACAGCACATAGCCAAGCGCCGTCAGCGTCAGCACCGGCGCCAGCGGGAACAGCGGCATCTTGAACGGCGCCGCCGCCGTCTCCCCGCTCGCCCGGCCGGCAATCGCGGCCAGCGCAATGCCGGCATAGATGGCGATCAGCCCGGTGCCGCTCATCACCAGCAGCACGTCGATCGGCGCGAAGCAGCACACCGCCCCCACGGCGCCCACGATCAGCGTGCCGATCCAGGGCGAGCCGAAGCGCGGATGGATGGCGGTCAGCATCTCATCGAGCGGCCGGCCCCAGCAGCGGTCTCGCGCGGTGCCATAGAAGAAGCGCGCGGTGGCCAGGATGCAGACGATCACCGCGTTGACGATGGCAATCGCCACGCCCACCGCCAGCCAGTCCGCCGCCATCTGCCCGCCGTGCAGCTGCACCAGCTGCGCAAACGGGTCCTCGCTTTCGAACGCGCTCATCAGGTCTGGCGCGCCGACCAGCAGGGCGGCAATCGGCACCGCCTCAATCAAAATGGTCAGCACCGCCGCCCACATGATTGCGCGGCCGATATTGCGCGGCGCGTCGTGCATTTCTTCGCCGAAATAGACCGCGCAGCCATAGCCGTTCAGCGCATAGATGGCGATCGAGGTTCCCACCCCCAGCGACGCGGCACTGGTAGGCAACAGCCCCTCCCCGCTTGGGTCAAGCATCACCGGGCTCGCCAGCATCTCGCCGAACGGGCGCACCGCATGGCCAAAGCCGAACCACACGATCAGCACCGCCGCCAGCAGCTCGATCAGCAGAAAGCTGCCGGTGATCCAGGCGTTGAGCTTGATGTCGAGCAGCGCGACCAGCGTTGCCCCCGCCACCACCGCCAGCGCCAGCGGCACCACCGGCAGCCCCGGCCAGATGACCGACAGGACAGCGGCCAGCCCCAGCCCGGCAATCGGCGGAAACAGCAGGTTGTTGAACACGTTGACGCCCAGCATCACAAAGCCCGGCATCGGCCCCAGCGTGCGCGCGACGAAGACATATTCGCCCCCCGCCACCGGCCAGCGCGACGACAGCTCGGCATAGACATAGGCGGTGGCGACGCAGACCAGGCTGGCCAGCGCCAATGCCCAGAGCGCGCCGGTGCCGGACGCGCGCAGCAACCCGGGCACGATGACGAACAGCGAGGATACCGGCGTCGCCACCGAAAGGGTGAGGAGCAGAACGCCCACCACCCCCAGGCTGCGCTTCAGGCCAGTGTCCGGCTGTTGCCCGTTTACCAACTCGGTTGCCCCCAAACCCCGGCAAAAGGCCGGCGCTACGACTTTGCGGCTTCTACGGTACGGATATTAAGTTCACGCAACTGCTTAAGGCTAACAAATGATGGCGCCCCCATCATCAGGTCTTCCGCCTTCTGGTTCATCGGGAAGACGATCACCTCGCGGATATTGGGCTCGTCGGCGAGCAGCATCACCATCCGGTCGATGCCCGGGGCCGAGCCGCCATGCGGCGGCGCGCCATATTTGAACGCGTTGATCATGCCGGCGAAATTGGTGTCGACCTGCTCGCGCGTATAACCGGCAATCTCGAACGCCTTGTACATGATTTCCGGGCGATGGTTGCGGATTGCGCCCGATGACAGCTCCACCCCGTTGCAGACGATGTCATACTGATAGGCCAGAATGTCGAGCGGGTCCTCGGTCTCCAGCGCTTCCAGCTCGCCCTGCGGCATGCTGAACGGGTTGTGGCTGAAGTCGATCTTCTTGGCGTCCTCGTCATATTCGAACATCGGGAAGTCGACGATCCAGCAGAATTCAAACCGCTTGGGGTCGATCAGGCCGAGTTCCTGGCCAATGCGGGTGCGGGCAGCACCGGCGAGCTTGGCCGCCTGCACTTCCTTGCCGGCGGCAAAGAAGATGCCATCGTCCGGCCCCAGGCCCAGCGCCGCGATCAGCGCACGGGTCGCCTCCTCGCCATGGTTCTTGGCGATGGGGCCGCCCAGTTCGCCGCCCTTCTGGGTGATGTAGCCCAGCCCGGCATGGCCCTCGCTGCGCGCCCAGTCGTTCATCTCGTCGAAGAATTTGCGGCTCTTGTCGGCGGTGTTCGGCGCCGGAATTGCGCGCACCACGCCGCCGCCGTCGACAATGCGATCGAACAGGCCAAAGCCCGACCCGCGGAAATGCGCGCTCACATCGCTGATCAGTATGGGGTTGCGCAGGTCGGGCTTGTCGCTGCCATAGCGCAGCATCGCCTCGCGATAGGGAATGCGGCGGAAGGGCAGCGGGCTGACGGTGCGGCCCTTGCCCTGCCAGTCGGCAAATTCCTCGAACAGGCCGTGCAGCACGGGCTCGATCGCGGCGAACACATCGTCCTGCGTCACGAAGCTCATTTCGAAGTCGAGCTGATAGAATTCGCCCGGCGAGCGGTCGGCCCGGGCATCCTCGTCGCGGAAGCACGGCGCGATCTGGAAATAGCGGTCGAACCCGGCCACCATCAGCAGCTGCTTGAACATCTGCGGCGCCTGCGGCAGCGCATAGAATTTGCCGGGATGCACACGGCTGGGCACCAGATAGTCGCGCGCGCCTTCCGGGCTGCTCGCGGTAAGGATCGGCGTCTGGAACTCGGTGAAGCCCTGCCCGATCATCCGCTGGCGCAGCGAGGAGATGACGTGCGAGCGCAGCACGATATTGGCGTGCAGCCGCTCGCGCCGCAGGTCGAGGAAGCGATAACGCAGGCGGATATCCTCGGGATAATCGGCCTCGCCCGCAACCGGCATGGGCAGTTCCTGCGCGGCGGACTGGACGACGGCCTCGACCGCGCGCACCTCGATCATGCCGGTGGCCAGGTTCGGATTCACCGCCTCGGCGGCGCGCGCGGTGACCTTGCCGGTGACGGTGACGACGCATTCGCTGCGCAGCCCCTCGATCACGGCAAAGGCCGGGCCGTCGACTTCGGTAACGATCTGGGTGATGCCGAAATGGTCGCGCAGGTCGATGAAGACCAGGTCGCCATGGTCGCGCTTCTTGTGGACCCAGCCGGACAGGCGGACGGTCTCGCCAACATGGGTGTCGCGCAGCTCGGCGCAATTGTGCGTGCGATAGATGTGCATGGCGGCCTAACAGGCGTTCAGCCCGCACTTGTCAAGCATGGCCGCGCGGCGGGTGCCACATGCGGGGCGCGCGGGTCTGGATAGCAGGCGCGGTGGGTGATACCGAAGCCTATGCACATTCACGATCTGATCACCGATTCCGCAAGTCTTGCCAATCTTTGCCACCGCCTGTCGCAATCGGCCTATATCACGGTCGATACCGAGTTCATGCGCGAGAACAGCTATTGGCCGGAGCTGTGCCTGATCCAGATCGCCGACGATAACGAAGCCGCCGCCATCGACCCCAAGGCGCCCGACCTTGACCTGGGGCCGCTGCTCGACCTGCTGGTCGACAATGAAGACGTGCTGAAGGTGTTCCATGCCGGCGGGCAGGACATCGAGATCATCTACAACATGACCGGGCGCACCCCGCACCCGCTGTTCGACACGCAGGTGGCGGCGATGGCGCTGGGGCTGGGCGAGCAGATCGGCTATTCGAACCTCGTCGAAACCTATCTGGGCATCGCGGTCGACAAGGGCGCGCGCTTTACCGACTGGAGCCGCCGGCCGCTCGATGCACGGCAGATCGACTATGCGATCGGCGATGTGACACACCTGGCCGCGATCTTCCCCAAGATGCTCGACAAGCTGCGCAAAACGGGGCGCGGCGCCTGGCTGGACCAGGAAATGGAGCGTATCGCAGATACTGAAAACTACCGGAACGACCCCGAGCTTGCCTGGCAACGTGTCCGCATTCAGGGTCGCAAGCCGGAGGTGCTTGGCCGCCTTAAGGCGCTGGCACGCTGGCGCGAGATCGAGGCGCAGAACAAGGACCTGCCGCGCGGCCGCATCGTGAAAGACGAGACGCTGGCCGACCTGGCCCTTTCCCCCCCGCGCAAACAGGCGGACTTGGCCAAGGTGCGCGGACTGTCGGCCGGCTGGGCGGGCAATGAGATCGGCGCGCGGCTGATTGCGGCGCTGGACGGGGCAAAACCCTTGTCGGCGGCGGAAATGCCCGCGCGCGATGACAAGAAGCCCGGCTTGGGCAAGGATGGCGCACTGGTCGCCGACCTGCTGAAGCTGCTGCTGAAGATTCGCGCCCGCGATATCGATGTTGCCCCCAAGCTGCTGGCCCGCTCCGACGAGCTGGAAGCGCTTGCCGCCGGGCAGCGCGACGGGCTGCCGATTCTGCAGGGCTGGCGATTCGAACAGTTCGGCCGCGACGCGCTGGCGCTGGTCGAGGGACGGTTGGGCTTTGCGGTGAAGAACGGCAAGCTGAAGATGACGCGGGCCGACGAGCAATAGCCTGCTGAAGCGGACGCATTGGCGCCCGACACCGACGAAAAAATGGCGCGAGTGACGGGGCTCGAACCCGCGACCTCCGGCGTGACAGGCCGGCGCTCTAACCGACTGAGCTACAC
>NZ_JAIESM010000078.1 GCF_019746015.1 Sphingomonas sp. | reverse complement strand
CCGCCCCTCCACCATGCTGCGCATGGTCCCCCTCCCCAAGCGAGCTTGGGGAGGAATTTTCGGGCCAGCCGAGCGTCGCGAACGGCCACAGCGCGGAGGAGAACCAGGTGTCGAGGACGTCCTCGTCCTGCGTCAGCATGACCCCGGCGCCAGCCTGAGCCTGTGCAGCCTCGGCCGTTTCAGCAACGAAGATACGGCCATCTTCTGCAAACCACGCCGGAATCCGGTGCCCCCACCACAGTTGGCGGCTCACGCACCAGGGCTGGATATTCTCCATCCAGTTGAAGAAGGTCTTCTCCCACGTCTTCGGCACGATCTTGATCGCGCCCGATCGCACCGCCTCGATCGCGGGTTTCGCGAGCGTTGCCGCATCGACATACCATTGGTCGGTCAGCCAGGGTTCGATCACCACGCCCGAACGGTCGCCGAACGGGGTCTGGATCGTGCGCGGTTCGGCGTCGTGTTCGGCGCCCTCCTTGTCGAGATGCGGGACGAGGAAGCCATGCTCCTTCATCCACGCGACCGCCATTTCGCGCGCGCCGGGGACGCCGTCGGTCTTGAAGCGCGGCAGGCCGATGAACTCCGTGGGGACCAGACCATCGACGGTCTGGATCACCTGTGCCTTCGCGTCGAACATGTTGAGCATGTCGCGCGCCTCGATCCCGGCGCGCTTTGCCACCTCGAAGTCGTTGAAGTCATGGCCCGGGGTGATCTTCACCACGCCGCTGCCCAGCGCCGGGTCGGCATGCTCGTCGGCGACGATGCGCAGCCGCCGGCCGGTGATCGGCTGGATGACGTGCCGGTCGATCACGCTCTGGTAGCGCGGGTCTTCCGGGTTCACCGCCACCAGCATGTCGGCCAGCATCGTCTCCGGCCGGGTCGTCGCCACCACCAGATGGTCGGCGCCGTCGGGCAAAGTCACCCCGTCGGCCAGCGGATAGCGGAAGTGCCAGAAATGGCCCTTCACCTCGCGCGTTTCGACCTCCAGGTCCGAAATCGCGGTGCCCAGGCCCGGGTCCCAGTTGACCAGCCTTTTGTCGCGATAGAGCAGACCCTGATAATAGAGATCGACGAACACCTTCAGCACCGCCTTGCTGAAGCCTTCGTCCATCGTGAAGCGCTCGTTGGCCCAATCCATCGAGCAGCCCAGCCGGCGCAGCTGGCGGGTGATCGCGCCGCCGCTCTCGGCCTTCCACTGCCACACCTTGTCGACAAACTGCTCGCGCGAATAGTTGGTGCGCTTGTCCTGCCGCTCCGCCAGCTGCCGTTCGACCACCATCTGGGTGGCGATGCCGGCATGGTCGGTGCCGACCACCCACAGCGCGTCCTTGCCGGTCAGCCGGGCATGGCGGACGAGAATGTCCTGCAGGGTATTGTCCAGCGCATGGCCGATATGCAGGCTGCCGGTCACATTGGGCGGCGGGTTGACGATGGTCCAAGGCTCCGCACCCGGGCGGTCAGGGCGGAACAGGCCCTTATCTTCCCAATGGGCGTACCAGCGGGTTTCGATTTCGGCGGGATCAAAGGTTTTGGGCAGCTCGGTCATCCGGCCCGTCTAGCGGGCAGCGGCGCGCCTCGCCACCCCCCAGCCGTTACCGGCCCTGGGTAATCCGCTCGACTTCGCGGGCAACCATTGCTTCCACGATGGCGGGCAGGTTCGCGTCCAGCCAGTCACGCAGCATCGGGCGGAGCATCTCGCGCACCAGCCCCTCCAGCGTGCCGTCGCTGCCGCCCTCGGGCTTCACCACCAGCCGCGACAGATGGTCCAGCGCCCCGCGCGAGGCGGCCAGCGTCTGCGGCGAGGCGATGGGCGGCGCATCTTCGCCATCGGCGGGGGCAGCGGCCACGGCAGCAGCCACCGGGGCAGCCGCAGCGGGAGCCGCCGGTGCCGGCATCGGCTCGCTCAGCTCCAGAATTTCCGTGGGCGCGGCGGGCGGCGGCGCGGCGGCGGCACGTGGGGGCGGCGGCGCAGGCACGGCCTTGCGCGCGGCGGCATCACCCTCTTCGGCGATGATCCGCTTGATCGATGAAAGAATGTCTTCCATCGACGGCTCCGCGCTCAAATCCGCCATGCGCATCCCTCGCACAATCGATCCGCCCTATCGACTTAACCCCATCTTTACCTGTGCGAATCGGGCGGTTGTGTCAATTGCCGGGGCCGGCTGCGGCCGGCGACCTCGTAACTTTCGCGTCCTGCGCAGGCGTGTTGGAGGTGGTCGGCGCTACCGGCTTGGGGCTTCGTTCACCCGCCCAATCCGAGATATTGTTACGCACACGACGATAGTTGATGACAGGATCGTAGAGCGGCATGTCACCATCCAGGCCCAGATCCTTGGCCTCGGCATGGCCCATCGCCGCCAGCACCGCAAAGCCCGCGACATAGGCGTCGCGCCGCGCCGTCACCAAAGTGACCTGCGAGTTCAGCAGTTCCTGCTCGGCGTTCAGCACTTCGATGACGGTGCGGTTGCCCACGCCATTTTCGGCCCGCACCCCTTCCAGCGAGAGTTTGTTGGCGTTGACGGCGGCGGTCGCCGACTCGATGACTTCCAGCGCACCGCGATAAAAGGCAAAGGCCGAGCGCACCTGCGCCACCACCCCACGCTCGCTGTCGGTCAGCTGTTCCTGCGCCACGCCCTCGCGCGCCTGCGCCTGGCGGATGCGTGCCGCCGGCTGTCCGCCCTGATAGAGCGGGATGGTCAGCTGCAGGCCGCCCTGGGCGTTGATGCCGGATTGCGGAATGTTCGCCCCGAACGGCGAGCTGAGCGACCCCAGATAGTTGAAATAGCCGCTGTTCACGAATGCGCCCAGCTGCGGCAGGCGCGCGGCGCGGGCGACGCGCACGTCATATTTGGTGGCGTCCACATTCTTGCGCGCGGCCTGCAGCGTAGGGCTGTCCTGCAGGGCGATCTGCACCGCGCTGTCGGGGTCGCGCGGCAGGCCGGGCAGCGGCGGCGGCGGCTCCAGGTCACCCGGGGGTGAGCCGATCACGCGGATATAGGTTTCACGGCTGGCGATCAGCCGCGCCTGCGCCTGTTGCAGCTGGCTTTGCGCCAGCGACAGCCGCGCTTCGGACTGTGCCACGTCGGTGCGGGTCAGGTCGCCCACCTGAAACCGGTCGCGCGAGGCCTGAAGATTCACTTCCAGCACGCGGATATTCTGTTCGTTGAGGGCAACCACCGCCTGGTCGCGGATCACGTCCATATAGGCGCCGACCGTGTTGGTGAACAAATCGGCCTCGGTTCCGCGCAGCGTGGCGCGGCCGGCGAGCACCCGGTCCTCGGCGGCCTTGATCGAATTCTTCACCTGCCCGCCGCTATACAGCGGCACGGTGGCCTGACCGTTCGACTGCAACGCGCGCTGCGGCACGACGAACGCGTTGTTCGCGTTCTGGAACAGCTCGGCATAGTTGGTCTGCAGCGAGATGTTGGGCAGCGCCGATGAGCGCGCGATCGGCACGCCTTCGTCGGTCGCGCGCAGATTGGCGCGCTGCGCCTCCAGCGTCGGGTTGGTCTTGTACGCCTTGATCAGCGCCTCGCGCAGCGTCTCGGCACTCGCCGGGGCGGCAACCGGGCCAAGCGCCAGGCCGGCCAGCAAAATCTTTCTGATGCGCACCGGCAAAACCCCTTCCGACATTAGAATGTAAACGCCTTCGGCCGCGCGAAGCCGGGCAGCACCGCGGCCTCCAGATCGGCAAAATCATTCAGGCCGAACCCGCCGGCCGTGCGCCGCCCCAGGCATAGCCGGGTGACGCCGCGATCGACGATACCGCTGGCCAGCCGGCCACCCACCGCCAGTTGATCGACCAGCGCAGGCGGCACGTCTTCCACCGCGCCGTCGATATAGATCAGGTCATAGGGCGCGCCGGCCGCATGGCCCTCGGCCAGCGGTGCCTCGACCAGCGTAATCTCTGCCTGGTCGCCCAGCGCCGCCCGGGCCAGCGCGACAAGCGCTGCATCGCTTTCGAGCGCAACCACCTTCACCCCGATCGCGGCCAGCAACGCGGCGGCATAGCCACCCGCCGCACCCACCACCAGCGCACGCTCGCCAGCGCGGGGCGCGGCCATCGTCAACAGCCGGCCGGTCGCAATCGGCGGATTGGCAACGCGCCCTCCCCCCAGCGGCAGCGCCGCATCGATATAGGCAACCGGGGTCAGCGCTGGCGGCAGGAAGCGCTCACGCGCCACCATGCCCATTGCGTCGAGCACGCCTGCATCCGTCACCGCATTGGGGCGCAGCTGGCTGACCACCATCGCCTGGCGCTGTGCGGCAAACTGATCTGAACCGGGCAGTTGAACCATCATTCACCCCTTTGGCATAACTGTGTTAGTTATGCAATACGCTTTCCGTGTCGAGCCGCTTGTATCGTGCCGAACCGGTGTCGCCAAGCGGGGACGGCGCCAATGTTGCCGACCGGTGGTTGACAGCAGCGCGAAGCCGCCGCATTGGGCACATCCCTTCGGCCCGATGGCGGAGTGGTGACGCAGCGGACTGCAAATCCGTGCACGCCGGTTCGATTCCGGCTCGGGCCTCCACCCCTTTTTTCCTGCTTGCCTTGTTCCCTTGCGCCGTGCGCGTTGGTGGGCCCGGCAGGATTCGAACCCGCAACCTGGCCGTTATGAGCGGCTGGCTCTACCATTGAGCTACAGGCCCCGCGCCCCGGTTAGTGGGCGCGCACCCGATGGGCAAGGGGTTGCGCCCTCAACCGGTGGCGTCGATCAGCGCCTCCAGACCGATCGGCTTAACCCCGGCCCGCGCGAGCAGCGCCAGCATCGCATCCCACCAGCGCCAGAACCGGGCGAGGTCTGCGGCGTCGCGGACATAGGGCGTGTGCCCGGGCGCGAGCGAGGGCGAGTGAAAGGCGAAGTTCAGCACCCGCACCCCCTCGCCCAGCGCGACACGCACGGCCTCCAGCGCGTCGTTCGCGGGCATCTGTTCGGGCGTCAGTGCCACCCGCTGGAGCAGGCCGGCACGCGCGAAAAGCCCCCGGCCGCGCGGCAACCGCCCGAGCGCGGGATAGAGCCACGGCCCCGCCCCGCGCCAGGCGCCGGTATAGGCCGTGGTCAGCGGCAGCTCGATCAGCGCGCCGCCGGGGCCGCAGCGATAGGCCTGGGGGCCGACAGCGGTAAAATCCGGCCCGCCATCGCCGCGATAATCATAGCGCGCGCGCACCGAGCTATCGAGCCGATAGCCCCGCGCGGCAAGCAGGGCGAGCGTCTGCGGGCCGATGCCATAGCGCCCGGCGCGATAGGCGCGCGGGGGCCGGCCGAACGCCTGCGTGAGCGCTGCCGTCAGCGTGTCGAGCTTGGCCGCTTCCAGCGCCGGCGCCAGATTGCCGGCATAGCTGTGGTGCGCATCGAGCGGTTCGTCGAACGGCGGGGTGACCCAGGCGTGAAGCTGCGCGCCGATGGTCGACACGCCATCCGCCACCGCGCCGCGCAGCACGTCCACCGCGCGCGGATCGGCCACCACGGGGTAATCGACCATATAGGCCAGCGGCACGCCCATCGCGGCGAAGCGGGCATGCGCTTCCGGAATCGCGGCGATGGCGCTCGTCCCGTGCCGGTCGCGCGTGAACGGGCCGGTCCAGTCGAATTCCTCCTCGGTATCGACGAACACGGTGAAGCGCGTGCCCAGCGCATCGGGCCAAGCGACAAGCGCCTCCGCAGCGGGCGCGGGCACGGCATAGCCCCCAGGCTCGGTTCGCCCCACGGTCAGTTGATCGACGCTTGCCCCATCGGTTCAGCAAAGGCGGCGGGCAGGCGCAAAGTCAAGCGCG
>NZ_JAIESM010000070.1 GCF_019746015.1 Sphingomonas sp. | reverse complement strand
ATTGGGAGGACGTTACACTTCCGTCCCAATCTTGTGCAGAGCAATTGTAACATAGTCCGCCTCAAAATGGGGACTGGAAACGTTTCCAGCCCCCATCCGGACAAGCTTATTTGGTCTTTTCGGTGCGGGCCTTGAGCGCTTCGCCCAGAATGTCGCCCAGCGACGCGCCCGAGTCGGACGAGCCATATTGCGCCACCGCTTCCTTCTCCTCGGCGATCTGCATCGCCTTCACCGAGAAGGTCGGCTTCTTCGAGCGGTCGAAACCGGTCACCAGCGCGTCGAACTTCTGGCCGACCTGGAAGCGTTCCGGGCGCTGCTCGTCGCGGTCGCGGCCGAGATCGGTGCGCTTGATGAAGCCGGTCGGGCCGCCGTCGCCGGCCTGCACTTCCAGCCCGGCGTCGCGCACTTCCAGCACGGTGACGGTGACGATCGCGTTCTTCTGAAGCCGCGAGCCGGCATCGGCGGTGGCCGGGGTCGGCACGCCGCCGCGCTCCAGCTGCTTCATGCCGAGCGAAATGCGCTCCTTCTCGGGGTCGATGTCGAGCACGACGACCTTCACCATCTCACCCTTGCGGTGCAGGTTGAGCGCGTCCTCACCCGAAACGCCCCAGGCGATGTCCGACATGTGCACCATGCCGTCGACATCGTTGTCGAGGCCGATGAACAGGCCGAATTCGGTGGCGTTCTTCACTTCGCCCTCGACGACCGAGCCGACCGGGTGTTCGGCGGCGAACTTTTCCCACGGATTGGCCTGGGCCTGCTTCAGCCCCAGCGACACGCGGCGCTTCTCGGCATCAACCTCGAGCACCACGACATCGACTTCCTGGCTGGTGGAGACGATCTTGCCGGGGTGGACGTTCTTCTTGGTCCAGCTCATTTCAGACACGTGGACCAGGCCTTCGATGCCCGGCTCCAGCTCGACGAAAGCGCCATATTCGGTGATGTTGGTCACGCGGCCCGACAGCTTGGCGCCGATCGGGTATTTCGCGGCAACCGCATCCCACGGATCGCTCTCAAGCTGCTTCATGCCGAGCGAGATGCGCTGCGTGTCCTTGTTGATGCGGATGATCTGCACGCGCACCGTGTCGCCGATGTTCAGCACTTCGGACGGGTGGTTGACCCGCTTGTAGCTGAGGTCGGTGACGTGGAGCAGGCCGTCGATGCCGCCCAGGTCGACAAAGGCGCCATAGTCGGTGATGTTCTTCACCACGCCGTCGATCACCTGGTTCTCGGCCAGGCTCATGATCAGGCCAGAACGCTGCTCGGCGCGGGTTTCCTCGAGGATCGCGCGGCGCGAGACGACGATGTTGCCGCGCTTGCGGTCCATCTTCAGGATCTGGAAGGGCTGGGGAATATCCATCAGCGGGGTGACGTCGCGCACCGGGCGGATGTCCACCTGGCTGCCGGGCAGGAAGGCGACGGCGCCGTTCAGGTCGACGGTGAAGCCGCCCTTCACGCGGCCGAAGATGACGCCTTCAACGCGCGAGCCCTTGGCGAATTCGGCTTCGAGCAGATCCCAGGCGGCTTCGCGGCGGGCGCGGTCGCGGCTGAGCATCGCTTCGCCATGGACGTTCTCGACGCGGTCGACATAGACCTCGACTTCGTCGCCCACCTTCAGGTCGGCCTTCTGGCCGGGCATCGCGAACTCGCGCAGCGGCACGCGGCCTTCGGACTTCAGGCCGACGTCGATGACGGCCAGGTCATTCTCGATCGCGGTAACGGTGCCCTTCACGACGCGGCCTTCAAAGCCGTCGGCATCGCCAAGCGTTTGTTCAAGCAGGGCCGCGAAATCGTCGCGGGTGGGGTTCGCCGAAGTGGCCATAAGTCTGGATGATCCTAATCGTTCATTTTTCCGGCCAGCCGGTTGTCTCCGGCGGTCTTTTGGCCGATCCGCCACGCCGGCCGCATGCCGGTGCAGCATCCCGCGGGCCGGTGATCAGGAGGAGGCATCACCAAAGCGAAAAGGGCGCAGGAAGCATTCTTCCGCGCCACACCCCCACGAGCACCTGCCCGGTGGACGTGGCGCGCATAGCGGCAGGCGCGCTATTTTGCAAGCGCGCGGTCGAGAAAGGCCAGCACCTTGGGCCAGCCGTCACGCCGGGCGGCATTGTTGCCCTCCGCCGATCCGCCCAGCGCGCCGAGCCGGTTTCGCCGGGGATCGTCCGGCGACAGCGGCGGCCCGAACACCCCGTGCCCGGCATCGGCATAATGGAGCAGCGTGACGCGGGCGTCGCGCGCGGCCAGCTGGCGCCCCATGGGGCAGGAAGGCCACAGACTGTCCTTCTCGCCGCAAATCAGCAGCACCGGTGCGGGCGATCGTTCGATCGGGATGGCGGCATCGGCATGGGTGCGAAGGCCATCCAGCCCGCGCCGGTAGACAGAGATGATGCCTTCCGAAAAACTGCCCCGGCCATAGGGCAGGCTGGGCAGGTCGCGCCCGCCCGCCGTCCATGAGGCGCCGACGACGGGCGTTGCTTCCCAGGCAAAGCCGGGCCACACCACGCTGGACGGCATTCCCGCCACCACTGCGCGCAGACCGGGCGTGCGGCTGGCAATGACGAGCGCGGCCTCGGCGCCCTTCGATCCGCCGATGATGCCGATGCGGCCGGCATCCACCCCCGGCTGAGCGCGCAGCCACGCAAGCCCCGCGTCGAACCCTTCCAGCGGCACCCGCACCAGCGCCTGCGGCTGCCCCGGCGCACGGAAATAGGACAGGTGCAGCACCGCATAGCCATAATGCTGAAGCGCGCGCGCTATCGTCGACGCGCTTGACCCCAGCCCGCCTTCTGATCCGCCCAGCAACAGGATGGCAGGCCGGCGGCCGGGGATGGGGGCAGGATAGTAGTTGCCCGGCCAGCCGCCGATGGAGACGCGCCGGCCAGTCGCACCGGGTGCGGTCATCTCCACCGGCGGCACCCATGGGCGCCATACCCAAAGCACCGCACCGGCAGCGACGATCACCGCCGCAATCGTGCCGCATCCCCAAGCAATCCGCCTCATCCACCGCATCGCCATTCTCCTGCCGGTTGCCGGTGGCGTAGCGGATGACGTTAGGACAGCTTCAAGCGGAAATTCTGCGCCGCGCTTCGACGATTTCGACCGCGCGCTTCACCGCCGCCTCGATCGACAGGAAGCTGGTGTCGAGCAACGAGGCGTCGGGCGCCATCGCGAGCGGGGCGGTGGCGCGGCTCGAGTCGCGCAGGTCGCGGGCGCGGATGTCGGCCAGCACGCGGTCGAGGCTGACATTCATGCCTTGCGCGCGCAGTTCGGCATGGCGGCGCTGGGCGCGGATATTGGGAGTGGCGCGCACGAACAGCTTCACGTCCGCGTCCGGCGCGATGACGGTGCCGATGTCGCGGCCGTCGAGCACGGCGCCGCCCGGCTGCTGCGCAAAGCGCTTCTGCCGCTGGATGAGCGCGGCGCGAACCAGCGGATGGGCGGAAACGATCGACGCGGCCTTGCCCACCGCATCGTCGCGCAGCGCCGGGTTGGCGAGCAGTTCCTCGTCAAAGCCGCAGCTGGCAACGCCATCGGCTTCGATGGTCGGGTCGAGCTCATGCTGCAGCAGGTTGAACGCCACCGCGCGATAGAGCAGCCCGGTGTCCAGGTGCGGCAGATGATAATGGCGGGCCAGCGCCCGGGCGATGGTGCCCTTGCCCGAGGCGGCCGGTCCGTCGACGGCAATGATCATGACGCTCCCTAAACCCCGTTGCCGGCCAGCGCGTCAAGCCGGCTGAAAAAGTCGGGGAAGCTGGTGGCGACAGGCGCTGCATCGTCGAGCGTGACCGGCGCCCGGCAGTGGAGCGCGGCAATCGCCAGGCTCATCGCGATCCGGTGGTCGAGCAGCGTCGCCACCGTCGCGCCGCCTGGGAGCGGCTCGCCGCCGGTGCCGGCGATCTCCAGACCGTCGCGGTGCTCGGTCACCCGCGCGCCGATCGCGCCGAGCGCGGTTGCCATCGCGGCGATCCGGTCCGACTCCTTCACGCGCAGCTCCTCGGCACCCAGCGCACGGGTCGTTCCCTGGGCGAAGGCGGCGGCGACGAAAAGTGCGGGATATTCGTCGATCATGCTCGGCGCGAGGTCGGGCGGCACGGTGATGGCGGTGAGCGGGGCATGGCGGACGCGCAGGTCGGCGACCGGCTCCCCGCCGACCTCGCGGGCGTCGATCTCGCTGATATCGGCGCCCATCAGCCTGAGCGCGGTGATGAGGCCGGTGCGGGTCGGGTTCATGCCGACATTGCCGATGACGATGTCGGACCCCGGCACGATCGACGCCGCGACCATGAAGAACGCCGCCGACGACGGGTCGCCCGGCACGACGATCTGCTGGGGCCGCAGCTCCGCCTCGCCGGTGATCGAGATGATGCGGCCCTCGGGGCTGTCCTCCACTGTCAGCGCGGCGCCGAAGCCGGCCAGCATCCGCTCGCTATGGTCGCGGGTCGGCACCGGTTCGATCACGCTTGTGATGCCGGGGGTGTTGAGCCCGGCCAGCAGCACGGCCGACTTCACTTGGGCGGAGGCGACCGGCAGGGTGTAGCGGATCGGCACCGCCGGGCAGGCACCGCGCAGCATCAGCGGCAGCCGGCCGCCGGGGCTGGCGGTGATGTCTGCCCCCATGACGGACAGCGGCGTGATGACGCGCGCCATCGGCCGGCGCGACAGCGAGGCGTCGCCAATGAAGGTGGCGGTGATCGGGTGGCTGGCGACCAGCCCCATCAGCAGCCGGGTCGAGGTGCCCGAATTGCCCATGTCGAGTGCCTGGCCGGGTTGCAGCAGCCCGCCGACGCCCACGCCCCACACGCGCCAGTCGCCGGCCGCGCCCCGCTCGATCCGCGCGCCCATGGCGCGGAGCGCGGCGGCGGTGGCCAGCACATCCTCGCCCTCCAGCAGCCCCTCGATCCGGCTTTCGCCAACTGCCAGCGCGGCCAGCATCAGCGCGCGGTGGCTGATCGACTTGTCGCCGGGCACGGTCACGCCGCCGGTCAGCGGGCCGGTGGCGGCAAGGGTGCGGTGCAGGGGGGGCGGGGGCATCATCGCGCGGCGGCTTTGACAGCGCCGCCGCGCTATGGCAAGGCGCCCGCCGATTTGCCGGTTTCCCGGCAGGCTCCCGTTCAATTGATTGAATCGAAAGGTCACCCGATGGTGAAACCGGAATGGGGCACGAAGCGGACGTGCCCGAAATGCGCAACGCGTTTTTATGATCTGACCAAGGACGACCCCGTCACCTGCATCAATTGCGGGCATGCGTGGGAGCCCGAGCCGATCCTGAAGTCGAAGCAGCCGATGCCGTTCGACGCGCCCAAGGCCGTGCATGCCAAGGATGAGGACGCGCTGCTGGAAGATGCCGCCGAGGATCTGGATCTGGCCGATGACGCGGGCGAACCCTCGCCCGATGACGAGGTCGATCTGGGCGGCGACGACGATCTGGGCGTCGAGACCGGCAGCGACGACGAAGAGCGCTGATGACCCCTGCTTGGCGGGCGCGCTTTTCGCGGTGAAAAGGGCGCTTGCCAAGCCCGCGCCGCCCGGTTAAGGGCGTCGCCTTCCCAAGAGATATGGGGCCGTAGCTCAGCTGGGAGAGCGTCGCAATGGCATTGCGAAGGTCAGGGGTTCGATCCCCCTCGGCTCCAC
>NZ_JAIESM010000040.1 GCF_019746015.1 Sphingomonas sp. | reverse complement strand
GCCCGCGCCGCGCGCCCCGGCAGTGCGCCACGCGTCCAGAATGGCGCCGGGCACCTCGAACGGCGGCGCGCTCCAGCCCAGTGCCGCGCGGGCGCCCGCCACTTCGTCGGCGCCCAGCGGGCTGCCATGCGTCTTGGCGGTGCCCTGCTTGGTCGGCGCGCCCTTGCCGATGATCGTGCGGCAGCGCACCAGCGAGGGGCGCGGATCGGCCGCTGCCTCGGCCAGCGCGCGGGCGATGTCGGCAAAGTCGTGCCCGTCGCACTCGGCCGTGTGCCAGCCGGTCGCGGCATAGCGCGCCGGAATATCCTCGCTCGACGACAGCGAGACCGCGCCGTCGATGGTGATGCGGTTATCGTCCCACAGCACGTTCAGCTGCCCCAGCCGCAAATGGCCGGCGAGGCCAATCGCCTCGTGGTTGATGCCCTCCATCAGGCAGCCATCGCCGGCGATCACCCAGGTCTTGTGGTCGACCAGCGCATCGCCGAAGCGCGCGTTCAGGTGGCGCTCGGCAATTGCCATGCCCACTGCCATCGCCAGCCCCTGCCCCAGCGGCCCGGTGGTGCATTCGGCGCCGGCCAGCTCGGTATTTTCCGGGTGCCCCGCGCACGGGCTGTGCAGCTGGCGAAACGCGCGGATGTCGTCAATCGTCGGCGCCGCATAGCCGGTCAGATACAGCAGCGCATAAAGCAGCATCGAGCCATGCCCGGCCGACAGCACGAAGCGGTCGCGGTCCGGCCAGCGCGGGTCGGCCGGATCGAATTTCAGCATCTGGGTGAACAGCACGGTGGCCACATCGGCCATGCCCATCGGCATGCCGGGATGGCCCGATTTCGCCGCTTCCACCGCATCCATCGAGAGCGCGCGGATGGCATTGGCAAGATCGGTCTGGCTGACGGCCATCAAAGCCCCCTTCGCGGCTGAGTCGGACAAGAAAGTTGCGCGCGTCTTTGGGGGGCGCCGCGCGCGCCGTCAACCGGTCGAGTCGGGCGCCGCGCGCACCACCTCGCCATCTTCCTTCACAAAGTCGGGCAGCGGCCGGTCGATCAGCTCCAGCACCCGCTCCGACGGGCGGCACAGCCGCGTGCCCCGGGGCGTCACCACGATCGGCCGGTTGACCAGGATGGGGTGGGCGACCATCGCCGCCAGCAGCGCCGCGTCGCTCACCGCCGGATCGAGCAGGCCCAGCTCGGCCGCCGGCGTGCCCTTGTCGCGCAGCACCGCGCGCGGCCCCGCCCCCATGTCGGCCAGCAATTGCGTCAGCTGCGGCACCGTCCAGCCGGTCTTGCGATACTCGACGACCGCCGGCGCATAGCCCGCCGCCACCAGCATGGCGAGCGTGTTGCGCGACGTGCCGCAATCGGGGTTGTGATAGATGGTGATGGGAAAGGCATCGGCCGGTGTATCGGTCATTGCTGGGTTTCCTCTTTCAGCAGCCAGTCAAAGCACCACACGCCCGCCAGCGCCCCGGCCAGCTGCGCCAGGATGAACAGCGGCGTCGAATGCGGCGCGATGCCGGCAAAACTGTCCGACAGGCTGCGCGCCAGCGTAACGGCGGGATTGGCGAACGAGGTGGAGGCAGTGAACCAGCATGCCGACAGGATATAGAGCCCCACGGCCACCGCGGTGAAGTCTTCCCGGTGGCGCCGCACGCACAAAATCGTGCCGATCAGCCCGAACGTGGCAATGAACTCGGCGAGCGCCAGCGGCAGCCCGTCGCGCGCGGTGGTCGCCACCTGCATCACCGGCCGCGCGAACATCAGATGCGTCACCCACACGCCCAGCGCCGCCCCGGCCAGCTGTGCCGCGATATAGCCCAGCGCGCCGGCCAGGCCGATCTCGCGCTTCACCAGCATGGCGAGGGTGACGGCGGGGTTGAAATGCGCGCCGGAGACGGGCCCAAACATTTGGATCAGCACCACCAGCCCCGCGCCGATGGCAATCGTGCTGCCGATCAGCGCCACCGCCACATTGCCGCCGGCCATCCCGTCCGCCATCAGCCCCGACCCCACGATGATCGCCAGCAGAAAGGCGGTGCCCAGTGCCTCTGCGGCCAGTTGTCGTGTCATCCCCATCCCCCCTGTCGCATCCCGGTCCGCGCCGGATGCTCGACGCCGTGTGTGGCGCGGCGCGGGCGGCGGCGTCAACGGGGGCGTGGCAGTTGTAGATGATGCCGCCACCATTGCCCGCCAACGCGCGCGCCGCTCACCCGCAGCAGGCGGAAGCCCGCGCCACGGCCGGCTTGGGCACGCAACAGGCGGCATTGCCATCACCCGCCGCCGGGACCAGGTCTTCGCCATAAACTGGTGCATCGGCAAAGGTGTAGAAGGTTTCCCAGTGCAGCCCCGACGGGTCCTGCACCCATGCCTTGTCCGAACGGGCGTAGCAGCAGGTGGTGGCTTCCTGGTCGCGCGTCGTCTCGCCGGCCGCATGCAGCCGCCCGGCCAGTTCGGCCAGCTCCTCCGCGCTATCGACCTGGATGCCGACATGGTCGACCCCGGCCTTTGCGCTGCGCTTCGAGATGGCGAAATTCACCCTGGGATCATCGAGCATCCACTTGGCGTAATCGTCCTTCACGACGCCGGGCTGGGCGCCGAACAGCGTCTGGTAGAAGGCGATCGAGCGGTCGAGATCGTCGACGCTGACATGAACATGCAAACGCTTCATGCAGATATCCTTTCGATAGCAACGGTTTCGCAGGCCATGTCGTCGCCACAGGCAACGCCGGCGCAGCAATTTTCCATCAGATACGCGACCAGCGCGTTCATCGCCGCAAAATTGGCGCGGTAGATGAGCGACCGGTGCTGCCGGTCCTGCCCGACCAGCCCCGCCCGGCTGAGCTGCGCCAGATGGAATGACAGCGAAGAGTTGGGCACGCCAAGCGCCTCGGCAATCGCGCCTGCCGCCATGCCACGCTCGCCCGCCTGAACAAGCAGGCGAAACACCGCGAGCCGGTGCTGCTGCGCCAGGGCACCCAGCGCATCGACGGCGGCTTCGGCGTTCATGCGCGACTCCTCGTTTCCATAGAAATCGAAATGAAGGACATGCGTGCCGATGTCAAGCTGAATTCGATAAATATCGAAATGATCCCAGCCGCCGACATTCCCGGCCACCGTTCCGCTGGCCGCAACCGGCAACCGGCGGCGGCTCGTGGCACAAAATCACACCCGTCTTTGCCGCACCGCGCACAGGCTAGCCCTTCTGCGGCCCCACCAGCGCCATCCATTCCGCGGGGCTTCTCGGCTGCTCCGCCAGCGCCGGCACGCCTTCGGGCAGCATGACCCAGGCCTGTTTGCTGCCCACCCACAGATGCGCCGCCGGCACGATCTCGGCGCTGCGATCAAGCGTGCCGCAGCGTAGCGAGGCAAAGCCGGGCCGCGTGTCATTCTCCGCAAAGATGCGCGTTTTGCAGGTCGCACAGCCCCAGATCGTCGATCCGGCACCGCTGGGCTGGGTATAAGCCCCGGCGTCGAGTGCGCCCTCAATCGTCAGATCCTGTCTGGCGAACAGCATATGCTCGCTAAAGGCGCTGCCCGTGCGGGGCTGGCACTCGGTGCAATGGCAGGCATAGGGCCGGAAACGGAACCCGTCGTGCAGCGTGTAGCGCACGGCACCGCAGATGCATCCGCCGGTCAGATCGCCCTTCATCGTTCGTTTCCTCCCGCCCGATTGGAGATGGCTGGTGCTGGTTGCAACTATGTTAAGCGATGGACGACAAAGCAAATTCAAACGCGCCGACATCCGGCTTCGCCGCGCGGTTGGCGCCGCCCGCGCCCTTTGCTACACCGCGTGGCCATGAGCGAGGGCGCGGCACGGATCGAGCAGGCATTGCAGCGGATCGAGGCGGCGCTTGCCCGCCGCGATGCCGCGCATCGGGCGCTCGCTGATCGCCACGCGGCGCTGCGCCGGCAGATGGCGCAGGCGGTGGAAGCGCTCGACGCGCTGCTCGCCGCCGGCGGGGGGCGCTGAGAATGGCCGAAGTCACCCTTTCCATCGGCGGGCACAGCCACCGCATTGCCTGTGCCGACGGGCAGGAGGCGCGGCTGCAGCAGCTGGCGGCGATGCTGGCGGAACGCTGGCCGGCGGCAACGCGCGCCTCTGGCGGGGTGCTGGGCGAGCGGGCGATGCTGTTCGTCGCGCTGATGCTGGCCGATTCGCTTGACGAGGCACTGGCGCGGGCGCCTGCCCCGGCGCCGGCCTCTGCCCCGGCCCCGGGCGATGGCGCCGACCCCGAATTGCTGGCGCGCGTCGCCACCCGGCTGGAGGCGCTGGCCGACGCCCTTGAGCGGGCCGGCCCGACACCCTAGATAGACACGTGGCGGGTACTGCCCGGTGCGAGCTTTAGGAACATCCCTGAGGCGATATCACCATCCTCGGGAGCTGTCCCTTCGCCGGTCCTGGCCGGAGAACATGGCTCCCACCTGACGTTGAGGCGTCAGAGGATATTCAAGCAAACGGCCCATGGTGGTCCCGCCACCCATTATCGACGCGGCAGGCAATGTTGGACATGTTGGATTTGGGGAACGCGTTGGTGCCGGGTTTTTCGGAAAAAGACGCGATTGAGTGTAAACGAGACGCTCTACCAAAGCTGCGCGAGGCGATGCGCGCGGCCCGGCTGGCCTTCCCCAAGCGGCCGATTGAGGCGCCTTCGCCCTTTCTGGATGAACTTTCCGCGCCCGGCGTGATCGCCAGCTATCTGCCAATGGCGGGAGAGGCGGACCCGGCGCTGCTGGAGGCGGCGGCACTGGCGCGCGGCTGGCGGCTGGCGCTGCCCCATGTCCGCGGGCGGCGCTGGCCGATGCGGTTCCTGCGCTGGCAACCGGGCGATGCGCTGGAAGACGGCCCCTTTGGCCTGCGCCAGCCGGCGGCCGATGCGGCGGAGGAGGCGCCCGATCTGGTGCTGACCCCGCTCGTCGCGTTCGACGCCGCGCTCAACCGGCTGGGCCAGGGCGCGGGCTATTATGACCGGGCCTTCGCCGCCCTCCCCGCCGCGCGGCGGATCGGCATTGCTTGGTCGGTGCAGCAGGTCGCCGCACTCCCCGCCGCACCGTGGGACGTGCCGCTCCATGCGGTCGTCACCGAACTGGGCTGGATGGGGGAAAAGCGCGCATGACGCCCAGCTGGCGCAAGCCCGCCGGGGCGCTCCTCATCCTGGCGATGATCACGGTCTGGGCGGTGCTGGTCGCCAGCCTGGCCGACACGGTCACGCTGTGGCCGATCCTGGCGCAGACGCTCTTCTATCTGCTGACCGGGCTGATCTGGATCGCCCCGCTCAAGCCGCTGCTGCGCTGGATGGAAACCGGGCGCTGGCGCGACGGCGGCGAGGCGCCCTGACGATCAACCGATAAGTGGAAATGGTGGAGCCGAGGGGGATCGAACCCCTGACCTTCGCAATGCCATTGCGACGCTCTCCCAGCTGAGCTACGGCCC
>NZ_JAIESM010000062.1 GCF_019746015.1 Sphingomonas sp. | reverse complement strand
CGGCGATCTCGCGCATCTCCTCGCGGATCTCAGCATGGTCAGCTGGACGTTCTCGCCTGACCGTCTTGGGGTCGATGCCAACCAGCCGGCAGGCTCGGCGCTGTGAGATCTGGTAATCCTGCATCACACCGAGCGCTACGGCCCCGTCGCTGGCCTGGCGTCGTCAGACTTTTCCCAGAAGGTCCTTGAGGATCGCATTGTCCAGCACGCTTTCGGCCAGCAGCCGCTTGAGCTTGCTGTTCTACTCCTCGAGCAGTCGCAGGCGCCGGGCCTCCGATGCCTCCACGCCGCCATACTTGGCCTTCAGCTTGTATAAGGTGGCAGGGCTCAATCCACGCTTACGGCAAACCTCGGTAGTCGGCAGCCCAGCCTCCTGCTCCTTGATCATGCCGATGATCTGCTCCTCGGTGAAACGACTCTTCCTCATTCATCTGCTCCTTCGCTCGGGGCAGACCCTACATCAAATCGAGGGAGCCAGCGGGGAGCAGGTCGCTCGGCATCGCGTAACAGCGAGGCGAGCAGGGCCTGCCGGGCCGGGCTCAATTCCCCCAGATGATCGCTGGTCATCAGGGCGCCGCCCACGCCCGCCGCGTGTCGTGCGAGCGTCTCGACATGTGCGTCGCTCAGATGATGAAAGCGGTCGCGCAGCAAAATACAGTCCGGATCGGCCTGCCACAGCACATCATGCGCGTGCCAGCGGGTTCCGCTGTCGCGCAACAGGCTCTCGGCGGACTGGTCTGCGCCAGTCATCGTCACGCCGACATCGCGGCTGATCCGCACCGCGTCGAACAACCCGACCGACGCCCATAGCGGCGCCCCGCACCCGGCGAGCATCGCATCCTCGCCGATTGCACGGCGCATGATCCTGACCATCCTGCGCCAGACCTCCACCCGAGACAGGCCGGGCTGGTGCCACTGCGCGCGATCAGGCCCGTGCTCCATGCCGTGATACATGAAGTCGGCCTTGAAATAGCGTGCGCCCCAGTCGTGTCGCCATGTGTGCAGGACGTTTGCCAGATATGTCGCGGCGGCCGGATGGGTGATGTCGAGGATGTAATATTCCTCGCTGCGCTTGTGCCAGCGGAACTCGCCGTAGAAATGCATGGCGAGCAGTGGCCCGCCGGTCTTGCGATCCTGCACGGCCCAATCCGGGTTGGCGCGATAGAGTTTCGACCGGTTGCCGACCAGGAATGGCGCAATCCACAGTCCCGGGGTGAAGCCGGCTGCCTCGATTTCCCCCAGCAATGGCTTCATGCCGCGTGGAAATTGCGGCTTCACGTCGAGCCAGTCGCCCATTTCGGGCGTGAACCCGTCGTCGATCAGGAAAATATCGAACAGCACGGCCTGCTCGTCGCGGAAGCGCCGCGCAGCCTGAAAGTGGTCGCGGATATTCTCCTCGGTGATCGCCGCATAGAGATTGTACCAGCTGCACCATCCGGTGATGCGCCGGGTGGGGAGGCGCGGCGGTAGCGGCGACGCGGCGGCGACCGCCGAGCTCCACCGGCGCAGGGCGTCATCGGCTTTGGCGTCGGCAAAGAGCAGTAGCGTTTCTCCTGACCGTGCGCCGGTAGCGTCGAGCAGGGTTTCGATGTCGATCGTCATCCGCGCTGCTGTGCCCCCGAAGCGCAAGCGTGTCTGGAACCGGTCATGTCGTTCGGCACCCAGCACGACGGTCGCCGCGTCGGTTTGAAGCGCGGTCATCGCGAAACCCAGCGAGGGCTGCTTACCCTCTGGCTCATCGGCATCGCGCGTGCCGGGCGCTGCCCACCAGCTGCCGTCCCAGCTGTGATAGCCGTTGCGCAAATAGCGCGACGCGCCCGCGACCACGAAGCGCAGGCCGACGCTGCTGAGTGGCCCCGCGCCAGGTGCCGTGACGCTCAACCGATGCATACCGTCGGTTTCTATGTGCGACAGCGTTGCATCGCCGGGCATGCCATCGACGAGGATGGTGTCCAGCGACAGCGTGAGGCCGCCGAGCGCGATGGTGGTCATGTCAGCCGGATCTCGCGCCGTTCATCCGCCGATTGCCGCGCGGCAAGCGCAAGTCGAAGTGTGCGGGCACCCTCGGCGAGCGGCACATGCGGGGGGCGCCTGTCGCGGATTGCATCGGCCAGATCGAGCAGTTGCGCTTCGAAGGGGCTTCGGCCGCCCGCCAGAATGCGCGGGTCGGCCGCATTGTCGCTGCGGCGGAACTCGGCGTCGTTCCAGCCAGTGAAGCGCCCCGTCATCTTCTGTGCAAACAGCGCCCATTCCTTGTGCCAGATGCCGGTAACCGCAATGTTGTTGGCGTTGAGCGTGGCGATCCGTCCATCGTCCCAGCCGAAGATCATCGCGGAAACATCCTCGACGTCGTAGCCCGGCTCTTCATGGAACAGGCGCGCACGCCGAGCGGCAACCGTATCAGGTTCCCCCATGAAGTGGCGGACGAGGTCGATCAGATGCAGCAGCTGTTCGAGAATCTGCCCGCCAGACTTTGCCTCTTCACGCCACCAATGCGCGTGCAGGTGGTTGCACTGGAAGGACCCGGTCATCATGCCGACTCGCCCCGTATCGCTTGCATCCCAAGCCTTTACCGCGTCGCCATGCCGATACATGAAGCCGATGGCGGCGGTGACGCCCGCCGCTTCGACAGCGGCGACCATGGCGTCGGCCGTCTCCTGCATCAGCGCGATCGGCTTTTCGACGAGCAGATGGACGCCGGCGGCGGCAATCCGCTCGACCTCACCCCGTCGCGTATAGGGCGGATGGGTGACGATGCAGAGGTCAAGTCGTGCCTCGCCGAGCATCCGGTCGAGATCGACATAGGCGGTGCCGCCATGGTCTGCCGCGAATGACTGCGTCCGCGCCATGTCGCGCCCGCAACAGGCAACGAGCTCCATCCGCTCGCCCAAGGCCGCGACCGACTGGGCGTGGCGGATGCCGATGCCGCCACAGCCGAACAGGCCGACCCGAAGGCGCGTCACAGACCGAACTCCAGCATTGCCTGCAGCATGCCCGGCTCGCCCCTGTCGAGCTGCGCGAACAGAACCGGCGCGTCCTCGAACGGGGCGACATGGGTAATCAACGGCAGCAGGTTCAGAACCCCCTGGTGCTGCAGCTCGACCGCCGTTCGCCACAGCCGCGGCTTGGACCAGCGGTGGCTCGCCGCCGGGGCGACGCCCGAAATCTGCGAGCTGATCAGCTCCACGCGGTTGTGGTGGAACTCGTCGCCAAGGCGTAGTCCCGCAATCTCGCCCTGGTAGAAGCCCATGGCGACGACGCGGCTGGCATAGGCGACCGCGCGGATCGCATCGGTCAGAGCCGGCGCGCTTCCCGACACCTCGATGCAGACATCGGCGCCCTTGCCGCCGGTCATTGCCTTGATCGTGGCGGCGGCGGCCGGTTCCAGTGCCGCGTGCGCGCCAAGCGCGAGTGCGACCTCGCGCCGGGTCCGGTCCGGGTCCACCACGATCACTGTCGCGCCCGAGGCCCGCGCTGCCTGCGCAACGATCTGGCCGGGTACACCAAGGCCGAACACCGCTACCGTGTCGCCCAGCCGGATGCCGGCATCATGCACACCATTCAGCGCGACGGCGCCGATATGGCTGAAGATGCCGATGCGCGGATCGGCGCCCGGCGGCATTGCCCGGTCGCGCGCGTAATCGGCCGGAATCACCGCGTGGCTGCGATGATTCCAGGTGCCGTAGATGTGGTTGCCGAGCGGCACATCCTCCACCCGCGCGCCGACTTCGACGACCTCGCCCACCTCCTCATAGCCAAGTGTGCGGACCGGATAGGGCCAGCTCGGCGCGTCGCCCGCCACGAACATGCGCGTCACCTCGTCGAAGCGGCGATCCATGAAGGGGTTGGTGCCGCGAAACTGCGTGAGCTCGGTCCCGGCGCTGATGCCGGAAAAGAGCGTGCGCACCCGCACCTCGTGCGCGCCGAGCGGCGGATGCGGCACCTCTTCAAAGGCGAGTGTGCGGGGTGCGGTCAGGATCAGCGACTTCATGCGTGCGCCCCCGCATTGGCATCAACGGCGCGGCGGATCGAGCCGAGCATGGCCAGAATGATGACAACCGCCAGCACGTAAAGGGCCGCCAGCGATGTCATCCCCGCCGCCATGCCGAAATGATCGGCCGCCCATGCCACGAAGATGGGGGTCACCCCGGCGCCGAAAAAGCCGATCATCGTCATCGCGCCGACCGCGGTCGCCCGGCCGCGTGCGGGCACAACGTCGTGCATCGCGGCATAGATGCAGCCGTCGAACAGCCCCTTGCCGAAGCTGGTTGCCACCAGCACCACGCCGACGCCGGCGGCGGACGTCATGCTGGTGAGCGGCAGCAGCAGCGTCGCCGCCAGCGTCAGCCCGATGGCGAGCGTGTGGAAGCGCCCGACGGGGCTGCGCCGCGCCATCCAGTCGGCCAGAAGGCCGCCCAGCGGGACCGTGAGGAAGCCCGCAATGTTGATGGTCGCCGACCCGACCAGCGCCGACCCCGCCAGATCCAGCTTCAGCGCGTCATGAACATAGGTCGGTGCCCAGACGGTGACGCCCGTTGATGCGCCATTGGCAAGGAAGAAGACGACGCACAGCATCAGCGCGGATGGATTGCGCAGCACCAGCTTCAGCGGATCGCCGCTGCCCGCCGCCCGCTCGACCGTGGCGGGCGCGTCCTTCAGAAACCTTAGCAGGATGATCGCATGCAGGATGCCGACGGCGGCGAACACAGCAAAAGGCGTGTGCCAGCTATATCGGTCTGCCAGCAGGCCGGCAAACAGCGCCCCGAGCTCTGCGCCAGCGAAAACGCCGGTCTGGTGGAGCGAGAGAGCCCTGCTGCGAAAGCGCGCCTCGTGCCAGTCGGAGATCAGCGCCGTCGCAGTGGGGTAGTAGGTCGCCTCGCCCAGCGCGACCAGCGCGCGAAAGCCGAGCAGCATCGCAAAGCCGGTTGATAGTGCCGTCAGGCCGGTCGCCATCGACCAGAAGATGAGCCCGTAGATGATGATCCGCGAGCGCTTCATGCTGTCGCCCATGCGCCCCGACAGAAATGCAGCGACGGCGTAGATCCAGAAGAATACCGAGTTCAGGAGCGCCAGTTCGGTATTGCTAAGCCCGAATTCCGCCTTGATCGACGGCATCACGGCGATGATGATGGACCGATCAGCCGCGTTGAAAAAGGCGACGATCCACAATAGCCCGATCAGGATCCATGGATAGTCGCTGCGGGTGGCGCGGGTCACCGTCCGGCTCCGTCGATCAGGATCGCCCGGAAATCGTTGACGTTGGTGAGCGTCGGCCCGGTGACGACAAGGTCGCCCAGCCGTTCGAAGAAAAGATAGGCGTCGTTGCG
>NZ_JAIESM010000010.1 GCF_019746015.1 Sphingomonas sp. | reverse complement strand
GCGACCGCCACCTTCATCAGCGTGTCGCCATCGTCCGCCCGCCCGCCGAATACGCGGGCGCGAAAGCGCACCATGTCGAAGGCGGGGCCGGGGTCGAACTTGCGCGTCGGCGCGATGTCGTCATGCCCGACAATCTCGTTCACCCCGAACGCGCTCACCAGCGCGCGCACGATGGCAACCGCCGTGTCGATCTGCGGCGCGGGGAAGGGTTCCCAGCCGATGGGGGTGCGCGATCCGTCGGGGTTGCCGCCCCGGTGCACCGCCAGCACCGGGCTGGCGATCGGCACGCCGGTGTGCGAGGCCCAGCCGCTGCCGGCGCGGCGCAGATCGCCCCAATTGGCGAGCTCGATGCCGAACGAAAAGCGGTTGAGCCCGACCAGCTCGCGCCCCGCCAGATCGCGCCAGCGCGACCGGCCGGCATGCTGGGCCACGGTGTCGAACGCCACGCACTGAATGACGCTGCCGTCGCGATCGACCACGACATGCGCCGACGATCCCGGATTCTGCCGGTTGCGGAACCATTCCGCCGAGGATCGGCCGGAAGCCCCGGCGGTGAAATGGATCACCGCGATGCTGGGCATCGCCGCAAAGCTGCCCGAGGTGAAGAGCGACTTGATGAATTCAACCCGCTGCGCGCCCTGACGCAGCATACCACCGGAAATCGTGAAGGCCATAACGTCCTCCCCATGCCAGCCGAACGGTCGATGCGATAACGATGTCGTGATTCAGGTGAGCCAGAGCATCTGCCTGATTGTCCATCAAGTCAACGCTTTGCACGGGGGTGTGGCGGTTTGAAACGCTGAGCCGAGGATGCGGACAGGCCCGTCAAGCTCGGGTCCATTTCACACCAATACCCCGCCGTCGCCCCGCACTTGATGCGGGGCTTGGCTTCCCCTTTGCGCCGCCTTGGCCGATAACGGCCGCATGCAAAAGGGCGGCTGGCTGTACATCATGGCGAACCGTTATCGCGGCGGCATGTATGTCGGGGTTACGGCCGACCTCGTCCGCCGCGTGGACCAGCATCGGCAAGGAGCGGGCTCGCTCCACGTCGCCGATTTCAACAAGACGCGGCTCGTCTATGCCGAACGCCACGAAGAAATCACCGCAGCGATCGCACGCGAGAAGCTGGTCAAGAAATGGAAACGCGCGTGGAAATTCGCGCTGATCGAGGCGGATAACCCGGACTGGCAGGATCTGTGGCACCTGTGGTTCCAGACCGATGGCCGGCAAGGCTAGCCAAGCCCCGTGTCAAGCACGGGGCGACGCCGGTGTAGGCTCGCCTGGACGACCCGGCCGCCCCTTTTGCACCCCATCCAACCGGGCTGGAAAGGTTGCGCACCCGGCGCTATGGGGCGCCATGGAATCGTCACCCATCCCCTCGTCGGCTGGCCGCGGCGTGGATTATGCCGGCCGTTTCAACCAGGCGATCGACCGGCTGCATGCCGAGGGCCGCTACCGCGTGTTCATCGACATTTTGCGCAACAAGGGCGCCTTTCCCAATGCGCGCTGCTTTGCCGGGCATAACGGCCCCAAGCCCATCACCGTGTGGTGCTCCAACGATTATCTGGCGATGGGCCAGCACCCCAAGGTGATCGGCGCGATGGAAGAGGCGTTGCACGATGTCGGCGCAGGGTCCGGCGGCACGCGCAACATCGGCGGCAACACGCATTACCATGTCGATCTGGAAGGCGAGCTGGCCGATCTGCACGGCAAGCAGGCCGCGCTCCTGTTCACCTCGGGCTATGTCTCGAACGAGGCGACCTTGGCGACGCTCGGCAAGATCCTGCCCGGGCTCATCATCTTTTCGGATGCGCTCAACCACGCTTCGATGATCGCGGGCATCCGCAATTCGGGCTGCGAAAAGCATATCTTCCGCCACAATGACCTCGCGCATCTGGAAAGCCTGCTGGCCGCCGCAGACCCCGACGCGCCCAAGCTGATCGCGTTTGAAAGCGTCTATTCGATGGAAGGCGATGTCGCGCCGATCGCCGCGATCTGCGACCTGGCCGACAAGTATAACGCGCTCACCTATCTGGACGAGGTGCACGCAGTCGGCATGTACGGCCCGCGTGGCGGCGGCATTTCGGACCGGGACGCGGTGGCCGGCCGGCTGACCATCATCGAGGGGACGCTGGGCAAGGCGTTCGGGGTGATGGGCGGCTATATCGCGGCCGACCAGGTGATCATCGACGTGATCCGCTCCTACGCGCCGGGGTTCATCTTCACCACCTCGCTGTCGCCGGTGCTGGTGGCGGGCGCGCTCGCCAGCGTGCGCCACCTGAAGGCGTCGAGCGTGGAGCGCGAGGGGCAGCAGGCGGCCGCCGCGCGCCTCAAATCGCTGTTTGCCGAGGCCGGGCTGCCGGTGATGCCGTCGACCACGCACATCGTGCCGCTGATGGTGGGCGATCCGGTGCTGGCCAAGCGGATCAGTGACATTCTGCTCGCCGAATATGGCGTCTATGTGCAGCCGATCAATTTCCCCACCGTGCCGCGCGGCACCGAGCGGCTGCGCTTCACCCCCGGCCCCGCGCATGACGAGGCGATGATGCGCGAGCTGACCCAGGCGCTGGTTGAAATCTGGGACCGGCTGTCGCTGAAACTGGCGGCCTGAACCGGCGGGCTTTGCCCATCCGCCTGAAAAAATGACACTTTCTCCCGCCGCGCATCCGCGCGCGCCGGCCGCTCGTATGCCGCCTTGAAGAGGCCGCCCGTCCAACGCGGCCGCAACAGGGAGAAAGCAATGTTGATCATCCTGCCGAAACCGGCGCGCGCTTTGTGCGCCGGCGCGCTGCTGGGCCTGGTGCCCGGCATGGCCTGGGCGGCCGAGCCGGCCCCCGCGCCCGCCATCGCCGAAGCGGATCCAGCGCCCGCCGCAGAACCCCCCGCCGAGCCTGCCGCGCTGCCCGATGAGCCGGCAAGCGCGCCCGAGCAGCGCCGCCGCCGCTTTCTGGCGGGGGGTGGCCGGCTGCTGCTGACCGGCGGCGTCTCCACCTTCGAGGGCGCAGGCGGCGGCGGCATCGTGCCCTGGGCGCTGATCGGCAGCTATGGCACGCGCAACGAGCTGGGCGTGTCCGCGTTCGGCACCGGCGTCCTCACCCAGGATTTCACGCTGGCGGCCTATGGTGGCGCGGTCAGTTACAAGAACCGCATCGAGCTGTCGGTCGCGCGGCAGAATTTCAACCTGCGCAATGTCGGCCTCGTGCTGGGGCTGGGCAATCGTTACACGATCAGCCAGACGATCATCGGCGCCAAGGTGCGGCTGGTGGGCGATGCCGTGCTCGACCAGGACCGGCTGCTGCCGCAGATTTCGGCCGGCATCCAGTATAAGATCAACGATGATCGCGGGGTGGTGGGCGGCGCGCTGCCGGTCAACCGCCAGGGCGTGGATTTCTATCTCGCTGCGACCAAGATCATCCTGTCGCAGAGCGTGCTGCTGAACGCGACGGTGCGCCTGACCAAGGCGAACCAGTTCGGCATTCTGGGCTTTGGCGGGCTGAACGGCGCGCGCAACGAGTATCAGCCGCAGTTCGAAGGCTCGGTCGCCTATCTCATCACCCGCAAGCTGGCGATCGGCGGCGAATATCGCACCAAGTCGAACCGGCTGGAAGGGGCGCTGGGCGGCACCAGCTTCCGTGAGGAAAACGCCTACGACTTCTTCGTTGCCTATGCCCCCATCCGCAACGTCTCGTTCACGCTGGCCTATGCCCGGCTGGGGCAGATCGCGCTCACCCGCCAGAACGGCGTCTATGGCTCGCTGCAGCTGAGCTTCTGATTTCCCCCCTTAACGAAGGACCATCATGATGTTGAAATCCGCAATGCTTGCCGTCATCGCGCTGCTTGCCGCCACGCCGGCGCTCGCTCAGGAGGCCGGCACCCCGCCGGGGCAGGAGCCGGCGGTGAACGACCCCGCCGTGAAGCCCAGCGCGCGCACACTGCCCGTCATCACCAAGGGCAAGGGGCTGTTCCGCGCCTTTGGCGAAAAGCCCGGCCTTGTCGCGCTGATGGACGATGCGATGGAACGCTGGCTGAAGAACCCGCGCACGCGCCCCTTCTTCGAAAATTCGGATCAGGCGCGGATCAAGATGCTGCTGGTCGAGCAGTTCTGCGTCATCATGAACGGCGGCTGCACCTATAGCGGGCGCAGCATGGCCGAGGCGCATCGCGGCATGAACGTGAACGAAGGTGCCTTTTACGCGCTGGTCGAGGAACTGCAGGTGGCCATGAACAAGCGCGGCATTCCGTTTCGCGCGCAGAACCGGCTGATTTCGGCGCTGGCGCCGCAAAGCCGCGACATCATCGACCGGTGATGGCGATGCGGATGCTCTGCCGCATCGCGGCGCTGTCGTTTGCGCTCACCCCCGGCCTGGCGCTTGCCCAGGCCGGGGATGCAGCGGCGGGGGAAAAACTCTATCAGGCGCGCTGCGGCAGCTGCCACAGCCTGGACGCGAACCGGATCGGCCCGGCGCATCGCGGCGTGTTCGGTCGCGCGGCGGCCAGCGCGCCGGGCTATGCCTATTCGCCGGCGCTGAAAGCCTCGGGCATCATCTGGACCCAGCAGACGCTCGACCAGTGGCTGCAGGGGCCGCAGAAAATGGCGAAGGGCGCCAAAATGTTCTTCACCGTTGCCAACCCGGCCGAGCGCGCTGCGATCATCGCCTATCTGAAGGCGCAATCGGGGAAATAGGGGATCGCCTCGCCCCTCCTCCCTTGAAGGGGAGGAGGTCGGGAGGTGGGGCGTCGATGCCGGGCTCGGCGCTTTTTGGAAAGGCCCCACCCCAACCCCTCCCCTGAAGGGGAGGGGCTTCGTTGAGTGGCAGACCAAGCGGCCCGCTTGAAACCGGGCGCCGCGCCCCGCGGCGATCAGCTGGCTGGCTTGGCGCCGGTGCTGCGCTTTGCCAACTCGGCGCGCACCGCCGCGACATCGGCGCCCTGGTCGATCAGCGCGATCAGTTTCGTCGCCAG
>NZ_JAIESM010000025.1 GCF_019746015.1 Sphingomonas sp. | reverse complement strand
TGCGCCAGCTCTATCTAACCAATCCGGTTGCCCAGCGCGCGGTGCGGATCGTCGCGGAAGGGGTGGGCGGGGCGCCGCTCGGCGCGCGCAATGGCGCGGTGCGGGCGCTGGTGGTGGCGCGCTCGGGCGGGCAGCTGCTCACCGAAACGCTCGCCGCGCAGCTGCTGCTCCACGGCAATGCCTATGTCCAGATCATCGCCGACGAAAGCGGCGTGCGCGAGCTGTTCGCGCTGCGCCCCGAACGGGTGAGCGCGCTGCCCGATGCGCGCGGCTGGCCGGCCGCCTATTGCTATCGCCTGGGCGAGGCGCGGCAGACGCTGATCGCCGAAAGCGCCGATGGCCGGCCGCAGATCGTGCATGTGAAGGCGTTCAACCCGGTGGACGATCATTATGGCCTGGGCTGCCTGGGCGCGGCGGCGGGCGCGATTGCCATCCACAATGCCGCCACCGCCTGGAATCAGGCCCTCTTGGACAATGCCGCCCGCCCCTCCGGCGCGCTGGTCTATGATCCGGCCGATGGCGCGGTGCTGAGCGCGGACCAGATCGAGCGGATCCGCGCCGAGCTTGACCTGGGCTTTGCCGGCGCCGGCAATGCCGGGCGGCCGATGCTGCTGGAAGGCGGGCTGAAATGGCAGGCGCTGAGCCTCTCACCCGCCGACATGGATTTTGCCGCGCTGAAGGCAGCCGCCGCGCGCGACATCGCCACTGCCTTCGGGGTGCCGCCGATGCTGCTCGGCCTGCCCGGCGATGCGACCTATGCCAATTACCGCGAGGCCAACCGCGCGCTGTGGCGGCAGACCATCTTGCCGCTGGCCGACACCATCCTTTCCGCGCTGGGCCAGGCGCTGTCGGGCTGGTTCGAGGATGCCGAGATCGCCGTCGATATCGACCGGGTGACGGCGCTCGCCGAAGACCGCGAGCGGCTATGGGCGCAGGTGCGCGACGCCGATTTCCTGGATCGCGAGGAAAAGCGCGCGATGCTCGGCATCGGGCCGGGCACCGCTCAGGAGGAGGCATGATGAGCAACCATGAACTGCTGGCGCAGCTGATGGCGCAGGCCGCCGTGCAGGGCGCCGATCTGGCGACGCTGCGCGCGATGGCGGAGGAAATCGGCGAGCTGGCGGCCGAGCGCGCGCTTGCCCGGCTGGGGCTGGATGACCCGGCCGCCGCGCGCGACATGGACGAGCTGCGCCAGCTGATGCGGGCCTGGCGCGACGCGCGCAAATCGGCGTGGCGCGCGGCGGTGGGCTGGGTGGCGCGGGTGCTGGGCACGGTGACGCTTGCCGGCCTTGCGGTGCGCTTCGGCATCGAGGAACTGCCCAAATGAGCCTGCGCTTTGCCGGCTATGCGGCGTTGTTCGACCGGCCCGACCGTGGCGGCGACATCATTCGCGCCGGCGCCATCGGCGCGCTGCCGGCCGAGGTGCCGCTGCTGTGGGAGCATCGCGGCGACGCCGTCGGCCGGATCGAGCGGCTGGCGGTTGATGCGCGCGGGCTGGCGGTGATCGGCCGGATCGCGGCACCGGCGCTCGCCCATGCGGTGCGCGCGGGCGCGGTCGATGGCCTGTCCATCGGCTATCGCGTGGCGGGAAGCCGACGCGGAACATATCGTGAACTTACCGCGATCTCGCTGATCGAGGTGAGCCTGGTGCGCGCGCCGATGCAGCCGCTGGCGCGCGTTCATGCCATCGAGGAGGAAGAGAATGACCAACCCCAGTGACGCGCTGGCCGACAGCTTTGCGCAACTTTCCCTGCCGCCGGCGCGCGTGCGCCCGCTGCTGAGCGGGGCCAGCGCCCCCGCTGATCCCGGCTTTGGCGCATTCCTGCGCGCCGGCCAGATGCACGAGGCCAAGGCGCTGAGCGGTGCCGATGGCGCCAGCGGCGGCTATGCCGTGCCCGAACAGATCGACATGGTGATCGACGCCGCGCTGAAGGCGGTGTCGCCGATCCGCCAGATCGCAAGCGTCGTGCGGGTCGGCTCGTCGGGCTATCGCAAGCTGGTGACGACGGGCGGCGCAGTGTCCGGCTGGGCCGCCGAAGATGAGGCACGGCCGCTAAGCGACACGCCGGTATTCGCCGAAATCGTGCCGCCGATGGGCGATCTGTGGGCCAATCCCAGCGCCACCCAGGCGATGCTGGACGATGCGCAGTTCGATGTCGAGGCGTGGCTGGCGGGGGAGATTGCCGCCGATTTCGCCAGGGCCGAAGGTGCCGCCTTCGTGAACGGCAGCGGCGTCAACCGCCCGCGCGGCTTCCTGCAGGTGCCGACGTCGGCCGCGCGGGATGCGGTGCGGCCGTTCGGCACGCTGCAGCACATCGCCACCGGCGCGGCGGGCGCGTTCGGCGCCAATCCGGCCGATCAGCTGATCGACCTCGTCCATGCGCTGGCCGGCCCCTATCGCCAGGGCGCGGTGTGGGTGATGAATGCCGCGACCTTGGCGCGCATCCGCAAGCTGAAGACCGCCGATGGCGCGTTCCTGTGGACGCCGGGCATCGCGGCGGGGGCACCGGCGACCCTGCTCGGCTATCCGGTGGTGGAGGCCGAGGACATGCCCGACATCGCCGCCAATGCGCTGGCCATCGCGTTCGGCAATTTCGCGCGCGGTTACCTGATCGCCGAGCGGGCGGAGACGCAGATCCTGCGCGATCCGTTCAGCAACAAGCCGTTCGTCAGCTTCTATGCCAGCAAGCGCGTGGGCGGCTGTGTGAGCGACAGCCAGGCGATCAAGCTGATGAAGTTCGCCGCAAACTAGGGCCAGTCAGCCCCTCCCCTTCAGGGGAGGGGTTGGGGTGGGGCCTGGCCAAAGAGGCGCCGCGCTTTGCATCAAGGCCCCACCTCCCAACCTCCTCCCCTGAAGGGGAGGAGGAGCGGGCCGGCCAATCGCCGCGCCTGTTTTCCGATCATCAAAAAGGACCAGCCATGACCGATGCCTTTGCCGGGCGTGCCGACCATGTCGCCGCCCCCGCCACCCGCGCCGTGCCGGTGGTGCCCAGCGATACCGCCGCGCTCGCCGAAATCCCCAAGGCGCTTTATGTCGGCGCCGGCGGCAATCTGGTGCTGCGCGGCTCGGGCGATACTGCCGACAGCGAATGGCGCGGTGTCCCCTCGGGCAGCATCATTCCGCTCCGCGCGCGCCACATCCGCGCGAGCGGCACCACCGCGTCCGCCATTCTGGCGCTCTACTGATGGGCGCGCTCGGCCTTGGCCTGGGGCTGGACCGGGTGCGCCGGCCGCGCGCCGGCTATGACTTTACCGGCGACGCGCTGCCCGCCGGGGTTGCGCTCACCCGGGCGACGCCGGGCTGGGCGACGGGTGCCGATGGCCGGCTGGTGCTGGCGGGCGTCGATGCGGCGCGGATCGAGCATCAGGGCGGCGCGCGGCGCGGGCTGCTGGTGGAGCCGGCGGCGGATAATCTGGTCACGCTGTCGACCGGCTTCGATGCGCCGCAATGGTCGGCCGATGCGGCCTGGGGCGGCAGCGTGCCGGTTGTCACCCCCGCCGCCGCGCCCGGGCCGGACGGGGCGAGCCCGGCGGCGCGGCTGGATTTCGTGCGTGGCGACGGCTTTTCCCGGCTGTTCGCGGCGGTTGCGGTGTCGGTGCCGGGGCCGCATTGCTTCAGCGTCTGGCTGCGCGCCGTCGTGCCGGGGCCGGCGATTGCGCTGCGGCTCGACGGGGTGGCGGGGCCGACCCTTGTGCTCGATGCGGTGTGGCGGCGCTTTTCGGTCTCCGCCAGCACCGGCGCGGCCGCCGCGTGCCAGCTGATCCTGTGGAACGCGATTGACGGCGCGCCCGCGACCGCCAGCGTCTTTGCCTGGGGCATGCAGCTGGAACGCGGCACCGCGCCCAGCTCGCCGGTCGTGACCAATGGCGCCCCCGCCACCCGCGCGGCTGACCGGCTGACGCTCGATGCCGCGCCGCTGGGTCTGGGCGAGAATGGCAGCGCGCGGCTGCGCTATCGCTTCGACGACGGTGCCTCTGCCTTGCGCGTCGCCGCGATCAGCCAGGGCCGCATCACCGTGCCCGACGACCTGCCCGGCACCGTGCTGGCAGCGGTCGAGCCGGCCTGACGCCCCAAGTTTGCTGCGATTTCCGGGCCGGCAGGTGATGCACCTCCCTCGAAATCGCCCTGAAGGAGACAGCCAATGGATGCCGACGCGCTGGGCGTGGTGACGCTGGGCGAGGGGGATCGCGCAGCCGCGATTGCGGCAGTGAAGGCGGCGCTCGCCGTCACCCTGCCGCAGGACGACGCGCTGATCGCCGCCTTTGCCGAAACGGCGCTGGGGCTGGCCGAGCAGTTTCTGGGCCAGGCGCTGATCGCGCGCGAGATGGTGCTGGTGCTGCCGGCGGCGCGCGGGTGGCAGCGGCTGGCGGTCGCGCCGGTGCGCGCGATCACCGCGGTTGCCGGCCGCGCCGACGATGGCACCCCGGTCGCGCTGCCGCCGATTGCCTATGAGATCGAGATCGACGCCCGGGCCGAGGGCTGGGTGCGGGTGCTGGATACAGGCGGCGCGCGCACGCTCGCCGTGCGCTGTCGCGCCGGCCGGGCCGAGGACTGGGCCGGCATTCCCGCCCCGCTGCGCCAGGGCGTGGTGCTGCTCGCCGCCTATCTTTATGCCGAGCGCGACACCAGCCGCCCGCCGCCTGGCGCCATCACGGCTTTGTGGCGCCCCTATCGCACGCTGTCGCTGGGGGTGGCGCAATGAGCGGCGGGCTGGAGGCGCGCGGCCGGGCCATCGGCGCGCGCGCGGCAATGCGCGCGGCCCGGC
>NZ_JAIESM010000093.1 GCF_019746015.1 Sphingomonas sp. | reverse complement strand
GCAGCGACAAGCCGGTGCGTAACGAGATCGGCCACCACCGCTGGATCAGCAAGCGTGGAGGTATCTCCCAGACTGTCTACTTCGCCCTCGGCGATCTTGCGCAGGATGCGCCGCATGATCTTGCCCGACCGCGTCTTGGGCAGGCCGGGGGCGAATTGCAGCGCGTCGGGCGTGGCGATCGGCCCGATCACCCGGCGCACCCATTGCACCAGTTCCTGCCGCAGCGCGCCGTCCGCCTCTGCATCGGCGTTCAGCGTGACAAAGGCATAGATGCCCTGGCCCTTCAGCGGGTGCGGCATGCCGACTACGGCGGCCTCCGCCACCTTGGGGTGGAGCACCAGCGCGCTTTCGATCTCCGCCGTGCCCAGCCGGTGGCCGGAAACGTTGATGACGTCGTCGACGCGGCCGGTGATCCAGTAATCGCCATCCTCGTCGCGCCGGCACCCGTCGCCGGTGAAATATTTGCCCGGATAGGTGGTGAAATAGGTCTGGAAGAAACGGGCATGGTCGCCCCACACGGTGCGCATCTGCCCGGGCCAGCTGCCGGCGATGACCAGATTGCCGCTCGCCGCGCCGCTGAGCAGCTGCCCGTCGCTGTCGACCAGCTGGGGCTGCACGCCGGGCAGCGGCCGCGTTGCCGAACCGGGCTTCAGTGTGGTGGCGCCGGGCATCGGCGCGATCAGCGCGCCGCCCGTTTCGGTCTGCCACCAGGTGTCGATGATCGGGCAGCGGCCCTCGCCGACCACCTGATGATACCAGCGCCACGCCTCCGGATTGATCGGCTCACCCACGGTGCCCAGCAGCTGGAGCGACGCGCGCGAGGTGGCGGCGACCGGCGCGTCACCCTCCCGCATCAGGGCGCGCAGGGTGGTCGGCGCGGTGAACAGCGTGTGCACCTGGTGGCGGTCCACCACCTGCCAGATGCGGCTGGGGCCGGGCCAGTTGGGCAGCCCTTCATACATCAGGGTCGTCGCGCCATTGGCGAGCGGGCCATAGACGATATAGCTGTGCCCCGTCACCCAGCCGACATCGGCCGCGCACCACCACACCGTGCCGGGGCGATAGTCGAAACACCATTCGTGCGTCAGGCTGGCCCAGAGCAGATAGCCGGCGCTGCTGTGCAGCACGCCCTTGGGCTTGCCGGTCGAGCCGCTGGTGTAGAGAATGAACAGCGGGTCCTCGGCCCCCATCCGCTCGGCCGGGCAATCGCCGACCACTTCCAGCGCAGCCTCGTGATACCAGATGTCGCGGCCCGGCCGCATCGGCACGGCGGCGCCGGTGGCCTGCACCACGATCATCCGCCGCAGCGCCGGCGCGAGCGCGGCGGCGGCATCGGCATTGGCCTTCAGCGGAACGCGCTTGCCCCCGCGCCGGCCCTCGTCGGCGGTGACCAGATAGGCGCTGTCGCAATCGGTGATGCGCCCGGCCAGTGCCTCGGGCGAAAAGCCGCCGAACACCACCGAATGGATCGCGCCGATCCGCGCGCAGGCGAGCATCGCGAACATCGCCTCCGGGATCATCGGCAGATAGATCGTCACCCGGTCGCCGCGCCGCACGCCTTCGGCCTTCAGCACATTGGCGAAGCGGCACACCTCTGCATGGAGCTGGGCATAGGTGAAGTGGCGGGGCAGCTCGCCCGGCACATCGGGTTCCCAGATCAGCGCGAGCTGGTCCGCCCGCGCCGGCAGGTGCCGGTCGACGCAATTGGTGCAGATGTTGAGCGCACCATCGGCGAACCAGCGGATGTGGAAGTCATGCTCGTCGAACGACCAGTCGCCCGCTTCGGTGGGGAAATGCGCCCAGTCCAGCCGGCGCGCCTGGTTGAGCCAGAAGCTGCGCGGATCGGCCGCCGCCGCCGCGTACAGCGCCGCATAGCCTTCTGCCGACACCCGCGCCCGCGCGGCCCAGGCGGGCGGAACCGGATAGGTTTCTGTCATCGGCGTCTCCTGCTCCAGCCGCGCATTGTGCCGCAGCCACCGCGCAAGGCAAACAGAGTTTTTCGGCAGAGTTTTTCGGCAGAGTTTTTCGGCAGAGTTTTTCAGCCCCGCGCCCGGCCGCCGCTTGGCAGTGGAACAGTCGCAATCTAAAACCTTTTTCATCCGTCTGGCTGGTGAGGTGCGTTATGGACAAGCAGGTGCTGGTAACCGGGGGCAGCGGCTATATCGCCGGCTTCATCATCCGCCAGCTTGCCGCCGAGGGGTGGCGGATCAACACCACCATCCGCAATCTGGGGCGCGAGGGCGAGGTGCGGCGCTGGCTGGGCGTGCCCGATGCGCAGCTGCGCTTCTTCGCCGCCGATCTGCTGAAGGATGACGGCTGGGCGGAAGCAGCGGCGGGCTGTGCCCATGTCGTCCATGTCGCCTCGCCACTGCCCACGGCGGGCGTGCGGCATGAGGATGATCTGATCGTGCCCGCGCGCGACGGCGCCTTGCGGGCCTTGCGCGCGGCCAAGGCGGCGGGTGCGACGCGCGTGGTGATGACCTCCTCGGTCGCCGCCATCGCTTATGGCCATGGCCGCAAGATCGGCCGCTATACCGAGGCGGACTGGACCGATGTGAACGGCCCCCAGGTTCATGCCTATGCCAAGTCCAAGACCCTTGCCGAGCGCGCCGCGCGCGACTGGATCGCGGCCGAGGGCGGCGCGATGGAGTATGTCAGCGTCAATCCGGCGGCGGTGCTGGGGCCGGTGCTGAGCGCCGATTTTTCCGGCTCGATCGAAGTGGTGCGGCGGCTGATCGCGGGCCAACTGCCGGGCCTGCCCAATTTCGGCTTCGGCGTGGTCGATGTGCGCGACGTGGCCGATCTGCACGTGCGCGCGCTCACTGCATCTGGCGTGGCGGGCGAGCGCTTTATCGCCTGCGGCCCGTTCATGATGATGAAGGATATCGCCGCCGTGCTGCGCGCCGAACTGGGCGGGCAGGCGCGCAAGGTGCCGACGCGCGGCCTGCCCGATTTCGTGCTGCGCGCGGTCGCGCTGTTCGACCCGGCCGTGCGGATGGTGACGGGCGAGCTGGGCAAAGTGCGTGAGACACCCGCCGACCATGCCCGCGACAGGCTCGGCTGGGTGCCGCGTCCGGCGCGCGACAGCATCGTCGATACCGCGCGCAGCCTGATCGATCTGGGGATCGTGAAGCTCTAGCAGTTGCGCTCGCCGCGTTTCCTTGGAATGGGAACGCCAAGGAGAGCAGCCCATGGAAACGATCGTCGATCAACTCGAAGCCAAGCGCGCCGCCGCCCGGATGGGGGGCGGGCAGAAGCGGATCGACGCCCAGCACGCCAAGGGCAAGCTGACCGCGCGCGAGCGGCTGGACGTGCTGCTCGATGCCGGCTCGTTCGAGGAGCTCGACATGTATGTCGAGCATAATTGCGTCGATTTCGGCATGGCCGATCAGGTCATCCCCGGCGACGGCGTGGTGACGGGCAGCGGCACGATCAACGGCCGGCTGGTGTTCGTGTTCAGCCAGGATTTCACCGTGTTCGGCGGCTCGCTTTCCGAACGCCACGCGCAGAAAATCTGCAAGATCATGGACATGGCGATGAAGGTGGGCGCGCCCGTCATCGGCCTGAACGATTCGGGCGGCGCGCGCATTCAGGAAGGCGTGGCAAGCCTTGGCGGCTATGCCGAGGTGTTCCAGCGCAATGTGCTGGCGTCGGGCGTGGTGCCGCAGCTTTCGCTCATCATGGGGCCGTGCGCGGGCGGCGCGGTTTACTCGCCGGCGATGACCGACTTCATCTTCATGGTGAAGGATTCGAGTTACATGTTCGTCACCGGCCCCGATGTGGTGAAGACGGTGACCAACGAAGTCGTCACGCAGGAAGAGCTGGGCGGCGCCGTTACCCACACCACCAAATCGGGCGTCGCCGATGTCGCGTTCGACAATGACATCGACGCGCTGCTGGCGGCGCGCGATTTCTTCGATTTCCTGCCGCTGTCGAACCGGGAAGGCGTGCCGGCGCGGCCGACGGACGACCCGTGGGACCGGATCGAGGAAAGCCTCGACATGCTGATCCCCGCCAGCGCCAACCAGCCCTATGACATGCACGAGCTGATCCGCAAAACCGTGGACGAGGGCGACTTTTTCGAAATCCAGCCCGCACACGCCGCCAACATCATCATCGGCTTTGCCCGGATTGAGGGGCGCAGCGTCGGCATCGTCGCCAACCAGCCGATGGTGCTGGCCGGGTGCCTGGACATCAATTCGTCGAAAAAGGCGGCGCGCTTCGTGCGCTTCTGCGACGCGTTCGACATTCCGATCGTCACCTTCGTCGACGTGCCCGGCTTCCTGCCCGGCACCGCGCAGGAGCATAACGGCATCATCAAGCATGGCGCGAAGCTGCTGTTCGCCTATGCTGAGGCGACCGTGCCCAAGATCACCGTCATCACGCGGAAAGCCTATGGCGGGGCCTATGACGTGATGGCGAGCAAGCACTTACGCGGCGACCTGAACTATGCCTGGCCGACCGCCGAAATCGCGGTGATGGGCGCGAAAGGCGCGGTGGAGATCATCTTCCGTGGGCGCACGCCCGAGGAAATCGCCGAGCGCACGGCCGAATATGAGGCGCGCTTCGCCAACCC
>NZ_JAIESM010000079.1 GCF_019746015.1 Sphingomonas sp. | reverse complement strand
AGCCCCATCGCCTTCACGCCCGCGACCATCTGCACCACCGCGTCCATGTCGCGGTCCTTGGGGTTGCGCCAGGCCGCGCCCATGCAGAAACGCTGCGATCCGCTCGCCTTCGCCTCGGCAGCGGCGGCGAGCACCGCCTCCACGTCCATCAGCTTTTCGGCCTTCAGCCCGGTGTCGTGGCTCGCGCTTTGCGAGCAATAGCCGCAATCCTCCGGACAGCCGCCGGTCTTGATCGACAGTAGCGTGCAGAGCTGCACTTCGCCCGGCGCATGGTGCGCGCGGTGGACGCCTTGCGCGCGCCACATCAGCTCATCGAACGGCAGGTCGAACAGCGCGGCGATTTCGGCGCGGGTCCAGTCATTTCGGCAATGCGCAGTCATTCGGCGGCCTCGCTTATCGGTGGCATATTGTGGCCCAGCAGTCGCAGCATGTCGGCGGCGCATTCGACCACGTTGGAGCCGGGGCCGTAAATGCCCTGCACCCCGGCATCGCGCAGGAAATCATAATCCTGCGGCGGAATGACGCCGCCAGCGACGACCTTGATGTCGGCACGGCCGGCCTGGCGGAGCAGCGCGATGAGCTGCGGGATCAGCGTCTTGTGCCCGGCGGCCAGCGACGAGGCGCCCACCGCATCGACATTCTCGGCCAGCGCCAGCGCACAGCTTTCCTCCGGCGTCTGGAACAGCGGGCCGCTGACCACGTCGAACCCCATATCGGCAAAGGCGCTGGCGATCACATTGGCGCCGCGATCATGCCCGTCCTGCCCCATCTTCGCGATCAGGATGCGCGGCTTGCGGCCCAGCCGACGCGCGACCGCCACGACGCCGTCCACCACGGCGGCATAGCGGGCATCCTCGGCATAGGCGCGGCCATAAATGCCGGAAACCGGCGTCGGCACGGTGCCATAACGGCCGAATGCCACCTCCAGCGCGGCGCTGATCTCGCCCAGCGTCGCCCGCGCGCGCGCCGCCCGCACCGCCAGCGCCAGCAGATTGGCATCGCCCCGCGCGCCCTCGGTCAGGGCCGCGAGCGCAGCCTGCGCCGCGGCGTCGTCGCGCGCCGCCTTCACCGCGTTGATCCGCGCGATCTGCGCCTCGCGCACGGCGTGATTGTCCACCTCCAGCGTGTCCAGCGGCGCTTCCTCGGCCAGGCGATATTTGTTGACGCCGACGATCACATCCTCGCCGCGATCGATGCGCGCCTGCTTGGCGGCGGCGGCTTCCTCGATCATCGCCTTGGGCTTGCCGGTCGCGACATAGGCGGTCATGCCGCCGGCTGCATCGACCGCCTCGATCAGCGCCCAGGCCTCGTCCACCAGTGCTGCCGTCAGTGCTTCGACATAGTAGCTGCCGCCCAGCGGATCGACCACGCGGGTGATGCCCGTCTCCTCGGCCAGCACGATCTGGGTGTTGCGCGCGATGCGGGCGGAAAAATCGGTGGGCAGCGCAATCGCTTCGTCCAGCGCATTGGTGTGGAGCGACTGGGTGCCGCCCAGCACCGCCGCCATCGCCTCCACTGTGGTGCGGATGACGTTGTTATAGGGGTCCTGCTCCTGCAGGCTGACGCCGCTGGTCTGGCAATGGGTGCGCAGCATCTTGGAGCGTTCGTCCTTCGCGCCCAGCCCCTCCATCACCCGGTGCCACAAAGTGCGCGCGGCGCGCAGCTTGGCCACTTCCATGAAGAAGTTCATGCCGATGCCGAAGAAAAACGACAGGCGCCCGGCAAAGGCGTCCACATCAAGCCCGGCGGCGATGGCGCGCCGGGCATATTCCTTGCCGTCGGCGATGGTGAAGGCCAGTTCCTGCACCGCCGTCGCGCCGGCTTCGTGCATGTGATAGCCGCTGATCGAAATGCTGTTGAATTTCGGCATGTTGGCCGAGGTATAGGCGATGATGTCGCTGACGATCCGCATCGAGGGTTCGGGCGGATAGATATAGGTGTTGCGGACCATGAACTCCTTCAGAATGTCGTTCTGAATGGTCCCGTCGAGCTTGGCCTGATCGACGCCCTGTTCCTCGCCCGCGACGATGAAGAAGGCGAGCACGGGCAGCACCGCGCCGTTCATCGTCATGCTGACGCTCATCTGGTCGAGCGGGATGCCGTCGAACAGGATCTTCATGTCCTCGACCGTGTCGATCGCGACGCCCGCCTTGCCGACATCGCCCACCACGCGGGGATGGTCGCTGTCATAGCCGCGATGCGTCGCCAGATCGAACGCGACCGACAGCCCCTTCTGCCCCGCCGCCAGATTGCGGCGGTAAAAGGCGTTCGATGCCTCGGCAGTCGAAAAGCCCGCATATTGGCGGATCGTCCAGGGTCGCCCCGCATACATGCTGGCGCGCACCCCGCGCGTGAACGGCGCCATGCCGGGCAGGCCGGGGTCTGGCGCGTCGGCCGCAGTATAGAGCGGCTTCACCGCAATCCCTTCCGGCGTGTGCCAGGTGAGATCGGCGCCCTTCACTTCGCGGGCGGCGCGCGCCTGCCACTCGGCAAGCTGGGGCGGGGCAGACGGGCTGGGTCGGTCGGTCATCAACTCTCCCCTAAACCCGGATATCGGCCCAAGTCGAGGGGGGCGATGGTGCCAGCGGTGGCAGCGCCCGCCCGCTCAGGCGCCCTTGAACTGGGCCTTGCGCTTCTGCAGGAAGCTGATCGCACCCTCGGCCGCATCGGCGGTGGCGCCGGCCATCATCTGGCGGTCGGCCTCGCCGTCCATTGCGCTGGCATAATCGCTTTCCAGCGCGGCGGCGATTCCCTGCCGCATCAGCCCCAGCGCCACCGTCGGCCCCGCCGCCAGCCGCTCGGCCAGTAGCATTGCCTCCTCCATCAGCACCGCATCGGGCACGCATTTGTGGATCAACCCCCAATCGGCCGCCTTTGGCCCATGGATGCGCTCGCCCAGCAGCATCATCTCGGTCGCGCGCGCCTTGCCCACCAGCCGGGCGAGCATCCACGAGGCGCCACCATCGGGCACCAGCCCGATATTAACGAACGCCTGCAGGAAATAGGCGCTTTCCGCCGCCACGCAGAAATCGGCCGCCAGCGCCAGGCTGCAGCCGATGCCGGCGGCGGGGCCGTTCACCGCGCTGACGATCGGCACGCCCATCTTCGCGATTTTCAGCATGGTGGGGTTGTAGCTGCGCCTGAGCGACGCGCCGGCGCGCTGGCCGGGGCTGAGATGCGCCGCCTGATCGCGCCCGGCCAGGTCCGCACCCGAACAGAAGGCGCGCCCCTCACCCGTGATCAGCACCGCGCGCGCACCGTCCAGCGCATCGAGCGCATGGCCGATCTCGACAAACATCTGCGGGGGTGCGGCGTTCAGCCGTTCGGGCCGGTTGAGCGTGATCACCATCACATCGCCGCGGCGCTCGGTGCGGATCATTTCAAAAGCCACGCGTCCTCCCCCTCAATTTCCGGTCGAATATCGGGATGCAGTATGCGCCAGCGCCGCCGCGCGGGCAACGCCAATCGCCACATTCGAACATCGGGTATGGAGCAGGGCCTGACGCTACGGCGCCCCAACGGCGCGTTCAGTGCGCCGCCTTGGGCGTCTCCATGATCTCGGTCAGCACGCCGCCCATGTCCTTGGGGTGGACGAAGAAAATCAGCGTGCCATGCGCCCCGAGTCGCGGGCTCCCCAGCACGCGCTTGCCCTGCCCCTCGAACCAGGCCTTGGCGGCGTGGATGTCGGGCACTTCGTAGCACAGATGATGCTGCCCCCCTTGCGGGTTCTTTTCCAGAAAAGCGGCGATCGAGGTGTTGCCCGGCAGCGGCTCGATCAGCTCGATCTGGGTGCCGCCGGTCGGGCCATCGGCCGGGGTATCGACGAAGCAGACCTTCACCCCCTGTTCGGGCAGGTCGAACGGTTCGTGAATATGCGTTGCGCCCATGATGTCGCGGTAAAAGGCGATCGACGCCTCGATCGAGGGCGTCGCGACGCCGACATGGTTCAGGCGGCCGAGTTTCATGGGTTCCAGCGTTCTCCAAACTCGTCTCGGACCGAGACGATCAGCTTATCATAGACTGTGTTCCAGAAGTTGCGCCCATCAATCGGTTTTCGGAACATCATGCAAACCCCAAAACCGTCATTCAGAGCAAACCGAACATCATCGACGCTCATCAGCGTTTCGTTGCAGTTGCGCCATTCTTTTAGAACTCGCTGGCGTGCTTCAGTTGTGTAATGTGAAATTGCAGTATCAATGGCTGCCCCGATGCTTTCGTGGAAGCACGGCCACTCCTGATGGCAATACGCAGCGAGAAATTGATACAGCGTCGGCCAACGCTGCTCAATTTCAGTGCGTAGCTGATATCGCTTCCGGCTCACAGCGGCAGATTATCATGCTTCTTCCACGGATTCTCCAGCGCCTTCCCGCGCAGTTTCCGCAACCCCAGCGCCACCCGCCGCCGCGTCGAATGCGGCTGGATCACTTCGTCGATGAAGCCCTTGCTCGCCGCGACGAAGGGGTTGGCGAAGCGCGCCTCATATTCGGCCGTGCGCTCGGCGATTTCCTCGGGCGTGCGCCCACGGAAGATGATCTC
>NZ_JAIESM010000019.1 GCF_019746015.1 Sphingomonas sp. | reverse complement strand
CCAGCGCGATCTGCGCAGGCGCGCCGGGGACGCACAAGCCCGGCAATCTGCGCGCGGCGATGCTGGGCATCCACAACAGCACCCGCCGCGCTTATGGCTCCGCGCCGCTGGTGTGGAACGCAAAGCTGGCGGCGGATGCGGCGGTCTGGGCCCGCAAACTGGCGAGCGGTGCGGCGAGCGGCCATGATCCGCAGACCGGCGCCGCGCCGGTGCAGGGCGAAAATCTGGCTTCGGCCACGCGCGGCAGCTGCCGCCCGGTGGCGCTCGCCCAGTTCTGGGTTGATGAGAAGAAATTCTTCCAGAAGGGCACTTTCCCCAATGTTTCCACCACCGGCAACTGGGCGAGCGTTGGCCATTACACCCAGATCATCTGGCCCGGCACCCGCCAGATCGGCTGTGCGCTCCGCAAAGGCGCGCGGTTCGACTTTCTGGTCTGCCGCTACCTGCCCAGCGGCAATGCCGAGGGGACGGTGCTGAAATAGCGCGTGACCCCCTCCTCCTCCCCTTCAGGGGAGGAGGCTGGGAGGTGGGGCGTCTATGCAGAGCGCGGCGCCGGTGGTTAGGCCCCACCCCAACCCCTCCCCTGAAGGGGAGGGGTTTTGGCTCGCGTCAGGTCAATCACGGGCGAACGCCGCGCCCGCCGCTCAGAACGCCGCCTCCACCAGCTTCCTGAAGGCCCGCGCGCGGTGGTTGTTCGCCTGTTTTTCGGCGAACGGCATTTCGGCGAAGGTCCGCGTTTCGCCCAGCGGCACGAACATCGGGTCATAGCCAAAGCCCGCCGCGCCGCGCGGCGGCCACACCAGCGTGCCGTCGATCCGCCCCTCAAACCATTCGACATGCCCGTCGGGCCAGGCGAGCGCGAGGGTGGAGACGAAGGTCGCCGCGCGGCTCACCCCCGGCCCTAGCGCCTGCAGCCTGGCCTCGACCTTTTCCATCGCCATCTGCCAGTCGCGCGTGCCGTCGGCGGTTTCCGCCCAGTTGGCGGTATAGACGCCGGGGTCGCCGCCCAGCGCCGCCACGCACAGCCCGCTGTCGTCAGCCAGCGCGATCAGGCCGGAAAGGTCCGCCGCCGCGCGCGCCTTCAGCTCGGCATTGGCGAAGAAGCTGGTGCCGGTCTCCTCGGGCTCGGGCAGGTCGAGCTCGGCGGCGGCGACGATGTCCATGCCGTAAGGGCCGAGCAGGTCGCGCATCTCGCGCACCTTGCCCGCATTGTGGCTGGCGATCACCAGCCGGCCCGGCGCCAGCTTGCGGATCGCCTGGGGGGCGGGGGCGTCGTTCATGCCACCGCCGCCGCTTGTGCGGCAAAAATCTCCGCACAGCCGATGCGCGCAAGCCGCAGCAGCCGCAGCAGCGCTTCCTCGTCATATGTTGCGCCCTCGGCGGTGGCCTGCGCCTCGGCGATGTTGCCGTTCTGCAGCAGCACGAAATTGGCGTCCGCATCGGCGGATGAATCCTCGGCATAGTCCAGGTCGAGCACCGGCGTGCCCTGCCAGATGCCGCAGGAAATGGCGGCGACCTGCTGCATCAGCGGATCGGAGCCGAGCTTGCCTTGCGCGAGCAGGCCGTTCACCGCCAGCCGCAGCGCGACCCACGCGCCCGAAATCGCCGCCGTGCGCGTGCCGCCATCGGCCTGCAGCACGTCGCAGTCGAGCGTGATCTGCCGCTCGCCCAGCGCCTTCAGGTCGGTAACGGCGCGTAAGGACCGGCCGATCAGCCGCTGGATTTCCTGCGTGCGGCCCGATTGCTTGCCGCGTGCCGCCTCGCGGTCGCCGCGCGTATGGGTGGCGCGGGGCAGCATGCCATATTCCGCCGTCACCCAGCCCTCGCCCTTGCCGCGCAGGAACGGGGGCACCCGCTCTTCCACGCTCGCCGTCACCAGCACGCGGGTGTCGCCAAAGCCGATCAGCACGGAGCCTTCGGCATGCTTGGTGAAATGCGGGGTGATGGTGATGCTGCGCATCTGGTCGGGGGCGCGGCCGGATGGGCGCATGGGGCAAGTCTCCTGTTGGTTGGCGCGGGGGGTGTGCCGCCGGTAGGCCGGATTGCGGCCGGAGACAACCGGGCGTCGGCAATGCCGCTTGCCGGGCGCGCCCGCGCGACTTACGTCAGGCGCATGAACCCGCCCATTGCCGAGCTGACCGATCGTGCGCGCGACGTGTTCCGGATGGTGGTGGAAGGCTATCTCGATTCGGGCGCGCCGGTCGGCTCGCGCACCATTGCCAAGCTCTCCGCGCTCAACCTCTCGCCCGCTTCGATCCGCAATGTGATGCAGGATCTGGAGGAGCTGGGCCTGCTTGCCGCGCCGCACACCAGCGCCGGGCGGATGCCCACTGATCTGGGCCTGCGCCTGTTCGTCGATGGTATGATGCAGGCGCATGAACCCTCTGCCGAAGAACGCGCCGCGATTGAGGCGCAGGTGGCGCAGCCCGGCCCGGTGGAGGATGCGCTGGCGGCGACCACGGCGGCGCTCTCTGGCCTGTCCGCCTGTGCCGGGCTGGTGTTCGTGCCCAAGCGCGAGCTGGTGCTGCGCCAGCTGGGCTTTGTGCCGCTGTCCGACGACCGGGCGCTCGCCGTGCTGGTGGCGGAGGATGGCTCGGTAGAAAACCGGGTGATCGCGGTGCCGCACGGCACCAGCCCGGCGGCGCTGGCGGAGGCGGCCAATTATGTCTCCGCGATGCTGGCCGGGCTAACGCTTGCCGAAGCGCGCGCGCGGCTGGACCAGCAGATCGCGGCCGAACGCGCCGCGCTCGACGGGGTCGCCCGCACGCTTGTCGAGCGGGGGCTTGCGGTGTGGAGCGAGGATGGCGAGCGCCGCCCGGTGCTGATCGTGCGCGGGCAGGGCCGGCTGATCGATGCAGCGGCCGCCGCCGATCTGGACCGGGTGCGCGACCTGCTCGACGATCTGGAAGGCAAGCAGGAAATCGCCCAGCTGCTGGACCGTGCCCGCGCCGGCGACGCGACCCGCATCTTCATCGGTGCGGAGAATAATCTGTTCGCGCTGTCGGGCTCGTCGGTCATCGCGCGGCCGTTCCACGGTGCGGATGGCCGGGTGGTGGGCGTGGTGGGGGTGATCGGGCCGACCCGGTTGAACTATGCGCGCATCGTGCCCATGGTGGATTTCACCGCGGCGGCAATTGCCCGCCTGATGCAATGATCTGACGCAATGATCTGGGGCCAGAATGACCGACGAGAGCAATTTTTCCGACCAAGATGTGACGCCTGCCGAGGAAGCGGGCGCAGAGGCCGCCGCACGGATTGCCGCGCTGGAAGCTGACCTGGCCGAGGCCAAGGCGCAGGCGCTCTATGCCGCGGCAGAGGCGCAGAATGTCCGCCGCCGGGCCGAGCGCGAGGCGGCCGATGCGCGCACCTATGCCGTGACCAGCTTTGCCCGCGACATGCTGTCGGTGGCCGACAATTTCGAGCGCGCGCTGGCCGCCATTCCCGACGAACTGCGCGCCGACGAGAAGATGAAGGGGTTGGTTGCCGGGATCGAGGGCACCGGCCGCGAGCTGGAGGCGATCTTCACCCGCCACGGCATCGCCCGGGTGAAGGCGCTGGGCGAACCGCTCGACCCCAATCTGCACCAGGCAGTGGTCGAACTGCCCAGCGACGCCGAACCCGGCACCATCGTTCAGGAAATGCAGCCGGGCTACAAGATCAAGGACCGGCTGCTGCGCCCGGCGATGGTCGCGGTGGCGAAAGCGGGGTAGGGTGATGGGTTCTAAACGCGTCACAATCGGCTACTTTGATACCGAAGAAGGTGGTCGACTGGTAGTTGAGAAATCGGGCCGCAATTATTGGTTGAGCTATGGAGGGGTGACTGAGCTGGCGCATCCGTCCATCAATTCACTTGATTTATGTCGACGCGAAGCTCTGCTAAAACATCACGTGAAGTGCACCGACTGGCATCCATTTTAGCTATATGAACCCCAATCTCACCGCGCCGCGCGCGTCGTTCGTCACCCATCTCGAATGTTCGATGAGCGGGGAGCACTACCAGGCCGATCAGCCGCGCGGGCTTTCCAGCGTCGGGCGGCCGGTGATCGTGCGGTATGACCTGCCCGCGCTGAAGGCCGCCGTCTCGCGGGACGAGATTGCCGCGCGCCTCACCGATCTGTGGCGCTGGCGCGAGCTGCTGCCGGTGCGCGACGCGGCCAATATCGTGAGCCTGGGCGAGGTGGAAACGCCGCTGATCCCGGTGCCGCGCTCGGCCGGCGCGAATGTGCTGGTGAAGGACGAAGGCCGGTTGCCGACCGGATCGTTCAAGGCGCGCGGGCTGGTGATGGCGGTCAGCATGGCGAAGGCCTTGGGCGTCACCCGCATCGCCATTCCCACCAACGGCAATGCCGGCGCCGCGCTTGCCGCCTATGCCAGCCGGGCGGGGATCGAGACGATCGTGCTCTGCCCCGACGACACGCCCGAGATCAACGTGCGCGAAATCGCGCTGCAGGGTGCGCGCGTCTACCGCGTCAACGGGCTGATCGACGATTGCGGCGCGATCGTCGCCAAGGGCGCGGCGGAAGGCCGCTG
>NZ_JAIESM010000011.1 GCF_019746015.1 Sphingomonas sp. | reverse complement strand
CCGATCTTCATATGCTCGGCAATCGCGCGTTCGTAGAAGCGGTTGGCCTGGCCCGGCAGCTTCAGCTCGCCATGGAGCGGCTTGTCGGACACGCACAGCAATGTGCCATAGGGAACGCGGAAGCGATAACCCTGGGCCGCGATGGTCGCCGATTCCATGTCGATGCCGACCGCGCGGCTCTGCGAAAAGCGCAGCGCCGATTTGGAATAGCGCAGCTCCCAGTTGCGATCATCAGTCGTCACGATGGTGCCGGTGCGCAGGCGCCGCTTCAGCTCCTCGCCAGACTGGCCCGAGACGGTCTCCGCCGCGCGGGCAAGCGCCAGCTGCACCTCGGCAATGGCGGGCACCGGAATTTCGGGCGGCAGCACATCGTCGAGCACATGGTCGTCGCGCAGATAGGCGTGCGCCAGCACATAGTCGCCGATCCGCTGGCTCGGCCGCAGCCCGCCACAATGGCCGATCATCAGCCACGCCTCCGGCCGCACCACCGCCAGATGATCGGTAATCGTCTTGGCGTTCGACGGGCCGACGCCGATATTGACGAGCGTAATGCCGGTGCGATCGGGCGCGATCAGGTGATAGGCCGGCATCTGGTGCCGGCGCCAGGCACTGTCGGTAACCAGCTTGTCGGCATCGTCGCCCGCCTCGATGATGATGCCGCCCGCGCCCGACACGGCGGTATAGCGCGACTCAGGCCCCAGCTGGTCGCACGCCCAGCGAACAAATTCATCGACATAGCGGTGATAGTTGGTGAACAGCACGAAGCGCTGCACATGTTCGGGCGGGGTGCCGGTGTAGTGGCGCAGCCGTGCCAGGCTGAAATCGGTGCGCAGACCGTCGAACAGCGCGAGCGGCCGGTGGGTTTCGGTGGCCCACAGCCCGTCGGCAATCTCGTCGCCGATATGGGCCAGCTCGGTCGCCGGGAAATAGCGCGCCAGATCGCTTGCCGACACTTCATCCAGGCTCAGCGCATGGCCGGGATCGAGCACATAGGGGAAGGGAATTTCCTGGCGCCCCGGCACCGCTTCCACGGTAACGTCGTAATCCTCGATCAGCAGGGTCAGCTGTTCGATGAGATAACCGGCATAGAGCGCGGGTTTGGTAACGCTGATCGAATAATCGCCGGGCGTTACCAGCCGGCCGAAGGAGCGGGCGGGCGCGACGCGGTCCGGCCCCCCGTGAAAATGCAGTCTGATTTCGGGATAGGCAAAGCTGCCATCCTGCCGGCTTTCCGGCGGCGGCACGGTGCCGTCGGTCAGATAGGCGATCAGCGCAGCCTGAAGCCGTGCGACCGATGCCGCATAGAGCCGATCGAGATCGGCGACGATGTGCTCTGCCTGGGTCATCGCGCCAGCGCTAGGCGAGAGGCGCCATGCTGGCAAGGGGCGGTTCGCCGCGCCCAAAAGGCGGTGGCGCGACGGGCTTTGTGGTGCCCGCCGCGCCGCGTGCGCCTTAGAGCTGTGCGAGCATGTGCTCGGCCGAGCTGACCTTGAACTCGCCCGGGCCTTCGACGTTCAGCTGGGTGACCACACCGTCTTCGATCAGCATCGAATAACGCTGGCTGCGGGTGCCCATGCCGAACTTGCTGCCGTCCATGGTCAGGCCCACGGCTTCGGCGAAGGTGCCGTTGCCATCGGCCAGCATCGTCACCGTCTCACCCGTGCTGCTGGTCTTGGCCCAGGCACCCATCACGAACGCGTCGTTGACTGAGGTGCAGGCGATTTCGTCGATGCCTTTGGCCTTCAGCTCGCCCGCCTTTTCGATGAAACCGGGCAGGTGCTTGGCCGAGCAGGTGGGGGTGAAGGCACCCGGCACCGCGAACAGCGCAACCTTGCGCCCGGCGAAATAGGTATCGCTGTCAACCGCTTCCAGGCCGGCATCGCCGGGCTTGGTGAAGGTAACCTGGGGGATCTTGTCACCGACCTTGATCGTCATTCTCGCCTCGTTTTGCTAAGGGGTTGCCGGGGTCCTCTAGCCGCCACAGGCTCGGTTGAGAAGCGTGGTGTGCGAACAAAAGCGCGCAGTTGCGGGCAACGGGTGCTGGCAATCTGCTGCCTTCGGGGCGATAGGGAAAGCGAAGGGAAGCGATGCCGTGGCGCCGAAGCCGCTTTATCTGACCGGTCAGTTCCTGCTGGCGATGCCGGGCATCGGCGATCCGCGTTTCGACCATGCCGTGATCGCGATGTGCGCGCATGACGAGAACGGCGCGCTGGGCATCGGCATCGGCGCCGAGATTGCCGGGCTTGGCCTGCACGACCTGCTTGAGCAGCTGGAGATAGAGTGTGGCGACGTGGCCAATGCGCCGGTGTGCGTGGGTGGCCCGGTCGAGCAGGGGCGCGGCTTCGTGCTGCACTCCACCGACTGGGAAGGGCAGGGGACAGTGAGCGTCGCCGGGCGCTGGGCATTGTCGGGCTCGCTCGATGTGCTGAAGGCAATTGCCGCCGGGCAGGGGCCAAGCCGGTGGCAGGTGGCGCTGGGCTATGCCGGCTGGGGCGAGGGGCAGCTGGATGCGGAAATGACGCGGCATGGCTGGTTCAACGCCAGCGCCGACGCGGGGCTGATCTTCGACACGCCCGTTGCCGAGCGCTGGCAGCGCGGCTTTCTGGAGGCGGGCATTGATCCCCGCCTGTTGAGCAGCGGCGCTGGCACGGCCTAGGATTTGCTGCCCCCGCGGCGCCGGCGATTTCACGGCATGGTAAGGTTGCTGCGATAGGGGGAGGCCATGGCGATCTGGTCTCAGCTATCGACATATCTGGCGGACCAGTTCGGTGCCGCGCTGATCGTCCTGTGCGTGCTGAGCGCGCTGGAACTGATGTTTCCGGCAGGACGCCAGAGCGTCGGCGGGCGTGTTGCCGGGCTGGCCTTCTGGATAATCTACCTGCCCGTCGCCACGCTGGCGATGAACGGGTTCGGCATGATGTGGCAGGCGCTGGGGGTGCGGCCCCTGGCCGTGCTGCATCTGGATACCGATTGGGCCGGCCCGCTGGCTGTGCTGATCGGTCCGGTCGTTGGCGCGCTGGTCTATGACTTTTTCTTCTATTGGTATCATCGGGCGCAGCATCGCTGGTTCTGGCGCTTTCATGCCGTGCACCATTCGATCCGCGAGTTGAACACGGTCAACAGCTATCATCACCTGAGCGAGGTGGTCTTCCAGTCCGCCGGGCTGATGCTGCCCGCCAGCCTGTTTCTGGTGGATGGTGGCCTGGGCGCGCCGGTGGTGGTGGTGCTGATCCGTTTCCACGCCTCCTTCATCCATTCTTCGACGCGCTTGCATCTGGGGCCGCTGCGGCTGTTCTTGTGCGACAACCGCTTCCACCGCATCCATCACAGCCTGGAAGAGCGGCATTTCGACCGCAATTTCGGCGCCTTCACCACGCTGTGGGACCGGGTGTTCGGCACGGCACATTTTCCGGAACCGGATGAATGGCCCGCCACTGGGCTGGAGGGCGTCGCGCAGCCGGAAACGGTTGGTGCGTGGCTGGCGCTGCCGATGACGATCGGCAGGCCTGCCGCCCCCGCCCATGGGGCCATTCCGACCGCCGCTGCCCACGGGCAGATATAAAGACATCTTTATATTTGATTTGCCGGTCGAGCGGCGCTATGGCGCGCGCAGGCTGGGCGGCGTTGGGCCGTCCCCGGCCCTAAATTCTCACCTCTGGGAGACCTGTACGTGGCCACCATTCTTGAGCGCACCGATGACTATGTCGTCGCGGACATCAGCCTTGCCGATTTCGGCCGCAAGGAAATCGCGATCGCCGAAACCGAAATGCCGGGCCTGATGGCGCTGCGCGCGGAATATGGCGCGGCACAGCCGCTGAAGGGCGCACGGATCACCGGCAGCCTGCACATGACCATCCAGACCGCCGTGCTGATCGAAACGCTGACCGCGCTGGGTGCCGACGTGCGCTGGGCGACCTGCAACATCTTCTCCACGCAGGATCACGCCGCCGCTGCCATCGCCGCCTCGGGCGTGCCGGTGTTCGCGATCAAGGGTGAGAGCCTGGCCGATTACTGGGATTATGTCGGCCGCATCTTCGATTGGGATGACGGCACCGGCCAGACCGCCAACATGATTCTGGACGATGGCGGCGACGCGACGATGTTCGCGCTGTGGGGCGCCAAGCTGGAAGCCGGCCACACCCTGCCCGAGCCCGAAAATGAGGAAGAAGTCGAGTTCCAGCGCGCGCTGAAGGCGTTCATCGCGGCGAAGCCCGGCTACCTCACCGAGTCGGTCAAGAACATCAAGGGCGTGTCGGAAGAGACCACCACCGGCGTTCACCGTCTCTATGCCATCGCCAAGAAGGGCGAGCTGCCCTTCCCCGCGATCAACGTGAACGACAGCGTCACCAAGTCGAAGTTCGACAACCTCTATGGCTGCAAGGAATCGCTGGTCGACGCGATCCGTCGCGGCACCGACGTGAT
>NZ_JAIESM010000087.1 GCF_019746015.1 Sphingomonas sp. | reverse complement strand
GCATCGGTGAAGATATAGCCCAGCATCGTTGCCATGTCGGGCGCGATCATGCCGCTGCCCTTGATGATGCCGGCCAGCGTCACCGTGCGGTCATCGACGACGGCGTGTGTCACCGCGCCCTTGGCAAAAGTGTCGGTGGTGCCGATGGTGGCGGCGGCGTCTTCCCAGCTGCAGGGTGGCGCCGCGAACACCGCCTTCAGCCCCGCCTCCGCCTTGTCCATGGGCAGCGGCACGCCGATCACCCCGGTGGAGGAGACGAACACCTCGCCCGGCGCGCAGCCCAGATGCGCGGCGACGGTATCGAGGATCAGCGCGACGGCCTCGCGCCCGCGATAGCCGGTGAAAGCATTGGCATTGCCGGCGTTCACCACCAGCGCGCGGGCGCGGCCGCCGGCCAGATGGTCGCGGCAGATTTCAACCTCGGCCGAGCAGCACAGGTTGCGCGTGGTGACGCCGGCCACGCTGGCGCCCTCGGCCAGCTCGATATAGGTGAGGTCGGCCCGCTCCCACGCTTTATAGCCAGCGCGCGCCACACGACAGGTGACGCCGGCAATGCCGGGCATGGCGGGGAAGGGCAGCGCGAGCGGCGAGCGGGCGGATGACATGGGCGTTGCCTCTGGCTAAGATGAGCGGAACAAGGGGGAGTTAGCGTGGCTGCGCTTGAACGCAAGATAATCGCCGGGGTGGTGCTGGCTTTGCTGGTGGCGGGGCCGGCGCTCGCCGTGCCGCCCGCCCGCAAGACGGTGCGCAAGGCGGCACCCGCCGCCCGCCCGGTGGCACCGGCGCCTGCCGCCAAGCCGGCCGAGGCGCCGCCCCCGCCCGCCCCCGAGCCTGCCGGCACCAAGGCCGAGCCGATCGGCCGGGTGGCGGACTGGTTCCCGCCCGATGCCTATCCCACCCAGGCCCGCGCCAAGGGGCAGGAGGGGTTGACCGTGTTCGCGCTCGATCTGGATGCGCGCGGGCGCATCACCGGCTGCAACATCGTGCAGACATCGGGGTCTGACCTGCTCGATTCGACCACCTGCACCCAGCTGATCACCAATGGCCGCTTCAAGCCCGCGCGCGACGCCGCCGGCAAGCCGGTGCCGGGCCGCTATCAATCCTCCATGCGGTGGAAACTGGTGGAAGGCGCAGCGGTTGAGGAATGATGATTTGGGTTGGACGTTGGCGGTGCGACACCCTATGTGCCTGCTGATCCACTCCGGGGATTGGGCTTGAGCGTTCTGCTGTTCCTGTCTGCCTTGCTTTCGGCGCTGACCGGCGTCGTTGGCAGCGTGCGCCCGGCCGCCCCGGCCGTGGTCGCGCAGGCGGCATCGGTTGCGGCGCAGGCGCCCCGCGCGGCCCGCGCCGTGCTGCGCCCGCTGGCCGTGCTGCCGGTGGTGGCCAGACTGGCCGCCGCACCCGCCCGCACCGGCTTTGCGCTGGTCCCCGCCGAGCCGATCTACGCCGGCCGCCGGCGCGAATAGCGCCCCCGGCGCACCCTTTCCCAGCCTTATTCTCGCGCCGCGCCGCATTGGTGGGCGCACCACATTATTCAGGAATCAACGCCATGTTCGGCACGCTTGCCAAGAGCCTGTTCGGTTCGTCCAACGATCGTTACGTCAAATCGCTGCAGCCGCTGGTCGCCCGGATCAACGGGTTCGAGCCGCAGATGCAGGCGCTGAGCGACGACGATCTCGCCGCGCAGACACTGCGCTTCCGCGAGCGGCTGGCGCACGGCGAAACGCTCGACGCGCTGCTGCCCGAGGCCTTTGCCACGGTGCGCGAGGCGGCCAAACGCACGCTCGGCCAGCGCCATTATGACGTGCAGCTGATCGGCGGCATCGTGCTCCATCGCGGTGAAATCGCCGAGATGCGCACCGGCGAGGGCAAGACGCTGGTGGCGACGCTGGCGACCTATCTCAACGCGCTGCCCGGCACCGGCGTGCATGTGGTTACGGTGAACGACTATCTGGCCGCGCGCGATGCGGACTGGATGGGCCAGGTCTATCGCTTCCTGGGGCTGAGCGTGGGTGTGATCGTGCCCAACCTGTCCGACGAGCAGCGCCGCGCCGCCTATCACAGCGACATCACCTATGGCACCAACAATGAATTCGGCTTCGACTATCTGCGCGACAACATGAAGTACGATCGCGAGGCGATGGTGCAGCGCAAGTTCAACTTCGCCATCGTCGACGAGGTCGATTCGATCCTGATCGACGAAGCGCGCACCCCGCTGATCATTTCCGGCCCCACCGATGACAAGACCGACCTCTATATGGCGGTCAACGCGGTGGTGAAGCAGTTCGTGCCGGTCGATTATGAATTCGACGAAAAGCAGCGCTCGATCATCCTGACCGAGGACGGCACCGAAAAGGCCGAGCGGATGCTGGAGGCGGCCGGCCTGCTGGAAGGCGCCAACCTGTATGACTTCGAAAACACGCAAGTCGTCCACCACCTGAACCAGGCGCTGCGCGCGAATGTGATGTTCAAGCGCGATACCGATTACATCGTAAAGGACGGCAAGGTCATCATCATCGATGAGTTCACCGGCCGCATGATGGACGGGCGCCGCTGGTCCGACGGCCTGCACCAGGCAGTGGAAGCGAAGGAAGGCGTGCAGATCGAGCCCGAGAACCAGACCATGGCCTCGATCACCTTCCAGAATTATTTCCGCATGTATCCCAAGCTGGGCGGGATGACCGGCACCGCCGCGACCGAGGCGGCCGAATTCTACGACATCTACAAGATGAACGTCGTCACCATTCCCACCAACGTGCCGGTGCAGCGCGTGGACGAGGAAGACGAATTCTACAAGAACACGACCGACAAGTTCGCCGCCATCGCCAAGAAGATCAAGCTTCACGCCGAGCGCGGCCAGCCGGTGCTGGTCGGCACCGTGTCGATCGAAAAGTCTGAACTGCTGAGCGACTTTCTGGTCAAGGAAGGCGTCGCTCACGAAGTGCTGAACGCGCGCCAGCATGAGCGCGAGGCGCATATCGTCGCGCAGGCGGGGCGCAAGGGCGCGGTGACCATCGCCACCAACATGGCCGGCCGCGGCACCGACATTCAGCTGGGCGGCAATGTCGAATTCCGCATCGCCGATGAACTGGCCGACCTGCCCGAAGGCGCCGAGCGCGACGCCGCGATTGCCCGCATCAAGGCGGAAGTGGCGGCCGAAAAGCAGGACGTGCTGGCCGCCGGCGGCCTGTTCGTGCTGGGCACCGAGCGGCACGAAAGCCGCCGCATCGACAACCAGCTGCGCGGCCGTTCGGGGCGCCAGGGCGACCCGGGCCTCAGCCGCTTCTATCTGTGCCTCGACGACGATCTGCTGCGCATCTTCGGCCCCGACACGATGTTTTCGAAGATGATGCGCTCCAACCTTGGCGATGGCGAGGCGATCGGCTCCAAATGGCTGTCAAAGGCCATCGAAACCGCGCAGAAAAAGGTCGAGGCGCGCAATTACGACATCCGCAAGCAGGTCGTCGAATATGACGACGTGATGAACGACCAGCGCAAGGTCATTTACGAACAGCGCGCCGACATCATGGATGCCGACACCGTGGGCGATGTGGTGGCGGACATGCGCGCCGAAACCGTGAACACCATCGTGGGCGAGGCGTGCCCGGTCGGCAGCTATCCCGAACAATGGGGGATCGACGGGCTGAAGGCGCGCACGCAGGAGCTGCTTGGGATCGAGCCGCCGGTGGATGACTGGCTGACCGAAGAAGCAGTGGACCCCGAGCTGATCGAGAGCCGGCTGCTGACGCTCGCCGAAGAGCATGTGACCGCCAAGTCCGCCGAACTGGCGCCGGAGACCTGGACGTCGGTGGAAAAGTCGATCCTGCTCCAGAATCTCGACCATCACTGGAAGGAGCATCTGTCGACGCTCGACGCGCTGCGCCAGGTCGTCCATCTGCGCGCCTATGCGCAGAAGACGCCGATCAACGAGTATAAGCAGGAAGCCTTCGCGCTGTTCGAGCGGATGCTGGGCAATATCCGCGAGGATGTGACGCGCACGCTGGCGCATGCCCAGTTCCAGTTCCAGGCGCCGCCGGAGCTGCCGCCGCTGCCCGATTTCCTCACCAATCTGGGCGATCTGGATGCGCCGCTGGACTTTGGCAGCAACGATCTGGGGCTGGTGACGACGCGGCTTGCGCCGATGCCCGCGCCGCTTGGCGTGGCCGATGCGCTGGGCAGCGATCCGGCCGAATGGGAAGGCAAGGTCAGCCGCAACGCCGCCTGCCCGTGCGGTTCGGGCAAGAAATACAAGCATTGCCACGGGGCGCTTGCCTAGGCGCCCGTCTGCGCGGCGCAGTTGCGCTTGCCCCGCGCGCTTTGGCTGTTATACGGGCCCACCGACCGGCGGTTTGGGCGCGGGCGT
>NZ_JAIESM010000004.1 GCF_019746015.1 Sphingomonas sp. | reverse complement strand
GGCATGGTGATGCGCCTGCCCGAGCGCGACAGCTACAGCTATCACCGCGACAAGATGTACGCGAACCTGGCGGTGGCAATGGGCGGGCGCGTGGCCGAAGAAGTGATCTTCGGATATGACAAGGTGTCGTCGGGCGCCTCCGGCGACATTCAGAGCGCGACCCAGCTGGCGCGCGCGATGGTGACGCAGTGGGGCATGTCTGACGAGGTCGGCCCGCTCGACTATGGCGAGAGCGACGAAGGCTATCTGGGCTATTCGATGAACCGTGGCCCGTCGATGTCGAACCAGACCGCGCAGCTGATCGATTCCGAGGTCAAGAAGCTGGTCGAGGGCGGGCTGGGCCGTGCGCGCAAGCTGCTGACCGACCATATCGACCAGCTGCACAAGCTGGCCGGCGCGCTGCTCGACTATGAAACGCTGTCGGGTGACGAGATCAAGCGGCTGATCGCGGGCGAGGATATCGGCCGGCCCGATCCCGGCGCCGCCGGCCCCGCCATCCCGGCGGTGGGCGGCTCGGTGCCCAAGACGCGGCGCCCCAGCGGCCCGTTCGGCTCGCCCACGCCCCAGGGCGCGTAAAGCACCTGAACAGGCCGCGTGGCTTCATCCTCGGTTCATTGAACACCAGCAATGAACCGGGGCATGAAATGGGCATGGGACGCGCCAATTGATTGCCGCTGCCCTTTTGTCGCCCATCTTGCCGCTTAGCCCGGCAGGACCGCCGCCGAAAGGAGCTCCCGGAATGCGTTTGCCCGTGCTGACCCTGGTGATTGCCGCCCTCGCCATGCCCGCCGCCGCCCAAGCGATGACGGTGCGCGAATTTCTCGCCAAGACCGATGCGCTGAAGGCCCAGGGGCTGCTGGCGATGACATCGCCCGATATCGGCCTGTTGCGCGACGAGATCAAATCGGCCGGCGCCACCTATCGCGCCGGGCTGGCCCGCGAAATCGCCGCCGGCAGGAAGCCGTCAAGCTGCCCGCCGCCGGTTGGCCAGGTGAAGATGACCAGCGACGACATCATCAAGGAATTCCGCGCGATTCCCGAAGCGCGCCGCAACCAGAGCGTGACCAGCGCCTGGGCCGCGATCATGACGCGGCGCCACCCCTGCCGCTGATCCGCCGTTCAGGACACCACGTTCAGAATGGCAACGAAGAACAAGGTGCCGGAGATCACCGCGCTCACCAGCAGCGCGGCGGTCCGCCAGGCGGCGGCAAAGCGCCCGATGCCATAAGCGCCGCGCAACTGCTTGTAGATGTGCAGCGGCGGCCCGAACGCCAGCATGGTTGCGACGAGACCCGTGGGTGCGCCGATCGCCGCCAGCACGCTCAACCCAACCACGCCCAGCGTCATTGCCGACAATGAATAAATGGCAAAGATCGCATGATCATACGGCCCCACATCGCGCCGGAAGACGAACAGCAGCCAGATGAACGGCAGCGAGATCGGTACCAGCATCCAGCTGAATTTATAGGCGTTGGACTGAACCTTGTAGAAGAACAGCTCCGGTGACTTCAGCGCCTTTTTGAGGCGGGCATCGAGTGACGGGATGCCGGTGTTTATGTCTATTTTGTCCTTCTGGCTGCTGATCGCACCGGCGACGTCCTTCTTGCCGGACGTTACGTCAAGCACGGTGCTGATCGAATCATGCTCCTTGCTCAGCTTGTCGAGCCTGGCATCGATCGCGTCGATTTTGGCATCGAGCGCGTCACGCTCGGCATCGGCCGCGTCGCCATTGCCGATTATGGCCCCGCGCTGGGTGCGCAATTGCACCAGCTGCGTTTTCAACTGCCGCTGCTGCGCTTCCAGCTTGGCAAGCTCCTTGTTCATTTCCGGAATGCTGACCTGAACCGCCCCGCCCTCATTGTCGATCCGGCCCAGCGGCCCGCCGACCGTCTCGAACGTTGCCACCATCAGGAACACCGAGAACAGGAACAGCGCCAGCGGCGACACGAACTTGGCCCGCTCGCCGGCGATGTAGCGCCGCGTCAGGCTGCCCGGCCGCACGAACAGCATTGGCAGCGTCGTCCAGAATTTGCCCTCGAAATGATAGACGCCGTGCAGCACGTCATGCACGATTGACCAAAGCGTGCGGTGCAGGTGCGCCGTCTGGCCGCATTGGTGGCAGAAATCGCCCATCAGCGCGGCCTGGCAATTGGGGCAGGTGGCGGGATGGCCGGCGCCGTGCGCGGTGTGATCGCCCGCGCCGGGTTCCAGCGCGCGGCCGATCAGCCCGCCGGTTGCCAGATCGCCTGCCGCTTCCAACCCGCCTTGCATTGCCGCTCCCCAGTTGCCGGGCACGCTCCCCTGCGCCCGCTGCAACATTGCCACAGGGCGGGGCGCATTATAAAGCGCCGATTATGAAGCGTATCGGCCTGCTGGGCGGCTCGTTCAACCCGGCGCATCGCGGGCACCGTGCGATCAGCCTGGCAGCGATCGCCGCGCTCGATCTGGACGAAGTGTGGTGGCTGGTTTCCCCCGGCAATCCGTTGAAGGCGGGCAGCCCCGACATGGCGCCGCTCACCGTGCGCATGGCATCGGCCCGGCGCGTGGCGCGGCGCGCGCCGATCCGCGCGACCGATATCGAGTGCCGGCTGGGTACGCGCTATACCATCGACACGCTCGACAAGCTGATCGCGCGCTATCCGCGCCACCGCTTCATCTGGCTGATGGGGGCGGATAATCTCGCCCAGTTCCACCGCTGGCGCGACTGGCGGAGAATTGCGCGCCGCACGCCCATTGCGGTGATTGCCCGGCCGGGTTATGAAGGAATTGCCCGGGCGGCACCCGCAACGGGCTGGCTGCGGCACTTCGTCCACCCCGCAGCGCAGGCACAGGATTGGACGAGGTGGAGTCTGCCAGCGCTCGTGCTGTTGCGCTTTCGCCCCGACGATACTTCGGCGACGCGGCTCAGAATGGCCGATCCCGCATGGCAGCGTCATTTTGTCGACAACCCAGACCCTGGCGGGGCGATGGCCCCGTCATAATGCTATCAGGAGTTCCCTTGGCCGCATCCGTAACCGCTTTTCGCTCGCCCGATGCCGACAGCGTCGAGGCGCTCCATCAGCTTGTCCTCTCGTCGCTCGACGATGACCAGGCGGTGGAAACCGTGTCGATCCCGCTGGCGGGCAAGTCGAGCATCGCCGATCACATGGTGATCGCCAGCGGCCGCTCCACGCGCCAGGTCGCGTCGATGGCGTCGAAGCTCACTGAAAAGATCAAGGCCGAGTTCGGCCGCCCGGTGCGCGTGGAAGGCCTGCCGACCGCCGACTGGGTGCTGATCGACGCCGGCGACGTGATCGTCCATCTGTTCCGCCCGGAAGTGCGCAGCTTCTACAATCTGGAGCGGATGTGGGCATTCGGTGACGGGCCGGCCGCGGCCGACAGCCACTAATTGCTGCTGCACATCGTTGCGCGCGGGCGGATCGGCCATGGGCCGGAGGCCGAACTGGTCGAGCGCTACCTGAAACGGCTGGGCACCCGCGCGCGCGTGACCGAGCTGCCCGACAGTGGCGGCCGCCTGCCCCCCGCCCAGACCCCGGCGCGCACCGTGCTGCTCGACGAGACGGGCATGCTCCTCTCCTCCATGGCGCTGGCCGAGCAGATCGGCCGCTGGCGCGACGATGGCGTGCGCGAGGCGCGCTTCATGATCGGCGCGGCCGACGGCTTTTCGGATGCCGAGCGGGCGGGCGCCGACCTGCTGCTGTCGTTCGGGCGGGCGACCTGGCCGCACCTGATGGCGCGCGCGATGCTGGCCGAGCAGCTCTATCGGGCAACCAGCATCCTTGCCAACCACCCCTATCACCGCGAAGGTTGAACCCATGCGACACGCGGCACTGCTGATCGGGCTGGGAGTGGCGGCGGGCGTGCTGGTCGCCGCCGATGACGGGCGCGACCGGCTGGCCGCTGCCAAGCGCGATTCGGCCGCCGCACAGGCCCGCGCCGACCGGCTGGCGGCTGCCGCTGCCGCCGCCGGGGACGAGGCCCGCCGC
>NZ_JAIESM010000076.1 GCF_019746015.1 Sphingomonas sp. | reverse complement strand
CGGATCCGCCCCTTCACCTCCGGCACCAGATCGGCGGCGGTCAGCAGGCGCTTCAGGTCCGCCGCCACTTCCGGCCGCATCAGGCACCGGCCCGACACCGCAAAGCCGCGCGGCGCCGGCACCAGTTCGGCAATCCGCCCCTCGGCATAGGGAATATGCCCCAGCAGCCGGCCGTCGGGCGTGGCATCCACCCGCTGGCCGGGGCAGAGTTCCTCCGCCAGCGCCGCCACCGGCAGCAGCACCAGCGCCAGCGCAAGGGCACCGCGCCGCATCATCGAATCCCCGGCATCACCATCGCCCTAGCTCTGGCATGCGGCCGGCGATGGTGGCAAGGCGGCAGCCATGCTGGACGTTCTCTACATCGATGCCGAGGCCATCGTGGTCGACAAGCCCGCCGGGCTGCCCGTGGACACGCCCCGCGACGGCAGCCTGAGCATCGAGAATTACCTGCAGAGCCTGACCTTCGGCTTTCAGCGCTGGCCGCTGCCGGTGCACCGGCTGGATCGTGACACCTCGGGCTGCCTGTTGCTGGCGCGCACGCCCAAGGCGCACAAGCGATACCAGCAGGCGTTCGAGCAGGGGCTGGTCGACAAGCGCTATCTGGCGGTGCTGGACGGGGTGCCGGAGGGGGAAGCCGGCATGATCGACCTCGCGCTTGCCAAGACCAGCTCGCGCGAGGCGGGCTGGCGCATGGTCGCCAGCGCCAATGGCAAGCCCGCCCGCACGCGCTGGGAGCTGCTGCGCACCGAAGGCGCGCGCGCGCTGGTCGCGTTCATGCCGGAGACCGGCCGCACCCACCAGATCCGCGTCCATGCCGCGACCGGCTTGGGCTGTCCGGTGGCGGGCGACCCGGTCTATGGCCGCGCCGGCCCGCACGGCATGCTGCTCCACGCCGCCGCGCTCGGCGTGCCGCGCCCGGGCAAGCCCGCCATCGAGGCAACCGCGCCGATGCCCGGCCGCTTTGCCGAGACAGGCTTTGCGCCATGACGCCGGTGCCCGACCACGCGATCGAGGAACGCTTTCTGGCGGCCACCGGCCCGGGCGGGCAGAATGTCAACAAAGTGGCAACCGCCGTGCAGTTGCGCGTCGACGTGTTTGCGCTGGGGCTGGCGCCCGATGTCTATCGCCGGCTGAAGACGCTGGCCGGCAGCAAGCTGTCGGCGACAGGATCGCTGATGATTGTCGCGCGCCGCTTCCGCACGCAGGAGGCGAACCGCGCCGACGCCCGCGCCCGGCTCGACGCGCTGCTCGCCGCCGCGCATGAACGGCCCGAGCGGCGCATCAAGACCCGGCCGACCAAGGCCGCCAAAGCCCGGCGCGTGGACGCGAAGAAAGGCCGCGCTGCGGTGAAGGCCGCACGCGGCAAAGTGCGGCTGGAGCCTTAGTGTCTGATCCGAAACTCGGTTTCGGATAGTCCGGCACCGCCTCGAAATTCGCTCTTTCGCGAATTTCGAATCAGACACTTAAAGCCCCCCTCGCCAAGCGGCGGTGCCTTCCCTACATCCCGCGACATGTTCACCTTCGACATTGCCGCCACCGACAAGCCCGCGCTTTATCGCGAACTGCTCGCCGCGCTCGACGCGCTGACTGCCGGAGAGGCGGACCCGGTTGCCAACATGGCCAATGCCTCGGCGCTGATCGCGCAATATCTGCCCGATCTGAACTGGGCCGGCTTTTACAGGCTGCTGGGCGACACGCTGGTGCTGGGGCCGTTTCAGGGCAAGGCGGCGTGCATCCGCATTGCGCTCGGCCAGGGGGTGTGCGGCACGGCGGCGGCCACGCGCACCACCCAGCTGGTGGCCGATGTCCACGCCTTTCCCGGCCATATCGCCTGCGATGCCGACAGCGCCTCTGAACTGGTGGTGCCGATTATGCGCGGCGGCGTGCTGCTCGGCGTTCTCGATCTCGATTCGCCGACGCCCGCCCGTTTCGACGAGGATGATGCGCGCGGGGTGGAGGCCCTCGCCGCGCTGCTGGCCGACCGGCTGTAGCGTTTCCGGGCGATTGATTTGGGATAACGCCGGCAGAGGATGCCGTCACCCGGCGCGACGAGCGGTCAATCGAGCCGGTGGGGAAATGGTGCCCAAGGGCGGGATCGAACCACCGACACTGCGATTTTCAGTCGCATGCTCTACCAACTGAGCTACTTGGGCATTGGCTTTGGCGGCCAAGAGCGCGCCTCTTAGTCGGCCGCGTCGTCGCTGTCCAGCCCGGTTTTCGCGGTCTCTTCGGTGTCGTCCACGGGGCCGGCGGGCAGGCGATAGCCCTCGCCCAGCCATTGCAGCAGGTCGCGGTCGCGGCAGCCCTGGCTGCAAAAGGGCTTGTGGGCGGGCGCGGTCGGGCGGCGGCAGATCGGGCACAGCGGCATTACAGGCTCCAGGTGCGGCCCGTGCGGCGGGCAAGTTCGGCGCGCCATTCGGGCAGGATATGGGGGGCAAGCGCCGGCGGCACCGGCTCGGGCGTGGCGCCGGCGGGGGTGCGTTCCAGCCGGCGCAGCAGCGCGCGGGCGGCCGCCGCCAGCGGATCGGCGCGCAGCAGCTCAGGCAGCGCGGCGCGCGGGCGCGGACGCACGATCTGCAAAAAGCCGAAACCGTTGAGCGCGGTGCGCTCGAACGGCGGCGGCAGCGCGGCATCGATCGCCGCCGCCACGGCGGCGCGCGCTGCCTTGCCGGCCAGGGTCGGAAAATCGATGCCGATCGACCCGCCGATGCCGTGGCGGACAATCGCCGCCGCCACCGCGGCTGCCGCCGCCACCGCCAGCGGCTCCAGCGGGCCATCGCCATCGACGTCGAACAGCGTCATCGCCGGCGTCGGCGTCATCCGCAGCATGCCGCCGGCAAAGCCGATATCGCCGGTCGTCGCCTCGTCGAGCAGCTCGCCCCAGCCCGCGGCTTCCAGCGCGTCCTCGGCATGGGCGTGACCCTCGCGCACCCCTATCCCGCCGGCGGCCAGCCGGGCGCGCAGATCGGGGCCGGGGGCGAGCGGCGCATCAGTCACCACGCCGCGCGCGGGCTTCAGCCGGCCGGGCTCGGGAATAGCTTCGCGCGTGATGCGCACGCGGACGGCCGTGCCTTCGGGGGCGCCAGCCGGGCCGTCGAGCGCGATCTCCCCGCCCCCCTCCAGCCGCACCCGGCGCGCCGGGGCCAGCCGCCCCGCCACCACGCTGCCCAGCCGCAGCCCGGGCAGTTCTATCCGCGCCTTCACGATGCGCCCGTCATCGACCAGCGCGGCGCGCACCTCGCCAATGCCGTTTTCGATCAGCCATTCAGCCACAGCGATAGCCGGCGCCGGTCAGCAGCGCGCGCGCCTCGAACAGCGGCAGGCCGACAATCCCCGAATAGCTGCCCTGCATCCAGCGGATCAGCGCCTCGGCGCGGCCCTGAATGGCATAGCCGCCGGCCTTGCCCAGCCCTTCGCCGCTGTCGACATAAGCGTCGATCTCGGCCGCGCTCAGCTGTTTGAAGGCGATGGTGCTGGCGGACAGGCGCAGGCGCGGCCGGCCATCGGGGCCGACCAGGCACAACGCCGTCAGGCACTGGTGCCGCCGGCCGGAGAGGAGAGCAAGCATCGCGCGCACCTCGTCGGCGCTTTCGGCCTTGCCCAGAATGCGCCGGCCGGCGGCGACCGTAGTGTCGCCCGCCAGCACCAGCTCGTCCCCGGCGCGCGGCACGGCAAGCGCCTTTTCGCGCGCCATCCGCTCGACATAGGTGCGCGGCTGCTCACCCCGGCGGGGCGTTTCGTCGATATCGGGGGCAGCGATCCGGTACGGCGTCACCCCCAGCCGGGCGAGCAGATCGCGCCGGCGGGGCGAGGCGGAGGCGAGCACGAGCTTCATGCCCGGCCCAGAAGCTTATTTGAAGCGATAGGTGATGCGCCCCTTGGTCAGGTCATAGGGCGTCAGTTCGACCAGCACATCGTCGCCCACCAGCACGCGGATGCGGTTCTTGCGCATCTTGCCGGCGGTATGGCCGAGGATTTCGTGAT
>NZ_JAIESM010000051.1 GCF_019746015.1 Sphingomonas sp. | reverse complement strand
AGCCGTCGCAACCGCCCTGCGCGCCAAGCGTGCCCGGCACCAGCCGCAGCCAGCCGGGCGCCGCCGCCGCAATGCCGCCCGGCAGCTCGTCGGCGCCGGGCGGCAGCAGGCGATAATCGGGCCGCGCCGCCAACAGGCCCTCGACCACGCGCTCGCCCTCTTCAGGTTCGAGCGAGCAGGTGGCATAGACCAGCCGCCCGCCGGGGCGCACCCAGTCCGCCGCGCGGGCAATCAGCCGCGCCTGAAGCGCGCTCATCTCGGCGATCTGCGCGGGCGTCACGCGGTGGAGCACTTCAGGGTGGCGGCGGAAAATGCCGGTCGCGGTGCACGGCGCGTCGAGCAGCACGGCGTCAAACGGGGCCGGGGCCGCCCAGTCGAGCGCATCGGCCGTCACAATCTGGGCAGAAAGCCCGGTGCGCGCCAGATTTTCGCTTAGTCGCGCCAGACGACTTTTGGCGATGTCGAGCGCGGTCACCGCCCAGCCGGCGGCGGCGAGTTGCAGCGTCTTGCCGCCGGGCGCGGCGCACAGGTCAAGCGCGGTGCCCGTGCCGGCGCCCAGCAGCCGTGCGGGCAGCGCGGCTGCCAGATCCTGCACCCACCAGCTGCCCTCGCCAAATCCCTCCATATCGGGAATGGCGCCATGCTCGGCCAGGCGCAGATGGCCGGGCATCAGGCTCTCCCCGCCCAGCCGCGCGGCAAGCGCCGCCGTCTCGCCCGGGTCGGCAAGGGTCAGGTCGAGCGGCGGCGGCGCCACGCTGGCGGCACGGGCGGCGGCGATGACGTCAAGCCCCCAGGCCGAAGTCCAGCGCGCAACCGGCGCGGGCGGCAGGCTGGGCAGCGCCGGCAGCGCCGCGCCCCGGCGGCTGAGCGTGCCGAACACGCCGTGCACCAGCCGCTTCGGCCCGCCTTCCACCAGCGGCAGCACGGTGGCGATTGCCGCATGCGCCGGCGTGCGCAGGATCAGCGCCTGCGCCAGCGCGATGCGCAGCACCATCCGCGGCTTGGCATCGTCGGGCAGTGGCCGTGCGGTTGCCGAATCGATCAGCGCGTCGAGATCGCTCAGCCAGCGCAGCACCCCGGCGGCCAGCGCATGGGCAAGCGCGCGGTCATCGGCGCGGGCAATGCCGCGCGTTGCCGCCGGCAGCGCCTGTTCCAGCGCCTCGCCACGGCGCAGCACCGCATCGAGCAATTTGAGCGCGGCGCGGCGGGCGGGAACGCCGGGCGGCTGGTCGCTTTGGGGTTGATTCGCAGGGGGCATCGGCTCCATCGGGCATTGCGACCATTTCACGGACAGGGAAACTGCGCCATGGGCCAACGCCCCAGCCATGTGAAGCCACCGGCCTATCTTTCCAAGAGCCCGCCGCTGCCCAAACCCACGCCCGCTCCGGCGGCAGCGCCCGACCAGGACCCGCTGGGCCGCAACCCGGTGCGCTATGGCGACTGGGAGCTGAAGGGCATTGCGGTCGATTTCTAGCGTGATTTGTGGCGGCGACGCGCCCGCTTCACGCCCCTAGACGCCCTCGTCCTTCAGCGGGCGACTGAGCAGCGCATCGACCACCCCGGCCACCGGTGCGCCGTCCAGCAGCGCGCACACCGCCTGCACCATCGGCATTTCCACCCCCACCTGCGCCGCTGCCGCCTGCAGCACGGGGGCGGTATGCGCACCCTCGGCCACGGTACGGCGATCAGCCAGCAAGGCAGCGGCCGGCCGCCCCTGGCCCAGCCCCATGCCGAGCGCGAAATTGCGCGACGCGGTCGATGAACAGGTCAGCACCAGATCGCCCAGCCCGGACAGCCCGGCGAGCGTTGCCGCCTGCCCGCCGCGCGCCACGCCGAACCGCGTCATTTCGGCAAAGCCGCGCGCAATCGTCGCCGCGCGCGCATTTTCGCCCAGCCCCGCGCCCGACACCACGCCGCACGCAATCGCCAGCACATTCTTCACCGCCCCGCCGATTTCGGCGCCGACCACATCGGCCGAGCCATAGGGACGCAGCGGCGTGCCGGCAAAGCGCGCGATCAGCGCCGCGCGGGTGGGGGCATCGGCGCAGGCCAGCGTCAGCGCGGTCGGCTTTCCGGCCGCCACCTCATGCGCGAAAGTCGGGCCGGAGAGCACTGCGAGCGGCGCCGCCGGGTGCAGCGCGCCCGCCACCTCGCTCATCAACAGCAGCGTGCCCGCCTCGATCCCCTTGGCGCACAGGATCAGCGGGCAGTCAAGCGGCGGCAGCGCGCCCAGCACCGCGCGGACATGCTGCGCCGGGCAGACGACCAGCAGCGCATCGGCGCCGGCCAGCGCTGCGAGCGTGCCCGTCGCTCTGATCGCGGGGGACAGGGTGACGCCGGGCAGGAACAGCGGGTTTTCCCGCGCCTGGTTGATCCGCTCGACCACCTCGGCCTCACGCGCCCACAGCGTCACCCCGGCACCGGCCGCCGCCAGCACCTGCGCGAGCGCGGTGCCCCAGGCGCCCGCGCCGATCACGCCGATGGTCATGCCTTCACCCCGGCGCCGCGCACGGCCTCCGCGCCCGGATCGAGCGGCCAGCGCGCGCGCGCCGGCGTGTCGAGCGGATCGGTGAGCCCCGCTGCGAAGCGTTCGGCACCGGCCCAGGCAATCATCGCGGCATTGTCTGTACACAGCCATTGCGGCGGCGCCACAAAGGCCAGGCCATTGGCCGCCGCCAGCGCGCCAAGCGCGGTGCGCACCGCGCCATTGGCGGCAACGCCGCCCGCCACCACCAGCGCGCTTGCGCCCGGCGCGCGCGCCAGCGCCCGCGCGGTGCGATCGATCAGGCACTCGACCACTGCCTGCTGGAAGCCGGCGGCAATGTCCTCCGCGCGGTGATCGCCCGAGGCCCAGGCGCGGGCGACCGCGCTTTTCAGGCCGGCAAAGGAAAAATGCGGCTCGGCCGATCCTTTCAGCGGGCGCGGCAGCGGTACGGCGGCGGCATTGCCTAGCGCTGCCGCCCGCTCCAGCGCCGGGCCGCCGGGAAAGCCCAGGCCGAGGATCTTCGCGCTCTTGTCGAACGCTTCGCCGGCGGCATCGTCGATCGTGGTGGCCAGCCGGCGATAGCGGCCCACCCCTTCGACGAACAGCAGCTGGCAATGCCCGCCCGAGACCAGCAGCAGCAGATAGGGAAAGCGCAGGCCCGGCTCGGCCAGCCGGGGGCTGAGCGCATGGCCTTCCAGATGGTTGACCGCCACCAGCGGCCGGCCGGCGGCATGCGCCAGCGCCTTGCCCGTCACCAGCCCCACCATGACGCCACCGATCAGCCCGGGGCCGGCGGTGGCGGCCACCGCATCGACATCCGCGAGCGCCACGCCCGCCTCCGCCAGCGCCTCCGCCACCAGCGGAATGAGCTTGTCGACATGCGCGCGGGCGGCGATTTCGGGCACCACCCCGCCATAGGGGCGGTGCGCCGCTTCCTGCCCCGCCAGCCGGTGCGCCAGCACCCGGCCGTCGCTGGTGACGAGGGCGGCTGCGGTTTCGTCGCAGGAAGATTCAAGGCCAAGGATCAGGGCCATCGCTTCCCTCTAGGGCAAAGCCGCGTTAGCACAAGGGGCATGACCCTGTTCCGCCTCGGCTCGCGCGGCTCGCCGCTCGCCCTCGCCCAAGCCCATATGACCCGCGCCGCGCTGTGCACCGCGCATGGCTGGGCCGAAGATGATGTCGCCATCGTCATCATCAAGACCACCGGCGATCAGGTGCAGGACCGCGCGCTGGCCGAAATCGGCGGCAAGGCGCTGTGGACCAAGGAGCTGGACCGCGCGCTGCTCGCCGGCGAGATCGACGCCGCCGTCCATTCGATGAAGGATGTCGAGACCGAACGGCCCGAA
>NZ_JAIESM010000048.1 GCF_019746015.1 Sphingomonas sp. | reverse complement strand
GGGGCGGACATGCCGGTCGTCGTCTCGATGCTCAACAGCTATTCGGGCTGGGCGGCCGCCGCGATGGGCTTCACGCTGCACAACACCGCGATGATCATCACCGGCGCGCTGGTCGGCTCGTCGGGCGCGATCCTCAGCTACATCATGTGCAAGGCGATGAACCGCGGCTTCATCAGCGTGATCGCCGGCGGCTTCGGCGCGGTCGCCTCGGGCGGGGACGCGGCCAAGGTCGACCGGCCGTGGAAGCGCGGCTCGGCCGATGACGCCGCCTTCCTGATGAGCCAGGCCGAGCAGGTCATCATCGTGCCGGGTTACGGCATGGCCGTCGCTCAGGCCCAGCATGTGCTGCGCGAGATGACCGACAAGCTGAAGGAACATGGCGTGCGGGTGAAGTTCGCCATCCACCCGGTGGCGGGGCGCATGCCCGGGCACATGAACGTGCTGCTCGCCGAGGCGAACGTGCCCTATGACGAGGTGTTCGAGCTGGAGGACATCAACAGCGAGTTCGCCCAGACCGACGTCGCCTTCATCATCGGCGCGAACGACGTGGTCAATCCGGCGGCGAAGACCGACAAGGGATCGCCCATTTTCGGCATGCCGGTGTTCGACGTGGAAAAGGCCAAGACCGTGCTGTTCATCAAGCGCAGCATGGGGGGCGTGGGCTATGCCGGCGTCGACAATGACGTGTTCTACATGGACAACACCATGATGCTGCTCGCCGACGCCAAGAAGATGGTCGAGGATATCGTCAAGGCGATCGGGTGACCGCGCGATGACGGGTTGGGGCGCCGGGCCTGGCGCAGTCGCGCTGGTCGCGGCGCCGGCCGGGGCGGCGATGGGCGAACAGGCTATCGCGCTGGCGGGCGCGCATCTGATCGCGCCGGCCGCGCTCAGCGTGCCGGTGGCGGCGCCCGTGCTGCTGATCGAGGCAGCGGACCTCGGCGATGATGTGCTGCTGCCGTTGATCGCGGCGGCGGCGGCGGCAGCGGCCGGTGGCACCGCGCTGGTGGTGGCGATGGCGCCGGCGCAGATCGACCTGGTCGCCGCCGCGCTGATCGAGACGCCGGCGCAATTGCTCTGCGCGGCGGGGCTGTCGGAGCGGGTGGCGGCGCTGACGCTGGCCCGCCGCGCCGCGCCCGCCCCCCGGCTGCGCGAGACCGAGGCCGAGCGGCTGGCGGCGCTGCGTGATGAGATTGCCCGCCTCGTCGAGACGCTGTCCCGCCTTTCCGCCGACCCGGGGGAGCGCCCGCCGGTTGCGCTGGCCGACCGGACGACCGCCTATCGCGCTGGCGATGCCGGGGCTGCCCCCGTCACTGCCGCCGATATCCGTGCGGTGATCAAGGCGCGGCGGCTGCGCGACGCGCTGTTCGGCGCCGGGCTGTTCGAGGATCCGGCCTGGGACATGCTGCTCGACCTGCATGCCGCGCATCTGGAAGGGGCGCAGGTCTCGGTCTCGTCGCTGTGCATTGCCGCCGCCGTCGCGCCGACCACAGCGCTGCGCTGGATCCAGCGGCTGACGGCGCTGGGGCTGCTGGTGCGCTCGCCCGATCCCGATGATGGCCGGCGGGCGTTTCTGGCGCTGTCGCCGGCGGCGCTGGCGGCGATGGGCCGCTATTGGGCGGCGGCCCCCTTGCGCTGAGCGGCGCGCTCTGCCAGTGGCGGCGCCGGGGGCGCTTAGCTCAGTTGGTAGAGCGTCTCGTTTACACCGAGAATGTCGGCGGTTCGAGTCCGTCAGCGCCCACCATTTCCCGCCCAAGTCCTTGTTATAAATCGCGAATCAGGCGGATGACCCGCGCCATCCAGGGTGGATCGGCCAGCACCTGCTGGCGCGCGCCGGCGGCAAGCCCGATCAGCTGGATGCGCCCCTCCTCCCGCCCGATCAGCCGGCCGAACGCGAACCGTCCGGCCGGGCGCGGCACCAGCACGTCGCGGTTGAGCGCGCGCGCGAACCCCTCGGGTGCCAGCCGCTCGCACCACAATTGGTCGCCTGCGCGATAATCGCCCAGCCCGGCCTGCACCACCAGCCCGACCAGCCCGGTGCCGGGGCGCGGGGCGGCCAGCGCCATCGGCGCGCGCGGCGCCACGGCCCCGTCCGGCCCCAGCAGCGCGGCGACCGGCACGCCCTCGTCCGACAGGCGCACCAGCTCGGTCGCTTCCACGCCCAAAGCGGCGGCAATGCGGTTGAGCCACGCGACCGAGACGGTGCGCGTGCCCGTTTCCAGCCGGCCGATGGTCTGCGCGGTGGTGGGCGGCACACAGGCGCGCGCGACATCGTCCAGCGTCATGCCGCGCGCGCGGCGCACATCGCGGATGGCGGTGATCATCGCAGGCGCTCCTTCCTAAGATAACCAGATCGGTTATTCTTCTTTCCTACAACCAGCCGATTATGGCAAGTGCGATTCGCCCCCCGAACGCAGGAGCTGACCCCCGATGCGCGACATGGTTGATGTGGAACTCGATGATTTCGGCCCCACCGCCCGCCCAGCGCGCGCCGGCCGCCGCAGCGCGACCGTCAACCGCGCCGAATCGCCGCTGTCGTGGCTCGCCGCGCGCGGGCTGGTCTCGCCGCGCCAGATGGAGGCGGGCGAGCGGCTGCGCGCCGATTTCGAGGCGGCTGGCCTGGCGGCGCGGGTGACGATGCGGTGGGACGCGGTGCCCGCCGGCCGCCACGCCGGCGCCATCGCCGGCGATCCCGCGCTCGGCCGGATCGCCGCCAAGCGCCGCTTCGACGCCGCGATTGCCGCGCTCGGCCCGGGCCTGGCCGACATTGCCTGGCGCGTCGTCTGCGCCGGCGAAGGCCTGCCGCTCGCCGAACGCGCGCTCGGCTGGCCGGCGCGTGCCGGTCGCCTCGTCCTCACGCTCGCGCTCGACCGGCTCGCTGACCATTATGCGCTGAAATAGGTTGCGGTCTGAAACGGAACACCCTAGCCAGCAGCAGCAACGATCAGGAGCCCGATCATGATCCTCTATGGCGCCGTGCTTTCGCCCTATGTCCGCAAGGTGCTGGCCTATGCGCGTGAGAAGGACATTACGCTCACGCTGGAGCCGGTGGGGCTAGCCGGGCAACCGCCGGCCTTTCTGGAAGCAAGCCCGTTCCGCAAGATGCCGGCGCTGCGCGACCCCGGTGCCGATGGCGGCCGCGACTTCTGCATTTCGGATTCGAGCGCGATCATCGCCTATCTGGAGGCGAAATTTCCGGCGCCCGCACTGATCCCCACCGAGCCGATGGCGCGCGCGCGCACGATCTGGTTCGACGAACTGGCCGACACCATCTTCGTCGGCGGCAGCGGCAAGATCTTCTTCAACCGCTTCCTCGCGCCCAAAATCCTGAAGCGCGCCGGTGACGAGGCGCTCGCCGCGCAGGCCGAGGCGGAGGAGCTGCCGCCCGTTTGCGACTATCTCGAAGGCGTGATCCCGGCGAGCGGGTTTCTGGTCGAGGACCGGCTGACGCTGGCCGACATTGCGGTGGCCAGCCCCTTCGTCAATCTGGCGCATGCCGAGTGCGCGATCGACGCGGCGCGCTGGCCCCGGCTGGCGGCCTATGTCGCGGCGATCCTGGCGCGGCCCAGCTTTGCGCCGCTGGTGGCGGCCGAGCAGCGGATGGTGGCGGCGCTGACGGGCTGAAGTGGGTTTCAGCTTTCGCTGAAACGGTGACGGCACCAGCCCGCTCC
>NZ_JAIESM010000012.1 GCF_019746015.1 Sphingomonas sp. | reverse complement strand
GCCGGCCGCAGCCTGATCGCGCGCTGGCGCGGCCGGCTGATGAACACCGGCAAGAACGGCAAGCTGGTGCTGGGTGCGATGCTGCTGGTCATCGGCGCGGCCATCCTGACCGGGATCGACCGCCAGGTCGAAGGGGTGCTCGTCGCCGCTTCGCCCGACTGGCTGGTGGAATGGTCGACCAAGCTGTAACCGTGCCCCCGCCTAGGCGGGGCCGGCCAGCCGCTTGCGCTGGGTGACGACGGGATTGCCGGCGGCATCAATCTCGAAGCCGCGCACCTCGAACCCCGAGCGCAGGTTGAGGATGATCATCGCGTTGTTGTTCGCGCGCGTACGCGTCTCGACGGTGGCATAGCCCAGCGCCATCAGCCGGTCGTGCTGCATTATGGCCAATTGCTCGGCGATGCCGCGCCGGCGCCAGTCGGGGTCGACCCCACCCAGCCAGCTGTAGAACAGCGTCGCGCCGCGCCGATAGCCGAGCTTGAAGCCGATCAGCGCGTCGCCGTGCAGCGCCTGCACCAGAACGGGGTCGGCGACATCCGTCAGCCGGTCGAGATAGCCAGGATCGAAGGTGCCGAACACCCGGCCGCACAAGGCCGCCAGCGGCGCCTTATCCCGCGCCGCGTCATCCACTATGATGCGATAGCTGATATCGTCCACCACCATGCCCCTGATCCGGCATGGCCATAAGCGGGAAAGCGGCGCGGCGGCAATGGTCGGGGAGACAGGATTCGAACCTGCGACCCTCTGCTCCCAAAGCAGATGCGCTACCAGGCTGCGCTACTCCCCGACCGGGCGTTGCCGCGCCGGCTGGCTGTGCGGTGGATGCGATGCGCTGTCAACCACGCGGCGCGCACCTCACGCGGCGAGCAGGCGTTCCTTCAGCTCGGCAAAGCTGCACGCGGCGACGGCGTCGTCCATCTCTTCGGCGGTCACGATCCGCGCCAGGCATTGCTGCTGCTGGGCGATCGCGTCGATCGCCTGCAGCGCGGTCAGGTTGCGCACCATCATTTCCGGGTCGGCGCACAGTTTTTCGCCGAGCTGTTCAATCTCCGCCGCCAGCCGGTTGAGCTGCTCGCCTACTCTGGCGAGCCATTCACGCTGCATCATCATGTCGGTTGCTTTCCCGGATCAGGCGGCCGCGCTGAGGCTGATGCGTTCGAGCAGCGCCGGGGCAATATCCGCCGCGGCGAGCGTCTTCACCTCGGGCAGGCGCGCACGAACGGCCTCAATCCCTTCGGCGATCAGCGCGGTGGCGGGGTCCTGAACAATCGCGCGGCCACCGGCGGCAGCAATCGCAGCCAGCCCGGCGGCGCCATCGGCGCCCCCGCCCGACAGCATCACGCCACCGGCGCGCAGGCCGGCCACCTTGGCAAGCGTGGCAAACAGCATATCGGGGCTCGGTCGCGCGCCGTTCACCGGCTCGCGGTCGACCATGCGGATCATGCCACCCGGCCAGCGATCCACCACGACATGGTGCGTAGGTGCGCTGGCGATATAGATATGCCCCTCGTGGAGCGCCACGCCGTCGGCGGCGATCTTCACTTCGGCGGCCACCGCCCGGGCGAGCTTCGCGCCAAAGGGCACCACCAGCCCTTCGTCCATCGGCAGCATCAATATGGTCGGCGGGCAGTTGGCGGGATAGCGCGCCAGCATTTCCAGCGCCGCATCGGGGCCGCCCATGCCGCCGGCAATGCCGATCACCGCGCCGTCATAGCGATAGTCGCGAATGGCGCTGGCAGGCTTCGATTCGACCTTCTTTGCCGCGACATTGGTCTTCGACGCGGTGATGACGAGCTTGCACAGCTTGCCCGAAATCTTCTCGAACTCGTCGGGCGTGGCGCGCGCGGGCTTGGGGAAGCAATCGACCGCGCCGATTTCCAGCGCGCGCAGCGACACGTCACCGCCCTTGTGGGTAAGCGTCGACAGCATGATCACCGGCATGGGCTTTTTGTCCATGATCTCGGCCAGGAAATCGAGGCCGTTCATGCCGGGCATTTCCACGTCGAGCGTCACCACATTGGGCTTCAGCTCCTCGATCAGCTGGCGCGCTTCGGCCGCGTCGCCGGCGGCACCCACCACCACAATGTCCTTGCTCCGCTCAAGCGCGCTGGTGAACAGGGCGCGCATGGTGAGCGAGTCATCGACAACAAGAACTTTGATGGCCGGCATCGATATTTCCTTAAACTAACATTGGCCAGGGGGTGGATCAGGCGGCGTCGCGCATCTCGGTCTCGCCAGTCAGGCGCGGCAGATCGAGCACCATCACCATCCGCTCGTCGATCGCGACCAGCCCTTCCAGGAAAGGCACCACGGCATCGGCGCTGGTGGCGGGCGGCGACTGCAGCTGATCATCGGCAAAGGTCACGATGTCGCTGACCGAATCGACGATCAGGCCACGGAACTGCTCGGCCACGCGGGTCACGATGATCACGTGGCGCGCGGTCGGCTCGGTATTGCGCCAGCCCAGCCGCGCGGCAAGGTCGATCACCGGCAGCACGGTGCCGCGCAGGTTGACGACGCCGGCCACATAATGCGGCACGTGCGGCAGGCGGGTGGTGGGCGTCCAGGCGCGGATCTCGCGGATCGCCATGATGTCCACCCCGAACACCTGGTCCTCAACCTGGAAAGTGATGATCTGACGCGCCATGTGCTTGGCTCCCCCTTAAATGATCAAACTCAGTGGCTGACGCGGCGCACCGCCGTCGCCAGCTTTTCGGCGTCGAACGGCTTCACGATCCAGCCGGTCGCGCCGGCGGCACGCGCGCGCGCCTTCTTGTCCTCGCCGCTTTCGGTGGACAGCACCAGAATCGGCCGGTCGCGGTGGCGCTGATGCGCGCGCAGCTTCTCGATCAGGCCAAAGCCGTCCATGCGCGGCATGTTGATGTCGGTAATCACGACGTCGACGTCGTTTTCCTCCAGCCATTCAAGCGCATCGACGCCGTCGATCGCCTGTGCCACGTCGAAGCCATGCTCGGTCAGTGCCGAACGCAGCAGCGCCCGCATCACATTGCTGTCATCTACTGTCAGAACTCTGGTTTGCATGTCATTTACCCCGCCTGCCCGTGTTCGCTCAAAAAGCTTTCAAAAAAGTTCAACATCGCCGGTATCGCGCGGCCGCCGTTCAACCGGCTGCGGCGCCATCTGCTCGGCGACCGAGCGGCACCGCGCCTTGCCCAGCGTCGGCAGAAATTCGACGCGGCGCGCATCGGTGCCGCCCAGATCGGCATGCATCACCGGAATGCGCTCGCGCTCCAGAAAGCTCTTGGCGAAAGCGCCATTCGCCGTGCCGATCTTCAGCATTGCCCGGTGCATATTCGCGCCACCGTAAAGATGGGCTTTCATCCGCGCCTTGCTCGCGCCCAGGCCAAGCATTTCGTTGATCAGCACTTCCATCAGATAGGCGCCATAATGCTCGTCGAGCACGCCCTGACCGCTCGATCGCGGCGGTTCCGACAGCAGAAAGTGGTTCATCCCCCCCACCATGGCGATGGGGTCGTAAAGACAGGTGGCAATGCAGCTGCCCAGCACGGTGGTGAAGCTGACCCCCGGCTCGTTGGAGGCGCGCGCCTGGCCCTGCATCACGGTGACGCGGCGGCTGTCGGCACCGATGATCGGTTTATGAAACATCAGCGCGCCTCACCCAGTGCATAGCCCGCAATCTGGCC
>NZ_JAIESM010000002.1 GCF_019746015.1 Sphingomonas sp. | reverse complement strand
GCGACGCGCACGTACATGCCGTCACGATCGGTCACCTTGTACATTTTGGCTTTTGGTTTCAGGCACTTGAGTGCTGCATCCGTCAACATTTGGGGCCTCCACGCAAAAAAAGACCGTCAGGCATTTTTCGGAGGCTTTCGGCGGATATATCTGTTTATTTTCAGCATATTAGGCCGAAAAAAGTACCGTCACAGGCCTCTGTCGCTGTGACGGTACTTTCGATTTTCCGGATGATCAACGGGGGGCGGGTCCGTCACCAGATACGACAGACGCGTTCCATGCCCACCGATAGACATCGATAAGCTATGGCTTGATTATTTCTGTATTTCAGTGAGTTAGAGCGTATTCTGGCGTAGTTTTGGATACCCTCGGACGGGCAAAAATCATTCCCATTCGATGGTGCCGGGGGGTTTGCTGGTATAGTCATAGGTCACGCGGTTGATGCCGCGCACCTCGTTGACGATGCGGGTCGCGACGCGCGGCAGGAAACCGCCGGGGAATTCGAACGCCTGTGCCGTCATCCCGTCGGTCGACGTGACCGCGCGCAACGCGAGCACATGGTCATAGGTGCGCCCATCGCCCATCACGCCGACCGAGCGCACCGGCAGCAGCACCGCAAATGCCTGCCAGATCGCGTCGTACAGCCCGGCGTTGCGGATTTCCTCCAGATAGATGGCATCCGCCTTGCGCAAAATGTCGCAGCGTTCCTTGGTCACTTCGCCCGGAATGCGGATGGCAAGGCCCGGCCCCGGGAAGGGGTGGCGGCCGACGAACACCTCGGGCAGGCCGAGTTCGCGGCCCAGCGCGCGCACCTCGTCCTTGAACAGCTCGCGCAACGGCTCGACCAGCGCCATGTTCATCCGCTCGGGCAGGCCACCGACATTGTGATGGCTCTTGATGGTCACCGAGGGGCCACCGGTGAAGCTGACGCTTTCGATCACATCCGGATAGAGCGTTCCCTGCGCCAGGAAGGCGGCGCCGCCGATCTTGCGTGCTTCGGCCTCGAAAACGTCGATGAAGGTCTTGCCGATGAACTTGCGCTTGGCCTCCGGGTCGGTCACGCCGGCAAGGCCGCTCAGGAATAGCGTCTCGGCATTCACATGGACGAGCGGGATGTTGTACGCGCCGCGAAACAGGCTGACGACCTGCTCCGCCTCGCCGCTGCGCATCAGGCCATGGTCGACGAACACGCAGGTCAGCTGCTCGCCGATCGCCTCATGGATCAGCACGGCCGCCACCGCCGAATCAACACCGCCGGACAGCCCGCAAATCACCCGGCCGCTGCCCACCTGCGCGCGGATTTCGGCGATCTTGGTCGCGCGGAACTCGGCCATCGTCCAATCGCCCGTCAGGCCGCAGACATGGCGCGCGAAATTGGCGATCAGCCGGGCACCATCGGGCGTGTGCACCACTTCCGGGTGGAACTGCATCGCGTAATAGCGGCGCGCATCGTCTGCGATCACGGCATAGGGCGCGCCCGGCGAGGCGGCGACGGCCCGGAAACCGGGGGCGAGCGCGGTCACCTTGTCGCCATGGCTCATCCACACCTGATGGCGTTCGCCCTCCGCCCACAGGCCGTCGAACAGCACGCAGCCATCGGCAACGTCGATAAAGGCATGGCCGAACTCGCCGCTGTCGCCGCGCGCCACGGCGCCGCCCAGCGCTGCCATCATCGCCTGCTGCCCATAGCAGATGCCCAGCAGCGGGACGCCGCTTTCGAAGATCGCCGCCGGCACCTGCGGCGCATTGTCGTCAAGCACCGAGGCCGGCGAACCCGACAGGATGACCCCCTTGGGCGCCATGCGGGCAAAGGCGTCGGCCGCCGCATTGAACGGGGCGATCTCGCTATAGACCCCCGCCTCGCGCACACGGCGCGCGATCAACTGGGTCACCTGGCTGCCGAAATCGACGATGAGGATGGAATCGCTGGGCTGGGTCATGCCGCCTGTTAAGAGGTTGGCGGCCCCGATGCCAGTCGCTTCGGGACGTCTGCTGCCCTCAGCACTGACGATGTTATGGCGTGTGTAACGCCTTGGCCATCGGTCCACCGCCTATTTGTAACACAATGGCGTTATTAACTGTTTTCATCAAAATGAGGGCTCAGCGACACGGATCGTGGCGGCCCTGCGGGCATTTATCGGCAGTCAAAAAATGGATAGGGCACCATGGAATTATTCGTGGTCGTGGTCGTTGCAGCGCTTGCCAGCCTGATCCTTGTCAGCGTGGCGTTGGCGCTGATCGGCAACCAGCGGCGTCGCGCCAGAAAGCGCCGCCGCCATGCACGGCGCCAAGCGGACTTGTGGTTCTGGAGCAAGTTTGTCCAGCGCTCCAAATACAAGCTGCTGACCGATCAGCGCCCGCGGACGGAGCAAGGGCTCAACCGCCCCTGAAGATCGCGGCGTCACCCTTTGCGCGGGCCGGTGGTCTTGCTGCCTTCTCCCACGCGCGGCGCAACGACCGGCAGCGGCGCCACCTTCAGCCCGGTCCAATAGGCCGCGAAGCTCCACAGATCGGCCGTCTCCTCGATCACCTTGTCGGTCGGCTTGCCGCTGCCATGGCCGGCGCGCGTCTCGATGCGGACCAGCCGGGGCTTGGGACCGAGATCGACCGCCTGCAGCGCGGCGGTGTATTTGAAGGTGTGCCCCGGCACCACGCGATCATCGGTATCGGCGGTTGTCGCCAGGATGGCCGGATAGGAACGCCCCGGCTTCACATTGTGATAGGGCGAATAGGCATAGAGCGTGCGGAAGTCCGCCTCTTTCGACGGATAGCCATAATCATCCACCCAATAGCGCCCGGCAGTGAACCGGTCGAAGCGCAGCATGTCCATCACGCCCACTGCTGGCAGGGCGGCGGCGAACAGATCTGGCCGCTGATTGACGACGGCGCCGACCAGCAGGCCGCCGTTCGAGCCGCCCTGGATCGCCAGCTGATCCTTGCCGGTGATGCCGTTCGCCTTCAGCCACTCGCCGGCGGCGATGAAGTCGTCGAACACATTCTGCTTGTTCTGCAGCCGGCCGCCATCATGCCAAGCGCTGCCATATTCGCTGCCGCCCCGGATATTGGCGACGGCGAGCACACCGCCCTGCTCCACCCAGGCCAGCCGCGCGGGCGAAAAGCCGGGCAGCGTTGCGATGTTGAACCCGCCATAGGCATAGAGCAAGGTCGGCGCGGGGCCGCGCTGGCCCTTCTTGCGCACCAGGAACATGGGGATGCGGGTGCCATCCTTTGACGGATAGAAGACCTGGCTCACCTTGAAAGCGGCCGGGTCAAATGGCACGCGCGGCATTGCCCAGGGCGTCGCCCGCCCGGATTTCACGTCATAATGATAAATGGTGGTCGGCGTGGCGAAGCTGGTGAAGGCAAAGAAGGTCTCGCGATCGTAGATCTCGCCACCAAAGCCGCCAACAGAGCCGATGCCCGGGAGCGGCACCCGCCCCAGCAGCTTGCCGTCGAGCGCATAGCGCCGCACTTCGCTTTTCACATCGACCAGATATTCGGCGATGATGATGCCGCCGAC
>NZ_JAIESM010000057.1 GCF_019746015.1 Sphingomonas sp. | reverse complement strand
CCCCTCCCGCAAGCGGGAGGGGAGACTTGTCGTAACCCCTCCCCCGAAGCGGAGGGGCAAACAGCTACAGCATCCCCAGCTCTAGCCGGGCCTCGTCGCTCATCTTGCCCGGGTCCCAGGGCGGATCCCAGACCAGGTTGACCTCGGCCGAGCCGACGCCGGGCACCGCGCCGACGCGGATTTCAACCTCCGCCGGCATCGATTCGGCCACCGGGCAGTGCGGCGTCGTCAGCGTCATGGTGACGACGACATGGCCGTCGCTCACCTCGACATTGTAAACCAGCCCCAGCTCATAGATGTTCACCGGGATTTCGGGGTCGTAAATGTCCTTCAGCGCCGCGATCACCGCCTCATAAACCGCGCTGCCCGGCCCCTCGCCATCGCTTTCGGCCGGGGCCTGCGCCTTCAGGAAGCCGTCCAGATAGTCGCGCTTGCGCTCGAACTGCGCGCGCGCGCCGTCCTGCTCCACGCGCGCCTTGGGTGGGGTGGGCACCTGTTCCACTTCCTCGACCTCAAACTTGCTCATGCCAAAATCCCGTTCATCCGAAGATCCGTGTCACCCGTTCGATCCCCGCGACCAGCGCGGCGACATCGGCCGGGGTGGAATAGACGCCAAAGCTGGCGCGCGCGGTTGCCTCCACCCCCAGCGCCGCCATCAGCGGCTGGGCACAGTGGTGGCCGGCGCGGATCGCCACGCCGCCTTCATCCAAGATGGTGCCGATGTCGTGCGGGTGCACCCCCTCGATCGCGAAGCTGACAATGCCGGCCGAGTCCTCGGGGCCGAACAGCCGCACCGAATTGATCGCGCCCAGCGCCGCGCGCGCCGCGCGCACCAGGGCCGCCTCATGCGCGTGGATCGCGGCGACGCCGGCCGTTTCCACATAATCGATCGCGGCCGCCAGCCCCGCGGCGCCCGCGATATGCGGCGTGCCCGCCTCGAACCGGGCCGGCGGCGGGGCATAGGTGGTGCCGGCAAAGCTGACCTTGTCGATCATCGCGCCGCCCCCCTGCCAGGGCGGCATCTGCGCCAGAATGTCGCCGCGCGCCCACAGCACGCCAATGCCGGTCGGACCATAGAGCTTGTGGCCTGAAAACACGTAGAAATCGCAGCCGAGCGCCGCCACATCAACCGGCAGGCGCGGCACCGCCTGGCACCCGTCGAGCAGCAGCTTGGCGCCCACCGAATGCGCGATCTGCGCCGCGCGCGCGCCGTCGAGCACCGAGCCGAGCACGTTCGACACATGGGCGAGCGCCACCAGCTTGTGCTGGGGCGTGATCATCGCGGCCATCGCGTCCAGATCGATGCGGTGATCGGCGGTGAGCGGCACCACGTCGATTGCCGCGCCCACCCGTTCGGCCACCAGCTGCCACGGCACGATGTTCGAATGATGCTCCAGCGTCGACAGCAGGATGCGGTCACCCGGCTTCAGCTGCGTCGCGGCCCAGCTGTACGCGACCAGATTGATCCCCTCGGTCGCGCCGCGCACGAACACGATCTCGTCCGCGCTCGCCGCGCCGATGAAGCGCGCAACGCGGGCCCGCGCCGCCTCGAACGCCAGCGTCATGTCGGCCGAGCGCTGATAGACGCCGCGATGGACGGTCGCATAATCGGGGCCATAGGCGCGCGCGATCGCGTCGATCACGGCTTGCGGCTTCTGCGCGGTGGCGGCGCTATCCAGATAATGCCAGCCCTCGGGCAGGCCGGGGAAGTCGGCGCGGTGCCGCGCCCCCAGATCCTCCCCGGCACGGGGAGGGGGACCAAGGCGCGCAGCGGCTTGGTGGAGGGGGCTGGCAGAGCCGGGCGCCGCATCGGCGCCCCCTCCACCCCCGGCCTGCGGCCGGCGGTCCCCCTCCCCGTGAACGGGGAGGATTTTCAGGTCGCTCACAGCAGCTTCTCCAGCGCCGCCTGCGCGGCGGCCTCCAGCGTTTCGCGCGTGGCGTCGTCGGCGCTTTCGAACGCGCTGGCGATGAACGCCTGCAGCAGCAGCGCCTTGGCCTCGGCCGGCGGCAGGCCCCGGCTCTGGAGGTAGAACAGCCCCATCGCGTCCAGCTCGCCCACCGTCGCGCCATGCGCGCACTTCACATCATCGGCGAAGATTTCCAGCTCGGGCTTGGCATTGGCGGTCGCGGTGCGCGCCAGCAGCATCGCCTTGACCGACTGGCTGGCGTCGGTCTTCTGCGCATGCCGCGCCACCGCCACCTTGCCCAGATAGCTGCCCGTCGCGCGCGCGCCCAGCACCGAACGCACCAGCTGGTTGCTGGTCGCATGCGGCTCGACATGGCGGACGGTGGTGACGATTTCCAGCGTCTGCTCCGCCCCGCCCAGCATCGCCGCGCCCAGCTCGAAATGCGCGCCCTCGTGCAGGGTGACGTCGATCGTCACCCGCCCCAGCCGGCCGCCGGTGTTCAGCACATGGAAGGTCGCGCGCGCGCCGGCGGCCAGATCGATCACATAATCCTGCACTGCCACCGCATCGGGCGCGGCATCCTGCACGACGACGCGGGCAATCGCCGCGCCGGCCGGCACCGCGATATGCTCAGGCTCTGCCACCGGCCAGGCACCGCCCAGCGCCGCCAGATCGCTATAGCGCCACGCCTCGTCGCGGCGGGTGGGAAGGGTGAGCGACATCAGTTCCTCCCCAAGCTTGTCTTGGGGAGGGGGACCGCGCAAAGCGCGGTGGAGGGGAAGGCCGCAACAGCGGTGGCGGGGTCATGCCCCTCCACCATGCCGCTGCGCGTCATGGTCCCCCTCCCCGAGCCGAGCTCGGGGAGGATCTTGTGGCCGCCGCTCACGCCGCCACCCCCGCATAGCCTTCGGCCTCCAGCGTCAGCGCCAGCTCCGGCCCGCCCGTCTTCACGATCCGCCCGTCGCTCAGAATATGCACGAAGTCGGGCGCGACATAATCGAGCAGCCGCTGATAGTGCGTGATCAGCACCACGGCGCGATCGGGCGCGCGCATGATGCGGTTGATCCCCTCGCCCACCACGCGCAGCGCGTCGATGTCGAGCCCGCTGTCGGTCTCGTCCAGAATGGCGAGGCTGGGGGCCAGAATGCCCATCTGCACCATCTCGTTGCGCTTCTTCTCGCCGCCCGAAAAGCCGACATTCACGGGGCGCTTCAGCATTTCCGCGTCGAGCCCCAGTGCCGCCGCCTGCGCCCGCGCGAGCTTCAGAAAGTCCGCGCCCGACAGCGGCGCCTCATCACGCGCGCGGCGCTGCGCGTTCAGGCTCTCGCGCAGGAACTGCACGTT
>NZ_JAIESM010000100.1 GCF_019746015.1 Sphingomonas sp. | reverse complement strand
GCGCGCGTTCGAGGCGCGCGATCGGCTGCGCGCGACGGTCAACTGGACCGACATGTGGCAGGCCGAGCATGCCCGCGCCTTCACCGTCGCCAAGCTTGTCGATCTCGACATCCTTGCCGAAATTCAGGCGGCGATTGCCGATGTTCTCGCCAATGGCGGCACGCCGGCCGAGTTTGTGGCCAACCTTGAACCCTATCTGCGCAGCAAGGGGTGGTGGGGCCTGGTCACCGATGCGGCGTTGACCGGCACCGACCGCCCCGTTGCCATCGGGCCGGCACGGCTGCGGACGATCTATGACACCAATTTGCGGGCCAGCCGTGCGGCGGGGCGGTGGAAGCGCATTCAGGAAATGAAGGGCGAGCGCCCCTTCCTGCGCTATGTGGCGATTCTGGACCGGCGCACGCGGCCACTGCACCGCGAATGGCATGGCACCATCCTGCCCGTTGATGATGAATGGTGGGACACCCATTATCCGCCGTGCGGCTGGTATTGCCGGTGCACCGTGCGCCAGCTGAGCCAGCGCGACCTGGACCGCGAAGGGTGGACGGTGAGCGCGCGCCCGCCGCTCGACCTGCAACCCTGGACACAGCCCGGTACCGGGCGGGTGATCCAGGTGCCAAAGGGCATCGACCCCGGCTTTGCCTATAATGCCGGCAAGGCGAGCATGGGCGCGGTGATGGACAAAGCGCGCCGGTCGCTGGAACAGGCGGCCCAGCGCGATCTGGCCGCCGCCCGGGCCACGCTGAACGACATTGTCCAGTCGGATGCGTTCCTGAAGGCACTGGACGAGCCGGGCGCGATGGTGCCGGTGATGATGCTGCCCCCCGATTTGCAGGCCGAGATCGCGGCTGAGACGCCCGTTGTGGTGCTGTCAGCCGACACCTATCGCAAGCAGCTGGGCGAGACGCAGCGCAGCCAGGGGCACCCCGAACTGACCGTGGTCGATTATCGCCGGCTGCCCGAAATCGGCGCCGTTCCCGACCTTGTACTGCAGCAGGACGATCAACGGCTGCTGCTGTTCAAGACGGTCGATGACAAATGGCTGATCGCGACGGTCAAAGCCACACGCGACCGGCGCGAAATCTACCTGGTGAGCTATCGCCTCGCCCAGGACGATGACGTGGCACGGCTGCGCCGCAAGTGGCAGGAGGTGCGCCGTGGCGGTTGATTGGCGCGCGGCGAGGGCTGTCCCCACCTCGCATGCGATCCCGGGCAAAGCCCGGTCCTACGGCAGACAGATTCACCGTGTCACGCGCGCCGTGGGCCAAAATAGGCCGCCTGCCGCCGCTTTGCAACGCCCCTGCACCACCCTCGAAAGGACCATGTCATGACCGCTCGCCGCAAGGCGGCCGCGCTGGCCGCGCCGACCACGATCGAAGAGGCCAAGGCAATGATCGCGCGCTATGCGGCCGTGTCGGCGCGTGTTGCCGCCATCGATGCCGAGGCTGACAGCGCCATTGCCGAGGCGCGCCGGCTACAGGCAGTGGCGACGGCGCCATGCGAGGACGAGCTGCGCCAGCTATTTGCTGCGCTGAAGACCTGGTGGGCCGTGGCCGGCGGCGAGATTGCCGGCAAGCGCCGCTCGACCGAGCTGGCCGGCGTCGAAATCGGCGTGCGACGATCGCCGCCGTCGCTGAAGCTGCCCAAGGCCATGGGTGTGAAGGCCGCGATCACCGCGATGCTGGGCAACGGCCTGGCCGGGTGGCTGCGCATCAAATATGAGCTCGACAAGCCCGGCATCATCGGTGCGATCGGCAATGACCCCGACCATGATCTCGCCAAAATGGGCTTCGAAGCGGTGTCGAAGGACGAGTTCTTCATCGCGCTCCGCCCGGTTGAGGCCCCCAAGGTGGACGAGTGATGACGGTGTGCCAGCGTCATTCGTCAAGATTGCGTCGTTCCGCCTCCCCCAAAGCGAGCACCAGCAATGGATCGCCGATGGGTGTTGTTGCAACCAGCTCTTCGTCGCTTTGTGCCTCTGACAACAGATTGCCTCCCTTCAATCGAGGGGGGCCGGCGCGCGGCAACGCGCCGAGCCGCAGGAGAACAGCCTGCACCTTGCCCGGGCGCGCGCCGGGCTCAGTCCCCTCACCGGTGGCCCCGGCGGGACGTGTTGTGAGCATCCGAGAAGATGGAGTCTATCCCCCAGTTTTTCCCCGACCTTCAGTCCGTGTCGCCGGCAAAGCCGATTGCGCCCTATCTTGGCGGAAAACGCGCTTTGGCCAAGCGGCTGTGTGCCATGATCGCCAGCGTGCCGCACGATCTGTATGCCGAGCCATTCGTAGGCATGGGGGGCGTGTTTCTGGGGCGCGCGGCGCGGCCGCGTCACGAGGTCATCAACGATTTATCGACCGACGTCGCCACGCTGTTTCGCATCCTGCAGCGGCATTACCAGCCGTTCCTGGACACGATGAAATGGAAGCTGTCGAGCCGGAGCGAGTTCAATCGTCTGCTGCGACAGGACCCGACGACACTAACCGATTTGGAACGTTCTGCCCGTTTTCTGTATCTGCAGCGATTGGCGTTCGGGGGCAAGGTGACGGGTCGCGGCTTTGGCGTCGACACAAGCCGAAGCCGCTTCAACCTGGGCACCTTGGCGCCGATGCTCGACGACCTGCACGAGCGCCTGCAAGGCGTCACGATAGAGGCGCTGCCTTATGATGACTTTATCCGGCGCTATGATCGACAGGGCACGCTGTTCTACCTCGACCCGCCTTATTGGGGCTGCGAGGAGGACTATGGGCCTGGCTTTGAGCGGGCCGATTTCCAGCGGCTTGCAACGCGGCTGCAGGGCCTTTGCGGACGCTTCATTATGTCGGTTGGTGATCGACCGGAGCTGCGCGATATGTTCAGCTGGGCGGTTATCCAGGAGGTCGAATTGACCTATCACATCGGAATGTCGCCTACGCGCGCCCGCGAGCTGATTATCTCAAATTAGAGGGTCGTTATCATGCAAAAACAATGGCTTATGGCGCACGGCGACGATGGCCGATAAGAACTGGGAACTGGCGCCATTTTTGACGTTCGGCTGCGCGCTAAGTCATTGATTTTTGGTTTGTCATACGTGGCCAGTTCCCAGTCTAGAAGTGGGAACTGGCCAAAAATTCCCGCCCCTCACACGGCGATGTGATCGCACGTTTTTATGCCGGCGTTTCAATGGCCTGCGATCCCGTTATTTGCCGATAAATCACCGAAAATCCCGGCCAGTTCCCAGTTGTAATTATTGGCCAGTCACA